>JAIQFF010000179.1 GCA_020073395.1 Terriglobia bacterium
GCAAGGAAACCGGCAAGGACACGCACGGGCTGAATGGCGACATCCTGGTATGGAACCCGGTCACTAAGCGGCGGCATGAACTGACGTCGATGGGGATTCGCGTCACTGCCGACGCCCTGAAAAGACAATTGCAGATGGCGGGTCAGTCTGACTTCCTGCACTTGCCCTATCATCAAGCCATTCTCAACCATCAGATCCCGCTTTCCATCGGCGGCGGCATCGGGCAGTCGCGTACCTTGATGCTGTTGCTCCGCAAGGCCCATCTTGGGGAAGTCAGCGTCACGGTGTGGCCGGAGATTCTTAGGCAGATGTGTGCGAGAAGGAACATTTTAGTGTTGGAGTAGGCCCTTTTGAATGCCGCTTAGTTGACTCCAAGCGTCATAAGACGGTTCACGCAGTGTCCTCCAATCACATGTCGGGGTGACCCTGGTCACTGTTCCGATTTCGTCGTCTCACTAACATCCGAACAGGAGGTGTGCCATGCAAGTAAAAGACGTCATGACCTCGAAGCCCAGTTATTGCACGCAGTATTGGACAGTCGAAGCTGTGGCCGCCCTGATGGATCACGCGGGCACAGGTATCGTGCCAGTGGTGGAAGAACTGCTTCATCGCAAGCTGGCTGGGGTTGTAACCGACCGGGATCTTTGTGTCAGAGTAGTAGCCCCGGGGAAATATCCGGCGCAGACCTGGGTAAAAGAATGTATGACATCGCACCCAACTTGCTGCCATCCCGAAGATAGTGTGGAAACCGCACTGCAATTGATGCGGGACAAGCGAGTGCGACGGCTGCCGGTGGTGGACCAACAGATGCAACTTCAGGGGATGCTCTCGATCAGTGATTTCATCCGCAGTGACGGGGTCGACAAAACCCTGCTCTACGACACTCTGAAGGGAATTTGTCAACGCAGCTACGCAATTGAAGGCGACATGGCGCGCGTGTCAAAAGCCGCCTAGTCATTCGAAATGGAGTAGTGAATCATGGCGAGTCCGACTTTCAACTGACAGTGTGCTCTCCTTCATTACTGGGATTCTCCGCCTCACCTTTTCGAGTTTGGTGCCGATACTGGGGGCAGTCCAGGTGCCGATGTGGACGGTGTCAGGTCCTGGGCGAGCACTTTCTTGACCGGGTCGGAGATTTCGTTGGCGTGGGCGAGCAATTGGCTGACCTGCCATAACTGGATGTCCGTCAGTTTGCTCTTAAAATCGGGCATTCCGGACAAACGAATGCCATTGGCCGTTTTCCAATAACTCTCGGCTACCGGATCATCGGTCACGCCCTTGCCGCGAAACAATTGGGGCGGTTCGGGAAACATGGTTGTCGCATAGTCGGTGGGTGCCTGGCCGGGCATCCCGTGACACACGGCGCAGTGCTGCTTGTACACCTCCGCACCAGCCAGATAGGTCGCCTCGTCAGCGGCCACAGAAGGCTCGCCGGTCGTTTGTTTCTGGATGTGCGCATCCAGGGCCATGTGCGCCAGCTTCCGCTCAAATGGCATGGGAGGATCGGCGATGGCCACAGGCGCCATGCCTGCGGCAAAGTAGTAATAGAGCCCGCCTACCAAAATTAAGGCGGCCAATACGAAACCGATCACCACGCCCTTCAGCATTTGTTTGCTCCTACTCTTGTGTCTATGGAGTACTGCGGTCCATGGTAGCCAAGTTTCTTCGATTTGGCCCGACCCGCCGGTGTGATTACCGGCGGACCTTCTTCCCCATCACGAGTTCGTAATCAGCCAGCACCTTCTTGCGCAGTCTGGCCGCTCTCTTGCGGTCCAGGCCTTCCACGGGCGATCTTCTGCACTGCTCGACCGTTGTCTTGAGACTCGCGAGGAAGGCCTGGCATGGCTTGCAGCCCTTCATGTGCCGCTCCAGTTCTTCACAAAGCGAATCGTCCAACTTGCCGTCGAGATAGTCTGAAAGCTCGGCGAACATGGCTTTACAGCGGGCCGGTCTGGGTTGTTCCTCAAAGACCGCGCGCGACGAGGCTGCCGCTTTCCCGGGACGTGGCTTCAGCCCTTTCATTAATTCCATACGGACGAACAGCCGGGCACGGTGCAGGCGAACCCGCACGGTTCCAGGACGCAGCCCGGTGATCTCGGCGACCTCTTCGTCCTTGAGACCTTCCATGTCGCGCAACACCAGGACGATGCGGTATTGTGGCGGCAGTCGCTGAATTATCTTTCGCAACCGTCCCGCTTCCTCGCTCCGGATCGCGACCGATTCCGGCTTGATGCCGCCATCGGTCTCCAACTGCTGAAGCTTTTTCCGATTGGGCATGAGTTCCTCCAGAGAAAGGTCTAGTTGGGGAGCAGCCTTGCTCCGGCGTCGGCTCATCAGGCAGCGGTTCCTTGCCACCTTATAAAGTCACACCACCAGTGCTTTTCGCACTATCGAATCTGGCAGGTACGGAACCGACCTGATCAGCACTTCCTGCATGGTATCTTCTGCGTCCTGGCGCTGGGCCGCAAACGCGCATGCTGAAAGAGAACACGGTATTTTGAAGTAGAGCCAGAGCCTGCTCCAAAGCATTATCGTCACCTCGCCGCAAGAGGTGTACGACCGGTTTAATTTCAGGGGCGATGCCGTAAATGTAACACGGCAAAACATCCTTGTGGCACCTGGCTTGGCTGCCGAGGCAAATGCCGGCCCATTTTGAGAACGACTCAGGGCTGCTCCAATTCAGTGATCAACAGCCATGGACAGCGCCCCATAACACGGCGACAGAAGACAAAACCATATCTTGTTCGAGATAGGATATTGCTATGGCTGCAATCACTCTCGATCCCATCGGCCGCGTCCACTCGCCACGAATCGAAGCGAAGGACGATTTTTGGGGAGACGTAATATCGGTCATCGAACTGGACAGCACGCGTTTTACTCCAGAATCCGTCCTCGGTCTGACCGATTTCTCCCACATTCTGGTGGTCTTTCATCTTGACCGTGTTCCTGACGACAGCGTCGTCAGCTCCGCCAGCCATCCCCGCAACAACCCGGACTGGCCTCGCGTTGGAATCTTCGCGCAACGGAAGAAACACCGGCCCAACAGACTAGGCGTTTCCATCTGTGAACTGCTCCAGGTTGATGGCCTGAAGCTAAAAGTGAAGGCTCTGGACGCAATCGAAGGCACCCCGGTGCTGGATATCAAACCTTACGTTCGCGAGTTCGAGCCCGATCCGGCACAGGTCCGGCAGCCGCAATGGATGACTGAGCTGATGCGCGACTATTTTTCCTGACCGCACGCCGCTCATCCAATTCGAGAAGCTCTGGTTCTGCCGGCCGTCTCCCGCACTCGGTCGATGTCGATGAATTGCACTTTCTGCAGACCGTGGATCGAAGTGGCATTCCGGCTACGAGATCGCTGAATGCGAGATAAGGCACGGTCAACCACGCGAGCCAGTTCGGCCCCAAAATCAGCGGGGCGGTCCTCCAGCAAACGCCGTTTCGCCTTCTCGGTAGAAAACCAGGTGGGATTGCGATTGGTCTCCTGCGGCGGCACAAGCCGCAAGACCTCACAAAGATGAGCGCTGACGGCAGGCTCTTTTTCTGCAGACCTCGCCGCGGAATTCCGCCCCTCGCCTCGCTTACGCCGAACGTAGCGGGTGAATGCGGCTTCCTCCATCCGGCCATGCACACCGGCCTCTTCGAAGGCCTCAAGGGCGGCAGCCTGGGCATGGGTAAGCCCGGGCTCCACGCTGCCTTTAGGAAAAATCCAGCGTCCCTTGCCGGTCTGGACCAGCAGGAATTCGATGATGCCGCCGCGCACCCGATAGCAAACCGCAGCCACCTGCTCGCACTGCTTAAGTTTGCGCAGTTCCGCTAGTCTGAAAAATTTGGCCGATACCTGATACGTCTGCACCTGCGACCAGCCGACGGTCAACCGCGACTCCCCGTTGTTCCTGCCGTCCATTGCCATAGCAGCAGAGTGCACGACCCGATCCGCTTCTGGCTAGAGCACACCTTGGTTCGGGGCAGAGTCCGATGACGCGGTTCCATACCAACCCGGCGCTCGGCTGGACAGCCAGCCCATCCTCTGACATCCTCAGTCTGTCTTATGACTTATCACGTGGTTGCGCTTACCATGGCGCAGGTGCGGCAGGGCGCCCTCGCATTCCAACGGCAGTTGAGTGCCGCTTTGGGTGAATCAAAGGAATTGAAAGTGTATTCGGTAAGCCCGTTCGCCCTCGACGAACGCCGCCGCTTCAAAGACCGCTTCGGAGGCGATGTAGTATATTTTTTCAACGACGCCGCCCGCGATCTGATTCGCTTGCACGGCTCCGACCTGCAATTTATCGCGGAAATCCCCGAGAGCGAACTGCCGCTGCGGCGCACCCTGGTCGTCGGCATTCCCGAGTAGTCCGTGGGTGCCCCATTTGTCGCGTATTTTGCGACAAGTGGGGGACGCGGGGGGAAGGCCTGAACCGCGCTGCGTCCCCACACGAGGAATCTCTCTTCCTACTTGCGCCCCACCTTGTCCGCGAGACAGTATTTCCTTTCGACCGCCAGGAAGGGATCCTTTGGAAAACTTGTTTTGCCTGCGCTGCAATCGCGAGATCGAAGTCGGACACAAATCCGTCGCGGTATATATGTTCGCGCAAACGGTTGGCATCAGACCGCGGCAAAAGTCGTCGGCGCAGCGCATCTGTTTCTGCCCGCAGTGTTCCGTGTCCCTGGCTATGGGACCTCCACCCGAGGGCGCACTGAACCTGGCGGCATGGAACATGATCCGCGACCTGGTTGGCGCCGACCCAGCACTGAACCAGGCCGCCTGGGAAAACCTGCGAGGAGTCGTAGGCTTGCTGCCCTCCGGCGAACCCGAGCCCGTCCCTCGCCGTGCCGCCGCCGGGGGCTACTTCGAGTTCTGATTTCCTGAAACTTGCACATCATGGAGCGTGCCCCATCCATTTCGTGTAGCTTGCGAAGTGGGTGGCGGAAATCATCGGTGTGCCCGAGCGGGAGACTGACGCCCTACATCCCGAGGGGAAAATTTAGAACCTCGGCTGGATGAACGCGGTCTCTAGTTTCACCAGACCGGTGCTCCCTTGGCGTCGCGTAGCGCGAAGGTGTTGTTTCCCTTTACTATTTCGCGCGTGAGAAAGAGTTCTGCTTCGCCTTGCTTGATCTTCGAGCCGGTGAGCGAGATCTCGTCTCCCTTGCTGAAGTCCATCCCCATGTCGTCCATGAAGGTTTTGGGACATAGATAGACATCCACCGTGTCCGCCCCATTTTTTACCAGCAAATGTGCGATCTCTCTCTCGCTGCCCTTGGGTGGCAGCTTCACTTCATCGATCGTTCCCTTGATCTTTGTCTCCGTCTGAAGATCGTACTTGGGAGCGTTCGCCTTGGCGGCCTTTTGTGCACCGGCGGATGCAACCAGGAAGAGCCCGATGGAGAGCAAGAGAAGTGTCCTGCGGGACCGCTTCGAGCAGCTGAACTCAATTGGACAAGCCATGGCTCCGCCTCCCAGGAGGTAGCCGGAGTCTGCACATCAGCAATGAATGGAAAAACAACGGACTCGCGGCCCTCGTCATCGACTGCGTAGGATGAAGCCAGCTTTCCCGTCCGCAATGGTACTCCAATTCTAGGTGGACGGATGGCGTGGTTCACGTCGAAGCGAGTAGCTCCTGAGGTTCGCCGGGGGAGCAAGTCTGTCCCCAAACCGGATGCCCACCCCATACGTTGCGAAAGGGTGGGCGAGGATGCCCCATCCATTTCGCGCCTTTGGCGAATAGGGTGCGTGACAGGGACCATCCCCGACCCGGGCTCACAACGGTTTCGAATGGTTTTCAATGCATCCTCTGCAGCCGCTCCCGGAAGTACTCCTTCCAACTCTCCGGCAAGGCGGCCACTCGCAGGGCACGCCGCACCCAGGTCACGTCGTCATCGCCATACCTCTTCGCGATATACAGTCGCGTAATTTCCGACACCGGGACGGCATTCGGGTCACGACCCATCAACCTGATCTCATCTCCGGCGCCGACCTCTCCCTCGCGGGTGACGGCGAGGTAGAAGCCGGTCCGCCCGCTCGCCAGGAACCGCTTCACCATGTCGTCAGCCTGAAATCTCACGCCCAGTTTGTAGCAGGGAAGCCGAGGCTGGGTCACGATCACCTCCGCAGAGCCGACGGAGAACTGGTCCCCCAGATGGACCGACTCTTCCAGCAAGCCATGGGTGGCCGAGGCATCGATCGTCGAGGCATCGATCGCCGAAGTATCGATCGCCGGGCTATCGATCGTAAAGTTTTCTCCAAACATGGCTATCGGCACCTCCCGTCCCGGCAACTCTTTCCGCCAGTAGTCGTAGTGTGCGAGCGGATAGCAGTAAACCGCCTTATACTCTCCTCCGTGGACAGTGAGGTCCGCCTGACGGTCTCCGTCCAGATTAAGCTTGCGCAGAGCGACCCGGCCCTGCACCGGCTCCTTGAAGATCCCGGTAGTCACGTTTATCCCGTGCCACATCACTACGCGCGGAAGCCCCACGTTCACCGAGACCAGCTTCATCGATGCTGTGTCCTTTTCCATCCCAGTCCTTTCCAGGCAGGCGTTGGTCTTTTGTCCTGGCTCGTGGCCGGGATCGGTGTGCCTGCATCGTTGGCGCCAATGACCGGCGCCCACCGACCGGAGTTTCAGCGATGGACTGCGTGCGCGGTTGTTCCTAGCGTGAGCCGGTGGTTGGTTCAATCAACTGCATCGCGCCCTCGAATACCACATGCGCAGGGACAGGAACGTTGCAGTGATTGTCACTAAGATCCAGCATGATCTTATTGCCGTCCAGGAAAAAATTCCACGCGCAGGCTGGATCTGTAGCGGACCCAACTTGAAAGGGCGGCCCGAGCTGGATCGGCGCCCTTGCTTGCGGAAGTGAGGTAAGGATTACGGACTTATTAATTTCGGTATCGCCCAGAGTCTCAAAGTACAACCACGCGAAACTGATAGGCGAGTCTGCGATCCAGATTGGCATTTGTCCGACGTGCACATTTTGCAGGTGCATGTCGATGGTGTGAGACGCGAAGTAGGGACGCTTCTGAAGTTGTGCGGCCAGCGCCTCCTGCCGTGTCAGGCGACGCTCTTGCTCAGAAACCTGATTTCGCAGTTCGCGAGTGACAAACCACGTAGCCGCCACAATGGTGGCGGTAACTAACAAAAGCGCAAAGGCCGTCTTCATGCGTCCTCCGTCGGGAATACGGTGGCGCCGCAAAAAAGCCGAAACTATCAGATAGCACGAGCAGAAAAGAGGTTGCCCGCGCGTGCTCCACCCTCGTCGCGTTTTTTGCGACACGGTGGTTGACAAGATTCAGTCCAACCCCGCGGAACCACAATCTGCATTGCGGACGTCAATCTCGCGAAGTACCATCAAGTCCTTCCCCCGAAGCGTCTCAGGCCAGGCGGTCGAATGAACTTATGAAGCATGTCAGGTGCTTCCCCTTGATCATGCCGTGGAGGGCAAATGCGGTCTCTCGTCACTTCTCTTGCGATATCCCTGCTGCTGATTTCGTCAGCGGCACAAACCTCAGCGGGCAAGCCCAGAGTCTTTGTATCCGACAGCCAGTCCTGGGAGATGTCCGGAAACGCCGGCGGCGCCGACGGAACCTTCGCCGCCCATAGCTCCGGCGGCGCGCGTCCGCAAACCGCAGAAATCGTCAAGACATTCGGTGAGCGCTGTCCCGACGTAATCGTGAACAACAAACCAGACAAGGCAGACTACGTCGTCCTCCTCGACCACGAAGGCGGCAAGGGCCTGATCAAACGCGACAACAAGATGGCTGTGTTCAACAAGGATGGCGATTCCATCGTGAGCCATTCCACACGCTCCCTGGGCAATTCGGTAAAGGATGCCTGCGATGCCATCCGGGCAGATTGGCCAACCCGCGCCGCCAGGGAAGCCACGCCGAATCCGCCGCTCCAACCGGCTGCACTTGCCGAAAAGCCGATGGCGATGTCCTCGGTCAACAGGATTTCAGTCTCCTCAACTCCCGCCAACGCGGATATCGAACTGGACGGAAATTTCGTAGGAAACACTCCGTCCGTGATCGAAGTGACCGCAGGAGAGCACTCAGTTGTCGTCAAGAAGACCGGCTACAAGAACTGGGAACGCAAACTGAAAGTTACAGGCGGCGTAGTCAACATCTCAGCCGAACTGGAAAAGCTTCCTTGATAAAGGAACCGGGAGACAGGTTGAAGGTGCCCCATCCATTTCGCGCTCTTTGCGAAATGGGTGGGTGACGGAAATCATCAATGCAAGAAGGAAGTCCACCGCGCTGGCTTGCGATCGCGGTGGAAGGGCACGGCTTCAGCCGTGCCGCACAGAACGCCGGACAGAGGCGGCTTCAGCCGCTGAGGGGAACATAGGGCCGGGTGCCCCACACATCGCGCCCTTTGCGAGGTGTGGGGCTTGCGCCGCTATGGAGACATGAATCGACACAATTGAGCCACTACTCTCCGTCAGATCGCGAGGAAGACCCACTCATCCGCAAAGAACGCGAATGAGTGGGGCACCCAGCTATAGGGATTAATGAGCCAAAAGGTCCCATGTGCCACACTCGCGACTCACACAAGGTTTGATCCCGGGTATGGCTCATGGAGAACTGCTTCGCGAATCTCTTCCCGCGTCATTATTCTTCCAATCGTTTCTATTTCGCTTTCCAAAATAGGAGCACACCAGCGAGCCTTGCGAGAAGTCGAATCCCTCTGCTTCTGTAAGAGGGCGTAGCAGAGATAGTCGGCCTGATCGAATAACGTGGTGCTTCCGCTGGGGGCAAACGACCACTTGGCTAGTTTCGATTCCCCGTTCTTTGTTCGTAATAGGGGATTAGGATCTTGGGTTACGCTAGACAGGGCAATGTGAGCGTGCGTCGAATATCGATCCTGTTGTTCGAGAATAAGCTCGAAACGTTCATCATCCGGGACGCTGCAAAGAAGTAGACTGACCGCAACCGACAGCAAGGCGCACGCATACCCATTGATCACTCTCTTGGCGCGTGGCCCGGGGATCAAATCTTCATAGTCACATACCCTCACCCCACCGATAGGTCTCTTCAAGCCACACTCGGCCGGAACATGGCCAAGGCGCGAAAGTAATTTCTCGGTACTGGTGCTTGACCATCGCAGCGTGTGCATGTGCAAGCGCTTTCTCTGCTGGCCAAGAGCATCGCGCCATGCGGGTATGAACCGGTCCCATTGACTTTCGAATCCTATGTGGCCAGCAATCAGCACATAGTCTCGCTCGTGCTGTCCGGTTTCATCTAGATAAGCGCGAATCACAACGAACCATGTCGGGACACTCGACGCCCGCACTTCACGGTTTCACCCCCAACTGCCAAAACAAAAACGAATAAACGTCCGTCCCATCCTCAATCTGCTTGGTGATCGGCTTGCCCTGGCCGTGGCCGGCTTTGCTGTCGATGCGCAGCAGAATGGGACGCTCTTTGCTCTTCCCGTTCGCGGCTTCGGCCTGCATCAGCGCGGCCATCTTCTTCGCGTGCATGGGATCGACGCGGCTGTCGCTGTCTGCGGTCATGAACATGATGGCCGGATATTCCGTGCCCGGCTTTACGTGCTGGTAGGGCGAGTAGGCGTAGAGCCAGTCGAA
>JAIQFF010000017.1 GCA_020073395.1 Terriglobia bacterium
GTCCATGCCATTGCCGCTGGCGCTTGAGCGACCCGAAAAAGAGAGAGGGTTCTCCGCACCTCTCCTAGAGAGAAAACACTTTGACTTTAAGAGAGAATCTATAATGATCATGTTCGGCTCCTTTCTCCCGAGCCTTTGGTTGGCTTTAGCACCACCAACTTTACTCGGGTCTGGGAGCCGACATTGTCATGGAATCAATTACACTCATTGGCCGGGTTGTGAGCGTAAACGCCTGCTTGCGCCAGTCTATGACCAATTCGTCGGAATCGAGTAAGGGTGCCTCGCACGTGCAACGGTTACGCTAGGAGAGAATGATGGCAGCCGCGAGCAGAATTCCGAATAAAGCTCCCTGCCTCATTTCCGACCAGCCTAGACGCTTGACCTGCAGCGGCCGGTGTCCACCGAAAAACCAATAAAAACCGCGAAACAGCCCAGGAATGAAAGCGAGCATTACTAGAGCTGGCATCAGTCGCCAGTACGCCGCAGCAGCCAGAGTCGGGAGCAGCAGTATCTGTCCCAGAAGAAACACTCGCCCCCGGCCGAGTTTCTCGCCGAAAGTTGCGGCGTGGGCCGCATGGATACGCAGCTGCACGAAATGAATCTGGTTGCCCGCAAAGGCCCAGTTGGCGGCCCACAACACCCATGCACGCGCATCCAGCTGTCCGGTGGCTACGTAATAGGCTGCTGGCGCGGTGCAAGCGAGACCGATTGCTCCCAGCATTTGTGCCATCATACGCAGCTTATGGCCCAGTTTCATAAGCAACGTCTGGGCAACGAATGCGAGTACTCCGATGCCGCCAAGAAGCAGTAAGCCCCGGTTGCGCCCATTCCACAACAACCCGGTCAAACAACCAGCCGAAACTGCGACCAGTCCGGCGGACACAATGAGCGAAGTCCGCCGCTCTGCAGGCGTTTGCGCACTCAGCGGAGTTGTGCCCAGCAGACTTTCCACGGGGGTGCGCAGCCAGAACAGGGCGAGCGCGGCCACCGTAAACAGAACCAGGGGCCATACCCTTTGTGTCGATGCCACTCCGACTGCAGCGCCGGTGAACAGGGGGACAAGCAGCAAACCCCAGGCGCCATGCTCGCGCGGGACCACCAGGGCTCGAGTGCGTGCCTGTTGGACAGAACGAACGCTCAAGGACGTATCAGTCATGGCATGTGGTCCCATGCCATCAGGATATTAGCATTGCCCGAACATGCTCAAGCTTGATGGAATTTGTCACAGCTTGATCCACGTTGCTGCTTTTGAGCAATAAGTCCCTGCGGATTCGACACCGATCAAAGGTTAGTTTCAATGAGCGTAAACGCCTGATTACACGATTTCAAGCACACCCCGCCGGGCATTCGTATGCTCTGGCGGTGACTGAATTGGCCGCGACTCGAAAGACTATTGCCGAACGGGGAAAGCGGCTGGAATATTTCACAATTGCCTGGAATAGCCTTGAAGGTTTAGTAGCTGTCATCGCTGGGGGGATCGCGGGTAGCATCTCACTGGTGGGTTTCCGGATTGACAGTTTCATAGAGGTGACTTCCGATGCAGTTCCTGGACCATGGACACTACATTGCAGCGCGATATGTGGGAAACCGGCCGAATCCGCTCTGCTGGAACGACCCCTTCCCCTTCCAGCAAGGCATAGAAGCGATCGGCTGCGAGGTTCTTGAACGTCTCAACTTTCCCGGAAGGCCAGCGGACCTCCAGCGACTCAATCTTCTCTGCCGACCCTAGCCCAAAGTGCAAACGGAAATCGCTCTGGGAGATGTAACTACCGCCACTGCGAACCTCGTCGGTCTGCGTCATCCCTCCGGCCAGGATCTTGACGCGCGCCCCGATTGCCATGCGATTGCTCCTGGTACCCACCAATTCCAGACTCACCCAGTGGCGGCCGGAAACACCGTGGTTCTGTAGGATCATCGGCGCGCTATCGAGATCCTCGACCACGACGTCCACATTGCCGTCGTTGAACAGATCCCCGACCGCCAGGCCCCGTGACACGCGTCTTTCTTCCAGAGCCGGTCCGGCCAGATTGCCGGCATCACAGAAGGTGCCATCTTTCTGGTTCATGTGGAGCAGCTTGGTCTGCGCGTAACCACCGCTGGCAGGCACCTTTTCCATTTGCGGATAGACATGACCGCTCACCGCCACCAGATCCAGCCAGCCATCGTTGTCGAGATCCACGAATGCATCGCCCCACTTCACAAGAGGAAAGGAGGGAAAGGCTACCCCTGACGCATAAGAGACATCCGTAAACATCCAGTTCCCGTCGTTGCGATACAGGTCGTTATAGTCGTCGCCGAAATTTGTCACGTAGATGGAAGGACGTCCATTGTGCAGGTAGTCGCCGAGGGCAACTCCCATGGAGGCTTGCTCAGAGCCCGTCTCGCTCAACGCGGTGCCGGATTCGAGGCCCATCTCGGTGAACTTGCCTTTGCCGTCGTTGCGGTAAAGAAAGTTAGGCAGCGTGTCGTTGGCCACGTAGATGTCAGGCCAGCCGGTGTTGTTGAAGTCGGCCCAAACGACACCGAGCCCGTAGTAACCGTGCGGGTCATCCACGCCGGCGGCCTTGGAAACGTCGGTAAACGTGCCATCGCCGTTGTTGTGGAACAGCGAATCACCTGCGCCCTTCATTCCGCGCGGTCCGCAATAGACATCGATACCGCGATATTTGCAGAGTGACTTGCCGCCAAATGGGGGCAGATGGTCGAGTTGGAAGTCGACATAGTTGGCCACCATCAGGTCCACGAATCCGTCGCGGTCGTAATCTCCGAAAGCCGCACCAGCAGACATGCGACCGTCCGCAACGCCGGCTTTCGCGGTGACATCCGTGAACGTGCCATCCCCATTGTTGCGAAACAGAACATTTCCGCCGAGACACGTCAGGTACAGATCTGGCCAGCCGTCGTTGTTGTAGTCGGCCACTGCGCCGCCCATGGCGAAGCAAGGCGCCGCCAGGCCTGACTTGTCCGTCGCATCGCTAAATGTGCCGTTGTGGTTGTTATGGTAGAGCGCTCCGCGAGCCGATTCTTTGCGCAGGGCCATCTCGATGGTAGGCGCATTGGTGAAATAGATGTCCAGCCAGCCATCGCGATCGTAATCCCACAGAATGACGCCGCCGCTCATCGACTCGACAATGTATGTGCTCAGAGGATTGGCGATATGGCGGAAACGGATACCTGCCTTCTCCGTGACGTCCTCCAGCTGCGGTACGGGACGTCCTTTGCACTGAACCTTCCTGGCGTTCGGAGGAGGAGGAGGCGCGGCCGGATGCTGCTCCTGACTCAAAGCCATCGGTGCAAGCAGCATCGCTACGCCGACGAGCAGGACGCGAAGGCGAAGTAATGGTTGCGGATTCAATTGCTGTCCGTCGCGCTCAAGTTCATGGCTTCTTGGCTTCCTTCTTTTGCGGAACCTGTCCGGGGACAGTAGCCCCCAGTTCTCGCAGAAGCGCGCGAGCCTCATCATCACCCGGGGCAAGTGCCAGCGCTCTTCGCAATGCCCGGATTGATTCCGGCTGGTTCCCGGCTCGATAGGCCGTGAACCCGAGATTGCGCATCAGGTCGGGTACTTTGGGATCCCATCCCTCCGCTTCCTGGTAGTGTCCGAGAGCTAGGGCATACTGCTCCTGCATTGCCTCGACCGTGGCCAGATCATTGAAGGCGCCGCCCAGAACAGAACGCAAGAATTCTTCCTGGGCGGCTGCCTGTCTCTCCTGGCCCTGCGTCAGCTTGGCGTGCGACAGCGCGTTGCCGACTAACGGCGTGGCCGGATCCTTGCCCGTCCCCCCCAGAGAAACCGGAGGCTCATTTTGAGAAAGGCTGGTGACATCGGCTGAAGAAACTCCGGATCCACCCGAATCACTCAGACCACTCTCTTCCTGGTTGTCGGCGATGATGTTCTGCTGAATCGCGCGCGCCTTTTCGAAGTATCGTTCGCCTTCCGCTGCTCTTCCGGAAGCAATGAGGATCCGGCCAAGACTGGTGTAGGCCTTCCGGATATCGTTGTGAGCGTCTACGCCGCTACGTTCGGCGAGTGCAATTGCCTTCCGGAAGAGCCGCTCCGCGCGCTGATTGTCCCTGCGGCGGTAGGCATTCAGTCCCAGGTACAGCCAGGCTTCCGATGAGGAAGGATTCAATCTCGCCGCCTCCCCCAGATAGCGATCCGCCTCCTGTGGCTGGTTCGAACTGAACGCCATATAGCCCAGGAGATAGTTCGCGAAAAAATTTCCAGGATCGACTCGCAGTTGCTCGAGAAATTGCCGGCGGGCCTCCGGCGTGAGCACCCATTCGTTCCGCATCAAGTAGGTCAGTCCGAGAAAGTAGTGGCCGTTTGGAACTTTGGGATCGAGTGAGAGCGCATGCTGAAACTCCCGGATAGCGTCGCCGTACAGGGTGGCATTTCGGTAAGCGTCGCCGAACAAGAGATGCAGGCCGCTGCGATCACCGGACTCCACCGTCATCTGCTGGAAAATGGCCGCGGCCTTTTCCTTCTCTTTCAATCGGAGCAAACAATTGGCGAGACCGTAGTTGGTTTCGCGGTCGGGACGAATCTCGAGGGACTTCTCGAAAGACTCCACCGCGGCGCGGTAGTCCTTTTTCTTCATCTGCGCGTGGCCCTGAATATTCCAGGCCTTGGCGTTGCGCGGATCGGCGGCAAGAGCCCGGCTGATCTCTTTGAGTGCTTCGTCTAACTGGCCGGTAAACAAGTTGGCAGCGGCGAGGTCGACGTGCGCATCTGCAACATCCTCGAACTCGAGGGATCTGCGGGAGAACCTGGCGGCCTCGGGATATGCGGCTTCAAAGAGGCGCAACTTTCCCATTTCGCGGAGTCCGAGGGCGACTATCTTCTCGCTGGCGGCAGCGGCAGCGTGCAAGTTACCCGCCTCCTTCGCCGAGTTCGCAGCGGCAAATCGCCGCTCAAATTCGTCGAGTGGTGACGCGGGCTTCTGTTGCGCGCTGGCTTGCAGGCACCCCAGAACGGCAAGCAGGAAAAGGCACGCGCCACGCGCAGACCGTCTCCAGAGAATGACGTTCGAAGACCGGGAAGGTGGGGTGTGGATCAAAGCCGAATGTCCCAAGTTGGTACCTAAAAGTACACGCTTGGTGGCGAGCTGTTCAAGTCGCGGGATTTGGCGAGAAATCACCATAGCACTCAAACCCCTGTTCTCGGGGGTCGGCCCGGTCAATGAGTACTATCGCCTGTTTTCGTCAATTATGAGAAGTCCATTTAAGCGGGCCGAGGGCGTTGGGGTTCGATCTTTTCGCGGCGAACGATTCTTCCTTTCGCTTTTGTCTTGTCCGGCCACTGGATGGTCAAATGGTCGCCATCAATTCGTGCAGGAATACGACTGTATCTCCTCAGGCTGGAAAACTTGTCATCTCGTTTTAACGGGGGATTGTAAACAACGGTGTACAGTGTGCCGTTGAGGATGACTGAAATCTGATGGACAACTCCACCGACAACGCTCAGATTCATATCGCCGGACTGGGGGAGATCAAGATCGAAGAGTATCCCGCAACCGAAGCCTTCCGGAACTTCACATTTTCTTCCCCTGATTTCATCTAACTGTTGAGAGTAGGGCTCCCCGGGGAGCGTGAGTCTGCGCGAGTGCCGACCCACTCAAAAGAACTGCGAGTGCGAATCTGAGCATATAGCCCTTGCGGCTAATCCTCTTCGTGGGTGAGACGCAAGTCAAGATGGGGGCGGTTTACCGGGTTTTCCCAAACTGGTGAGAACGCTGTTTACAGCAGTTGAGAATCGCCCAGCCAGACGAATTGGACGATGGTCAGTGAGGAGTGGCCTACTCCGCTGTTGCAGCTTCGCGTACTCTTCCTTGGCTTCCTTCAAGATGGGAATATCGGGGTCGGAGGGAAAACCGCACCATGAGTCTTAAGGCAACTCCAGGTCAAGAGCGTAAATCTCTTGGCTGCCTACATCCCGCAACACCAAAGGCGAATCGTCCGGAGCCAGACCGGTCAAAAGACCGCCGAAGACAGGCGCCAGCCGCATGCCTCTGAGGCTCACCACTTTCTCCAACTTCTTGTCGGCAATCCGAACGCGATACAAATCAGGAGCGTTCTCCGACGAATCAAAATAAATGTACTTTGAGTCCCTCGACCAAATCGGGAAATCGACGCCAATCTTTGTCAATTCTGTCCACCTCCTTGCCCGAACCTCGAAGATCTGCATCGTCTCCGGACCAACCCGCAGTGCGGCGATGTAGCGCCCATCTGGCGACCAGCGTGGGGAATAGAGTCCTTCGGAACCGGGAATTGTCGAAACCTGCCGAGTCTTCAAATCCAAGAGACGGATAGCCCTTGGGGAAGTTGACAAGAAGTCTGCCATGCCCGAATGAAAGATCAAGGAAGTTCCGTCCGGCGACCAACTCAGATCACCTATGCCCGACATGACCTCCTCCGGTTCGCCCCCATCCGCAGAGATCAGATACATCTTCCAGGGTTGGCCCGGCGTGATGCCCTGAAAAGCGATTTTCTTTCCATCCGGCGACCAGCGTGGCTCATATACTTGTAGAGGAGGAAAGGTTAGTTGCACTCGCTCGCTGCCGTCTACCTTTCTTTTCCAGAGGTTCTGCTCGGGGACGCTCGCGTAAGCCACCCATTGTCCATCGTTCGAGAAAGCCACACCTTCAGCCGACAATCCCGACAGGTACGGCACGAACTGTCGGGATTTCACATCGTAGCGAGCAAGTTCGCCGCGACCCTGCCGACCTACGACAAAGATCTCTTTGCTATCCCTGCCAGGAAGCGGCCCCAGAAAATCCATCGGACCAGTCGTCAACTGCGTCGGTCCCTGGCTGGATTTCCCGAATGGCGTTCGTTGCTCGCGTATAGCCCAGATATCCGGACGGCCGTTCTGCGTGGACTGAAAGACAAAATATCTTCCGTCCGGCGTCCAACTGCCGCAGCATTCAGCGGGAGGATTGTGCCATCCGAGAAGTAGTGGGTGAGGGTTCCTCCCGTCTGCTCCAGCCTCCCAAAGAGATCCCGTCGCGGCCTTGGGGTCCGTCACGGTAAAGCGTATTTTCTTGGCGTCCGGCGACCATCGAATCCAACCCGGCGTTCCGTCGACGGTCAAGATCGCATGGGCGCCGGTGCCATCGCTGCTTGCCAGATTCAAGGTGTTGCCTTTGGCAAAAACAATGGTTTGTCCGTCCGGTGCCCAACTGGCGTCGCTGGAAACTATACTGCCCAGCCGGTGTCGTGGTCCCGCAAGGGTAGGGATTACCCAAAGGGGTCCTTCGCCCGTTGATCCTTCCCGGCTCTGCGCCAACAACTCCGATCCGCTGGGAGAGAGTCCGGCTACGTTGCCATACACGCCCGGTATTGATTCCGACAAGGGTGCAGTCTCGCCGCCGGTCACCGAGATCTGGTACGGAAGCATTCCCGACTGCCCATATGCCGTGTAATACAAACGTGAGCCGTCGGTAAAAATTGGCGGCATCTTCAAGCCGCCATCGCTGGTGATTTGGGTTGAACGCAAGATCCTAGCCGGTGGCACCGGCCACTTCAGCCAAGCCACCAGCATCCCCGCTATGATCACCGCAGTCGCAGAGAGAACCGCCCACCTGGACCAAAACCGCTGAACTGGTCGCGCTTGCTTCTCAGGCGCCGCCGTTGCTGTCGCGAGACTCGGTGCAGGCGCTTTTCCCGATTCAGTATCCCGCTTCAGGCGGAGCAAGTCCGCCCGCATCTCCGCCGCGCCCTGATAGCGAAGATTGCGGTCTTTTTCGAGTGCCTTGTTGATGATGTCTTCCAGCTTCGGCGGAAGGTCAGGATTCATCCGCACCGGAGGCACCGGGTTGCGTTCCAGAATGGCATTAAAAATCACGCCGGAACTTTCCCCACGAAAGGGCATGGCGCCGGTTGCCATCTCGTAGAGCACTGCCCCGAATGAAAACAGATCGGTGCGAGCGTCCAGTTCCTTCGCTCTCACCTGTTCCGGTGACATATAAGCAACCGTCCCCAGGGCTGCTCCCGGACTCGTCAGGTTTTCCTCGCTCGCCGCGGCGGTGGCGGCGCTCATGGGTCCGGCCGCGCCCGCGGAGCTGCTGCCCGCAGCGGTCACCTTGGCCAGTCCGAAATCCAGAATCTTGGCGTGTCCCCGCTGAGTTACGAAAATGTTCCCAGGCTTAATGTCGCGGTGGACAATACCCTTGGCATGGGCCGCTTCGAGCGCATCCGCAATGTCGATGCCGAGCGACAGAAGAGTCGTGGTCTCCACTGGCCTTCCTGCGATGCGGTTGTTTAGCGTTAATCCTTCCAGGTACTCCATCACGATGAATGACTGGCCGTCTTGCTGCCCGACCTCATAGATCGTGCAGATATTCGGATGGTTGAGGGCAGAAGCAGCTTCAGCTTCTCGCTGGAAACGAGCCAGTGCTTGGGAGTCTCTGGCGACGTCATCGGGAAGAAACTTCAGGGCGACAAACCGGTGCAGGGTTACATCCTCGGCCTTGTACACTACGCCCATCCCACCACCGCCCAACTTCTCGATGATGCGGTAGTGCGAAATGGTTTGACCAATCATGCGCAAGGATGCTATGGCGGAAACATGCGCAAGTCAATGAAAGCCGGTGAGTTGGCGATATCTCAAAAGGATTGTTGGCGAAACATCATTACACTCACGACCGGGGAGCAAGCTGCCCTTGGGGGGCTCCAAGGGCATAGTTGGTGTAAACGCCTGATCACAACAGTCGGGATCATTCTCTAATTACCTGCCGTGATATGCTCTCGCCGTTTGGATTCTGTGATCCGGGTCACATCCGGCCATGCCGATCGAGGATAATCTCGCGTCCATATGCAAGCTGCCGTTTATACCAGGGCTAAGTCGGGAAAGATCCTCGAAATAAGGGATCTCGAACAGCCCGTTCCGAAGGGCAATGAAGTCCTCCTGCGAGTTCGCGCCGCTTCAGTTAATCCGCTGGATTGGCGGATGAAATCCGTACGGCCCGGAGTGGACGTTGCTGGAGAGATCGTGGCGATCGGGAAAACCGTGACGCAGTTCAAGCCTGGCGATGCCGTATTCGGAGTTGGTAAGGGCGCCTTTGCCGAATACGCCTGTGCTCCAGAACTCAAAGTAGCTCCCAAACCGGAAAGCGTCAGCTTCGAACAAGCGGCGGCTGTGCCGATTGCAGGGCTTACTGCCTTGCAGGCACTTCGCAACAAAGGCCAGCTTCAGCCCGGGCAAAAGGTCTTGATCAACGGTGCGGCGGGAGGGATTGGCACCTTTGCCGTGCAGATTGCGAAGTCGTTTGGTGCAAATGTCACTGGGGTTTGCAGCACGAAGAACATTGAACTGGTGCGCTCGCTTGGCGCCGACCGAGTCATCGACTATACACGCGAGGATTTCACTCAGGGCAGCGAACGTTATGACCTGCTTCTCGACAACGTGGGAAACCGCACGTTGGCAGCGATGAAGCGTGTCCTGGGTCCAAATGGCAAGTGTGTCATGACTGGAGCGCCCAAGAAAGTTTCGGCGGTGTTTACCCGGCTGCTCAAGGCATCTGCGCGGTCACTGTTGTTTCGGCAGAAGTTTACATTCTTCATTGCGAATATCAATCGAGACGACCTCACGACTATTTGCGAACTAATCAAGGCCGGAAAATTAGCTCCGGCGATCGACCGGCGTTATCCCCTAGCTGAAACCGGTGATGCCATTGTTTACGTAGAAGCAGGACATGCCCGGGCGAAAGTCGTCGTCACGTTCCAGTAGATAGGCGACCCGATCAGGCGTCTCCTTGTTCAACGCGGTCTGTCAGCCTGACTGGCGATAAATCGCCATCTCTAACAATGTCGGCGGTGTCAAGAACGTCTTCGAGCACACTGCAGCATCCGCTCCGAATCAAGCGCCATTTCGCGCTGGTTGAGATTTGCCAGGCCAACCGTAGGCTCGCTGCTAGTCGTTTCGGGTCAGGCACTCGGTCCGACCCAACCATCTCTTGGATCGCAACCTCGATCATGATTACTACTTCGAACTCCCCTCCGAGTCCACGATCTGTTCCAGCTCCCATTCAGCTCGTGGATCTTCGGCATGAGCCGGTCGAGTAGGTCGAGCAAGTCTTGCCGACGTCGGCTCGCCCAAGGTGCCAGCGACAACCCTTGCAGTTCCGCCCGCCCCGCCGGACGCCACAACGCTTTCTTGCGCCGTAGCCCCTCGTTGAGCGCCACTACGTGCAACTGGTTCATGACGCGCGTGCGCATCTGCACCAGCCGGTGGCGATGCCAGAGCAGTTGCCGCGGATCGCGGTTCTCTGCGTCCGGCACCCAGATTCGCGGAAAGCGATCTTCCAGCAGCAGGTGCAGCAACAACTGCGCATCCTGGCGATCTTCCGATTGTGGACACCTCTCCGGGTTGCCTCGGTGGTGCTGCATCCCCATGATGGGAACTACTCTTCGGGGAGGCGAGGTTAATGCGATACGGATGAGCGCGTGCTGTCAGTGATAAGGGTCACATCTTGATGTGCTGTAATGGCCCAACGGCTACAGCGCCCGCCAGACGTCACGGTTGAAAAATCGCCATAGCACTCAAAACCCCATTTCGGGGACAGCCCAGGGTCAATGAGTGCTACGCCTGTTTTCGTCAACGATGCTCTTCGGCGATTGCGTGGAATCGGCCCGCAATTCTACACTCGTAGCAGCAGCAACGTCCTTGAGGAAAGGAACATGGTCGTGAACTGGACAGAGTTCTTGAAGAACGAGATTGAAACAGTCTACGGAACGACCGCTCGGCTGCTCGACAAAGTGGATGCGAACAGCCTCGGCTGGAAACCGGCGAGTGGTTCCAATTGGATGACGGTCGGCCAGCTCATCAAGCACATTACGAACGCTTGTGGCGCCGGGTGCAAGGGATTCGTGTCGGGCGACTGGGGTCTCCCGGCGGGCAAGAAGCTGGAAGACCTGTCGCCGGAGGAAAACCTGCCATCTGCCGAAAAGCTGCCTACCGTTGACAGTGTCGACGAGGCTAAGCGGTTACTCGCAGAGGACAAAGCCGTTGCCCTGCAGATGATTGACAAAGCTGGCGAGGACGATCTAACGAGCAAAGAAATGGCTGCGCCATGGGCTCCGGATGTATCAATGTCCCTGGGCCGACATCTCCACCAAATGATCCAGCATCTCGATCGACACAAGAGTCAATTGTTCTACTACTTGAAGCTTCAAGGGAAGACCGTCAATACTGTGGACCTGTGGGGCAATCCTCCCTGACACCGCAGCGTTTACTTGGACCACCGGGTGGATCGTCGACAACTCGGAAACTGGGAACGTGGCTCGTAGTTGGCGATAAATCGCCTCTCTAACAATGTCGGCGTTGTCAATCAGTATTGGCGCACACTTCAGCCTGCACTCGATGAGGAGCGCCATTTCGCTCTAGCGGAACCAGTGCCGATCCAACCAAGGCTCGCTCACAATAATTGTTTAGGTCAGGAACTCAGTCCGACCCATGCATCTCTTCGATCCACACCGCGATCATGTGATTTCGACAACTGACCTGACGGCCACTCTAAACGCGGTTCTGTGATGCCCATCACGGCAATCTGCTGCAGCCCAGCCTAGCATAATCTTTGGCGATGATCGGAGGCAGGAATGTCCCAAATGGTGCGTGCAATTACTCTTCCGGTTGCTCTGCTCGTGGCATTCTTGCTCGGCAGTTGTAGCAGCGGGCTCCCGCATTCCAACCAAGTGACCGTGAGGGTCACGCCTGCACAGGCAACCGTTGCGGTTGGCGGAACGGTGGCGTTGGAGGGAGATGCCAGCGGATTCACCCGTTCACCGATTGTCCGGTGGTGGGTCCAGGAAGCGCGCGATGCGGGCGGTGACGACTGTGGCTACCTGCGACCGCCACCCGTGTCACCTTGTCAATTCGGGTACGTGATCTTTGGTTCGGTCACCCAGTTCCCGAGTTCAGCAACCTACTACGCACCCCTCACGCCGGGCACGTACCACGTCACCTTTGAGGCTACCCAGAATACGGCATTCGAATACCTGAGCAAGACTGCAACCGCCACGATCACCGTCACGCCATAGTTTCGGCGTCTTGTTGGCGAAAATCCCCACCATCTACCGACAGTGGGTGGCAGGCCGAAATCGTACCACCAGCATGTTTGGCGTAACATTGCTCCCTTCACATCCGACAAAAGCTCTTCCGCGTGGAAAGTGCGCTACTTCTTCGGATAGCCAACAGACTGCGCCAGCAGAATCTTTTGGTTTGGCCCCAACTTCATGATCTTGGCTAGCGCGGCGCGATCCACAGAGCCTCGGACGACCGTTGCCAATCCCTCTGAGGTACAGAATAGATAGACATTCTCACTGATGAAACCTACATCGGCGGCAGTGAAGAACTCTGCCTCACTCCCCGATTGTCCCGTCTTGCTGAGATCTGCGACGTAGACGAGGTTTAGAGGTGCAGCGGCGACAAAGGCTTGCGTTCCAGTGGCGGCGCGCACATCTTGCGCCAGGATCGGCTCAAGCCGGTTTGCTTTGGCATGGTATAGAAATAGGCCATCGTCCATAGCGACGTAGATGTCAATTTCTTGCCAGTTCATCGCCGAAGGCGCGGTACGTCCGCCATCCGGACGGTTAATGCCGAACGCAGCCCAAAGGAGATTGGCTAACACCTGCATGGGCAGCTTCTCGGGGCTAAACTCCCGTCGAGTTTTTCGTTCCTTAAGCACCTGCATGAGCGGACGGCCACCCTCGGTCTGTGCCGTTGGCAGTTGGATCGGTTTCAGATCCTGGGCTTGGATGGCGACGCTGACAACAAGAGTGAGTAGTAAAGCCGATTTGCGCATAAAGATCCTCAGTAAGAGATGCTCTTGGGCCGGGCTGGAGATCGTCGGAGGAGGGGAACCGCTGGCGCCAAGCCTCGAGCCAAGCCAGGATTGTAAGACGCTTCAACCATGAAAGCGCGCACCCTTGTGTCTCTTCCGGGCGGTTTGTCGCCAACTCGGAAGTAATGACGCCATCAGATAAGCATCGACTGACTGCCAATCAGTCCCAAGAGCCGAGTTTAACGGGGGTTCTTCGACCGTTTTTGTGCGAACCGCGTCCCAAATTTGGAATTCACTTGGCCTGCGGGTGTGCCTGTTGCACCATTTCGACCAAGACTCTCCGAGTCTCAGCTGGATTGCTTACCTCCCGCAAGAATGCGATGCGGGCACCAAGCATACCATCCTGGGTCTTCAAGAGCACATGAAACCCGAGACGATCGACTGCAGTCATCGTTGCTTCCTGTGACTCAACACGAGCAAATTCCCGGGCAAGCAACACGAGCGCATCTTTGTGGTCGGCATTCATGTGCTGAATGATTTCGGCCATTGAGTCAGCGAGAGGGTCGGGTTGGCTACGGTCATATTCGGAGGCCGATACCCAGCCCATAACTCCGAAGCCGCCCACGTAATAAACGTCCACCACTTTTATGCGATAAAAGGAAAAGTCTTCAAAATCTACCCAATACTTGCTGTTGCCATAACGCGCCAAGTAGAGCTTTCGAGCCTCTGCCACCTCCGCGTCCGGTACCGGCAGAACTTTTCCTACTAGCGTTACTCTCGATGCTCCAAGGGCATCGCCGCCGGCATCCTCCTGGGTAACAAGCAAGCTGGCGCGAGGGTCGGCTTGCAAGTTCTGCGTGTGCATGGCCATTGTGCTAATAAGGAAGATGGTACGCCCGTGAGCGTCCAACCCGTAGGGCATCACGGACCCGAACGGGAAGCCCGGCTGTTTCCGCGACAGGGTTGAGAGGCTACCTATGCGGCCCAAATACACCAATGTGCGCGCACGCTCGGCGAATGTGGGCGCGGGGACCGGAGGCTGGTCACTCGCTGGCCCAGGTCCCGCATGTTTTCTGACGGATGAGGTAGGCATCGCGGTCTTTTCTCCTATGTCTCTTCGCCGGGCGGACCCGCGCAGCCGGCAAGATCCTGAGGCTTGATCTTCTGTTGAACTTCGCTAACACGCTCGCGCATTGTCTTCAAAGCATCTTCGAGAAGCGGGACGTCAGCTACAAGCAGGCTGCTGGGCTGCCCTGCTGCGGTCATCGGATTCGTTTTGCAGGAATGCCTGCGTAGACTGCTTCCGCTTCGAGTTGGGTTCGCTTGGGCACAAGACTCAGCGCGCCGATCTCGCAGTTGGGCCCGGCGTCTACACCGATCTCAATAACGCTGCCGAGGCCGACGGTAGTGTGCGGCCCAGCCTCACGGATGCTGTTTTTACGATTCCACCCTCTACGGTATGGCCGGAGAGATGAACGCCAGCGCCGATGACCACATCATCCCCGAATTCGAGAAGATTATAATCATTTATCGAGAGGCTGTTGACCTAACTTCGCTCCGGAAGCGCGAAGCCGGCGCCGGACAGCTTCAGGAATCAATCACTCCCACCTCTACCGCTTCGCGGTGTTGGGCCGCATAGCTAACGAGGTCTAGCGTTGTCGATAAGGAGATGCAAGTATTCCTGCCAAACACACTCCAGCAACAGCCGCCCTAATCGGTACCGACTGGCTGCGTGACCTCATTAACCGTAACCGGCGCAGCGAGGCGGTTGGCATTTTCTCGGTGTGCTCCGCCGACCCTTGGGTACTGGGAGCGGCAATGCGTCAGGCACTCGAGGACGGGTCTTATCTGTGCGTCGAATCGACTTCGAATCAGGTGAACCAACTCGGTGGTTACACCGGACTCACTGCCGTGCAGTTCGCAACCTTCATCTATTCACTGGCCCAGAAAGTTGGCCTTGAGAAGCATCGAATCCTGTTGGGTGGCGATCACCTTGGACCATATCCTTGGCGGCACCTGCACAGTCAGAAAGCCATGGATCGCGCGTGTGAACTGGTTCGGGATTGTGTGCTTGCTGGGTATACCAAGATCCATCTGGACGCCAGCATGGCCTGCGCCGATGACCCGGTGGGTCCACTTGATGAGTGCGTCGTGGCCAGACGAGCTGCGCTCCTTTGCCAAACCGCAGAGAGCGCCCGCGTGGAACTCGGGACTGACTTCGGGGCCCTGCTGTATGTGATCGGAACTGAAGTTCCAACCCCCGGCGGTGAACAGTCAAATGGTCCCGCCCCACTCGTGACCGAAGTCGCCGATGTACAACAAACGCTGGAGATTGCGCGAAGAAGTTTTCTCGAATGCGGCTTGGAGGACGCCTGGCAACGCGTGATCGGATTGGTTGTCCAACCGGGTGTGGAGTTCGGTGATGCCACCGTATTCGACTATGATCGAGTCAAAGCACAATTTCTTTCCCAACATTTGCCGACATCCCCCGCTCTGGTCTACGAAGCACATTCGACGGACTACCAACTAGCTTCGGCTCTACGGCGAATGGTCGAAGACCACTTTGCGATTCTGAAGGTCGGTCCTTGGCTAACCTTCTCATTCCGCGAGGCAGTGTTTGCCTTGAGCGAGATAGAACGTGAATGGCTGGGTGCGCGACGCAGTGTGCAACTTTCGAGAGTTCGCGACGCGCTGGAGCGGGCCATGCTGAGCAATCCCAGTCATTGGAAGGCCTATTACTCCGGGGATGATGCTGAACTCCAATTTGCGCGACGATTCAGCTTCAGTGATCGCTGCCGCTACTACTGGCCTGACGGATTGGTGCAGCGCGAGTTGAAGCAGCTACTGACGAACCTCGGAACTGCTAGCATTCCATTAACACTTCTGAGTCAGTTCATGCCGATGCAATACGAAAGAGTTAGAGCAGGTAGGATTCCTGCCAGCTGCGATTCGCTAATCGATGACAACATACGGCGAATCCTAAAGATGTATGCTGCGGCTTGTGGATCTAACAACGGAAGTGTGGACAGCGCCAGCCAAGGAGAGATGAGAATAACGTCGGGGCATTGACCGAGTTTGCGCGTGCGGTGATGGCCATGGAACACGGTCCTTGCCTTTAAGGCGGCAAGTGCCAATCCACAGCCGACCCGCTCCACTGATTGGGTAGACAAAGCCCAGGGCCAATAGTAGCGGTGGCCGAGCGCGCGACCAACATCAGCCATCTTTGGCCTACGCGCCTTCGGACCTGAACGACCAAGTCATTCCCCAGGAGTAAAAGCCGATCACAAGCATGACGTCGACAGGCATGCCGAAAATAATGTAAAGGACCGGCATGAACAGTACGGACTTCTGCAGTACCAACGCTTGTAGAAGGACCTGAAGGGGTAGAAACAGCGCCAGATGGGCCATCGTAATCGACGTAAGCAGTGCCTTCCTCGGCAGACCAAAGTCGAAAATGTAATACGTCAAACCGAATACAAAGGGCACCAATGAGATCAAACCGATTCCAGAGGTTACAAACCCTGCCAAGTAACTGTCCGGGGTGTGCGGAAAACGGGCTGGGATAAATGCAAAATATAACAACGCGATCGCTTGTACTAGCAGGATCGCTCGCAAGAGATAGATGAGAGGGATCAGCCTCTTAGAAATAAAGTAGGTGGCCACGAAAATCAGCAATGTGACGGCACAACTGAGCCACCACACTTGGGCGCTCGGCAGTACAGCCTCCATCCGCAGGTAGGGAATATTGAAACTGAGAAAGGACGTCCAATGATGCTCCGCCAGACCGAGTTCTGCGCGCAAAGGGAGAGAGCGAATTCCGAACGTGAAGATACGAGTCCAGAGGCGGCAAACCTGCGGCAGCAAAACCAGCCAGGCAAAGGAAAAAAACACAAAAAGACAACTTGCAGTAATCAGGTTCATGGTGCCGAGGCGAAAATGGACCAAGGCCCGGTGCATGGAAATAACCCCGCCGCGATGTCCGCGGGCACGAATCGGGTCCGCCCCCTTCGCGGGATCGGATCCCTTGCTGTTGCGGTTCTCAAAACTCCTTGAAGAATCCAAAGCTCGTACCACCTCTAAGATAGGTCGGGTTGCGATAGTAATCCGCTACGACATTGACGCCCCAGTGTGGACCCACCCACTGGCGCCATGTAATGGTCAAGGTCTGACTTTGAAAATCCGTAATGGTCGATGTTGGCCCGACTAGCTGATACGCCTCTTTTCCAAGACCAGCCCGAAGGGTGATGTAATGTTGCTGGTTCCGGCCTTGTGTCACCGCGATGAAACCTGCCGGAGCAAAGACAGATCCGGGATTGCTGACGTTGAAACGAACTCCTTCTTCGAGGATCCATGGTTTCTCGAAGTAGTAAGTAGAACCGACGAAGAAGCTGTGATCTCGGTGGGCGTCTTTGGCGGCGTAATAACCGAAGCCGAGAGTAGAGATCAACTGCCGGCGGCCCATCCACTTCTTATTAATGAATCCGTCCGCTCGGAAACGAGGCCAGAAAAAGCCTCCTGTACTGGAGCCCAGAGTGAGTGAGCCGTACCAATCGGGATTAAAGTTGTAGGTGTTGCCGACTCCGAAATATACTCCTGCATCGCCGAATTCGTGCTGACCATTGATTTCTGCATTCCAGATACTGTTTTTCTGAGTGATGACGCCGCGGGCATATCCGCCGGTCCAATTGCCAAAGCCATCGGTTAGGGCCAGATAGTTGCCCCCGCTTTCAACATAATTGGTAAGCAGCTTTAGTTCTGCTGGCGGGGCCTCTTCAGTTGGCGATTGCGGACTAGGCTCTTGGAGGCCCGGCAAGGCGGCATTTTCCTGGGCATGCGCGGCGCAGGCGAAAGCAATGCCCAGGATCAGGAGCCATGTTGCGGATTGACGACCTCGGCGGTCAGAAATGCTCATTTCGTCAGCGCCTTTGACTGGTCAATGTCCTGGGTCTCGAATTGCAGCATTGTCCCTTGGCCGGCTACGATCATCCAGGCATCCTGGCTCCGGACTACCTTCGCCGAGCCCTGGATAATTCTTGGCTCCGCAAATTTCGCTGATGACAAGTGCCACGTCGCGTGCTCCAGGTTCTGGGGATGAGTGGCCTTGATGCTCATCAGCTTGCCGCGAATCGAGACTTTCCACTCCACTTGCTTACGCGAGTTCAAAAAGTTTGCGAGTTCGGTCATGGTGTACCAACGAAATGTTCCTTTGGCTCTCAAGTCAGCCGTTTGATGCAGCCAGTCCTCGACAACGTGTTGATAGGGCAGAATTCCGGGAGGATGGAAATAGATCAGTCTCACCGTTTGATGGTTCGACGCGAATGTAGTGATTGCATCAAGCCAGCGTCCTACCTCGAAATCGGAATATCCCTCGGAGCCCATTTCCTCAAACCCCGCAGCCCGATCCAGATGAAGAATGGGAAATGCCCAGATGTTTTGGCCTTCGCGGGCCCCACCGCGATAACCCTGGGTCGGACCCATTCCCGTATCACCTGTGAAGTAATAGGCGACAAAGCCATGCGACTCCAGCCAGTGCGTGACCCAGCCCGGCTGATTTCCGTCCGGGGCGGAATACTCAGCAACGGTTTTTCCGGTTACATGCTCCAGCGCGTTCTTGTTTAGCGCCAGGAATTGTTCCAGATTCTTGGGATCATCCTTATCCACATGCGAAGCAAAGTAATTGTGGATCCAGCCTCCGTGGCTGCCTATTGCGTAGCCCAGGCCCAGGTATTTCCGGATCAGTGCCTGGCTGATGGGGTTGTGTTCAACATTAACGCCCCTACCGTCTCCGATTGCCATGGCGTCGGGACCGGCGGTTATGTGAATCGAATACGGTCCTTGCCGGAGCAAACTCCATGCATTCATCTGCTGGAGAGGCTTGATCGCAGCATTGGAGTCGACGTGCCAATTCAGGACAAGCCCTCCGACTCCATCCGGAACGGACTCTAAGAAGGGCAAGGAGAGGACGTGTTTCGCAAAGTACTTGAGAAAGGCATGCATCGGAAGCCCATCCGTGTTGCCTTTGAGATATCCGAGCGGCAGGTTTACGAAAAGCACGGAGCCAGCTTTATAAGGATGCTCACCCGCGACGATCCCAACCTTGGATTGGAATAGGACCTCGCCGGAGTACTGTCCCGAAGTCACGAAGCTGGGATACAACAGTTCACCGTATTTGTAGCGTCTGAGCTCAACCTCAACGCTGGGAGGACTAGAGTCTTTCGCACCTCGCGCCGAATCGGAGGCGCTGGTTTCCGACGGGAAGGGATAATATTTTCCCGGCGGTATTTCCATCTCACCGACGATCGCACTCGTGCCTTTGACGCTGCCCCATTGGGTAGTCTTGTCTCCGAGTGCGTCGTAGAGGGCATAGTCAACGCCTGCCAAGTCCGACAATCGGGAGCGTCTTGCCGCATAGCTGCCGTTTAGCGAGAACGTGCCGGCATCGTAAACCAGCATCAGTTTTCCGCCCTGAGCAACAAAGCGGCGCAGAGTCGCGATGAAAAGGTCACTCGCCCGCTGATGGATCGAATCGGGCAGAATCACTCCCGCACATTGGAATTCACCCAAAAGAGGCCGCAAGAATTCGGAATCATGGACTGGCACTACATGCAGGCCTTCCTCGCTCCCCGCATCGCTCCACACCGTGACCCTGGGATCGGAGAAACTCGTTCCATCTGGCACCAGGAGCAGCAAGCGGTCGGCACTCGAACGGGGCCGGTCGCGCGCCACCCATAACCATGTGACCAGCAGCACGAGAGCTAGACTGCCTGCGACGATAATGGCCCGGCGCTTCATCGGCTAGCCACCACTTCACCATGCTCGCGGGCCCACAACGTCCCGAACACCACAACACCCTCTTCCGCTTCAATACGAGGGGCACTGACCGTTGTCGGATGTTGAAAGCTGCCGCATCGAGTTCCGGCAGATATGTGCAAGGCGCGTTCAGCAATGATCGGTCCATTGACGGCGCAGTCCGGGCCAATGAACATCTGTTGCCCGCTAATCAGGCTGCCTTGCACGGAGACGCCGGCTCCGAGAACCATGTCGCTGACACTCTTCACGCTGCCACGGATGCGTGCGCCGGAGCCGATGTGCAATATGCCTCTTGCTACGATGTTGCCGGTAACGACCTCATCTGCGTGAACCTCAAAGTCTCCGTCATACAGGAAACGTTGCACCACCCCTGAACCTGCGTTTGCATTATCTTCGGAGTGCGGCCGCGTCGAGTTTTCACCGGGCATTACGTGACCGGTTTCAATCTGCGGAGCATTGAGTCGCAGAAAGTTACAAGCGCCTTGCAGCCGGATGCATGAGTCCGAGGAAATACGCCCGGAGAGCTTGCAGTCGCGCTCTGCAGAAAATTCTCCTACTGCATGAACCCAGCGGGTCACGCGGCTGGAGCGACCCAGATGGACATTCTTCTCTCCCAGGATGGCTCGGTAGCTGTTATTTTCTCCACCTCTGAATCGCCCGCCGGCATAGACATCTCTCAGGAACGTGGTGTCAGGTGGCACGACGAGGTCAGAACCCGCCGCAATCGTCACTGGGCAGATTGCGCCGGGTTGCTGGATTGAAAGCGTCTGCGAATCGTCGCATTGGCCCAGTGCCAGGTATTCGACTCCATCGGGCAACATGCCACTTGCCGTCGCACCTGAAGCTACACACTGCTGCAGAGTTGGCTCGAGAACTTGGATATAGGTCCGAAAGCTGTTGGCAAAATGACGAATTTCGCCAGCATGTTGCTGAACTACTTTTAGTGGCGACGCGTCAGATTTGCTCCTTAGCTCCGCAAACGCAGGAATTAGCGGCAGCACTAACATCAAGCTGACGAACAAGATCAACGCGGCCACTGCAAGCCAGGAATTCACAGGACCTTCCGAAAACGTTCGGTCTTGTCCCAATGAAGTTCAGCCCCGGTCACAAGATCGAATATTTGTGATAGAGCGGCCCGAGAGACAGAGAAGATGCTTACGGCAAAACCTAGAATGAGGAAAGGCAGAAGGCAGATTCGCTTGCGTGTCCCATCAAGTCGAGCAGCGGCCGCTATTTCAAAAAATGCGGCCAGGTTGCCGAGCGCAGCGTAGGCAGTCAATGAGAACATCGCGATGACGCCGTGAAGGGGAGCCACACCCCGGAAGAACACAGCAAGCGCCAGAGCCCAGCCCAGGAGCGTGACTGGCGCCATGGCGTAGACTCCCAGCAACAGCGCGCCATCAATCCGCTCCCGCAGCGTTGCTCGATGCTTGCCCAGCAGCAGGCGAAGACCATAGGTCACCATCGCCTGATTGTGACCCTTGGCCCAGCGCATGATTTGTCTTATGCGGACCGCCCAAGTCTCTGGCACTTCCTCGTAGCATTCAGAACGGTTCTGATACACGGTTTTCCAGCCGTGCAGCAAGAGACGATAGGTCAGGTCAGTGTCTTCAGTCAGAGATTGGTCATTCCAGCCACCAATCTCCCGCAATGCACTCAGTCTCACTCCGGCGACCGTGCCACCATGTTGTGGCACCAGGCGGAGGTTCATACGGGCTTGCTGATCGACCTGATAACCTCCCGTTCGTTCCAGATCCAGCAGGCGCGTCAGCAGGTTCGTGCCGACATTCAAAGGCACTACCCGGCCCATGACTCCACCGACTTCGGGATCAAAGAATGGCGCCACCAGTTGTTTAACGAGACCCGCACCAGGAATGTAGTCGGCGTCGAAGATCAGGATGACTTCGGTTGTTGCCAATTCCATGGCATCCTTCAGCGCCGCTGCTTTGCCGCCCTTTCCGGCAGCGCGATGGAAGGGCTGTATGCGCCCGGGGAATCGTTCTACAAAGTCGTCGATGATCGCACGTGTTCCATCGGTCGAGCGGTCATTTACGGGAATCACCAGCATTTGGCCCTCGGGGTATCTCACCGTCATCAAGGCGCCAAGAATGTTGGAGATGACCTTCTCCTCGTTGTGAGCGGCTACGAGTACGGTCACCAGCGGCCAGGAGGCCGTGTCGATGTCGATGTAGGGATGCCGTTGAAAGGCGAACAGCCGGTTCAGGGTGAACCAGTAATGGCGGGCCGTGTATACGCAGATCAAGAAAACGATGAAGTAGAGAACATAAATCATGGCGTGCGACCACGACGGCAAGGCAGGGTGTTGGCCGTCACTCCTTACCTGCGGCGGCCGCGTTTCCAGCTCTTTCCGAGAGGTCACTCTTCCGCCGACGGGGAATTGGTCTGGCCGGTAGCTTGAATTGCTGGTCCGGCGCTAACAGTGGGGTCTTCTTCTGATGCCAGCGGGATATGGCCTCCACAATTCTTTGCGAGCCATGCCCGTCTCCGTAAGGATTGCTGCCCTCCGACATGTCCTGATACGCGTCCTCATCGTTCAGCAACCTGTTCGTCTCCTTGACAATTCCCTCACGAGACATTCCGATGATTTTGGCCATGCCAAACTGCGAAGCTTCTGGACGCTCGGTAAGATTTCGCAGCACCAGCACGGGCTTGCCGAAAGTGGGCGCCTCTTCCTGAACGCCTCCCGAGTCAGTTAGCACCAGAAAACAACGGCGCAGCAAGCTGACGAAAGTGATGTAGTCCAGCGGCTCTGTCAGATGGATCCGGTCAGTGTTTCGCAGCAGGGCATTGACTGTGCTGCGAACATTTGGATTCATATGAACGGGGTAGATAACGCGAATGTCAGGATGCTGGCTGACCAGATCTTTGAGGGCGAGGCACATATTCTCCTGGTCCTTACCCCAGGATTCGCGTCGATGGGAGGTCACCAGAACCAGGCGGTAATTCTCAGTCGGGATGCCAGCCAGAGGTGTGTTGTCCCAGGAATGAGGTAGCTGGCTGAGTGCGCGCAGAGTATCGATGACGGTGTTGCCCGTGATCACGATCTTGTCTGCTGGCACTCCCTCGGCCAACAGATTATCGTGCGCCAAGACCGTTGGCGGGAAATGAATCTCGGTCAGCACTGCAGCCAGTCGGCGGTTGGCTTCCTCGGGAAACGGATTGTAAATATCATGACTGCGCAGTCCGGCCTCGATGTGACCAACAGGAATCTTGCAGTAGTATGCGGCAAGAGCCGAAGCAAAAGCAGTTGTGGTATCGCCTTGTACCAACACCAGATTGGGCTCAAAACGGTGGCACGCATTTTCGACCGTGTCCAGCACACGCCCGGTCAGAGAGTTGAGCGTCTGATTAGGGCGCATAACATCCAGGTCGAAATCGGGTTTGATCTTGAAGTACTGGAGCACATGGTCGAGCATCGTCCGATGCTGGCCGGTATGCACCACCGCGGTCTCAAACTCTTCGGAACGGCGACGGAATTCGTGAATCACCAACGCCAGCTTGATTGCTTCCGGACGCGTGCCTAACACCGCGATAACCCGACATTTCACGAAGGCACCCCTGCAGATGAGACGTGTGCGAGAATTCCATTTCCGACGCGTTGAAGCCGACCCTTAATCGGCTCTTTCACAGTCAAACTTTAGTTGTCCGGAAAGTGACCATGCCGTCCCTGCATTCCTCGGGAGTACAAAGCCCTCAGGGCCGATACGAATCCTTGTGGCCGATCGAAGCCGGACGGGCAGTCAGCTTCTGGCAGAGTCGCTCGGCCGGGGTCCCAGGTTCGAGATGAGTTGTGTCACGGCAGCGGCAGAGATCCAGTCTCTGGCCGGGTCGATAAATATGGACGTGGCCGTGATCGGCCTGGACTCTGATAGCCCAACCAAAGAGGGATTGCAGGTGGGGCGCTCGACCCGCCCGACTGGCCGGCGATCGTGCGGTTACGCGCGACGACCTACCGAGATGTAGGGTCGGCAAACAGGAGGCAATGACGCGATCGAGTCTTCTGGGACAAGTAATCCAACGGATGGGTGAGCATCCGCACGGATCGCTTCATTTGGATTTCGGGACGCGCCTCGGCGCGGACTTTTCACGGTCAACCTGTCGTCGGCTTTCTGGTCATTTCTCCGTCCAGCATTCGCCAGATACCCAGCGGATTGCTGTCTCGTAGTTCGTCGGGCAGGGTGGCCTCGGGAAATCCCTGGTAACAGACAGGCCGGCAAAAACGGAAAATTGCTCCGCTGCCAACCGACGTCGAGCGTCCATCTGAGGTCGACGGATAGGGGCCGCCGTGCACCATGGCGTGGGAAACTTCCACTCCGGTCGGGAAACCGTTAAATACCAACCGGCCGACCTTGGTCTTCAAGATTGCGAGCAGGTCGCTAAACTCGCGGAGATCGGCCTCCGTGCCGTGAATCGTCGCAGTCAGATGCCCGCCCAGTTTGCGTGCGAGTTCCAAAACTTGCGCGCGAGTGGAGTGGCGCACGACCAGCGTAGCGGGGCCGAAGACTTCTGCAGCCAGTTCCGGATTTCGCAGAAATGATTGGCTATCGGCTTCGAAAAGCGCGGCCCCTACCCCGAACTCCTGGTCATCGCTGGCAGCGCGCCTTGCAGCCAGGAGCTTGACTCCTGGTTCGGTCTGGCGGCGCGCAGTGGCGGATTGATAAGCACTACGTATGCCGGACGTCAGCAGGTTGAACTGACGAGACTCGGCGACCAGCTTCCCCAGCTTGTCAATGAAGGTCGCAGCATCGCCGTTCTCGGGCAGGAATAGAAGTCCGGGTTTGGTGCAGAACTGGCCCGCTCCCATCGTAAGAGAAGCGTACGTTCCGGTTGCCAGATCGTCGCCGCTTTGGCGCAGCGCGCCCGGCAAAATGAAAACCGGATTGGTGCTGCTCATCTCGGCAAACACCGGAATGGGTTCGGGACGCGCGGCCGCCAGGTCCATAAGCGCCCTTCCGGCATTATGCGATCCCGTAAAACCCACCGCCTTCACCAGCGGATGCTTGACCAGCGCCACTCCCACACTGGTGCCGGAATCGAGTAGAAGGGAGAAGACTCCTTCCGGCAAACCACAGTCCTGAACGCTTTCCCGCAACAACTGGCCCACCAGTTGGCTGGTGCCAGGATGTGCGGGATGCCCTTTGACGATCACGGGATTTCCCGCAGCCAATGCCGAGGCGGTGTCTCCGCCAGCGACCGAGAAGGCCAGGGGAAAGTTGCTCGCTCCGAAGACAACCACGGGGCCCAGAGGATGCAGCATGGAGCGCAGATCGGGTCGCGGAGCCGGCTTGCGGCCGGCATCAGCCCGGTCAATGCGGGCCATGACCCACGAACCCTCTTCCACCACTTCCGCGAAAAGACGAAGCTGGCCGCAGGTCCGCGCAGTTTCGCCTTGCAGGCGGGTCTTCGGCAAAGCGCTCTCCTGCTCGGCGCGCTCGACAAGCTCATCTACAGCGCCTTCAATTTTGGCTGCGATGGCGCGCAGGAATTTCCCTTTTTCACGACCTGAGATTAGGCTGTAGATGGCAAACGCTTCATGCGCCAGGCTGGCCGCCAGATTCACTTCGTCAGTTCCCGCCGCAAAGAAGTCCGGCGACAAGCTCTCGCCCGTGCGGGGATTGGTGGCGCCAAAAGATGGCCCGGCATTGCTGGCTGAATGGAATCCGATGATTGACTGTCCCGATATTTTCAAGAGACTCCGCCTCCGACTGCCTGGTGCTTCCTACCGGCGATAGTATATCGGCTGGGGCCTGTGACTGGTGGCCCATCGGCACTTCAGCGCAAGCTCCACCACCAGCCACGTGAGGACGGGCGCCCCCGCCCGTCCAGGCCGAGCAAGGCTCGGCAAAGTTTTACACTTAACGCAAACCCCGAGTTCTACGATCTTCCTGCGGCCTGAATCTTCATCTTGAGTACCACCCATCCACCCGGTTTATCATCGGCGGGCGAGTGCTGTAGACTGTCGCCGCACGGGGTGGTCCATCTTCAACCGGAGGTCTGAACGTGTCTGATTCATTCGCCAAAGAAATCACGCGCCGGGGATTCATCGCCAGGGTTGGCCAAAGTCTGGCGGTAGCGAATCTTGCCGGCACGCTCCTGAAGGGGGCTGAGGCACTGGAGGTACCGGATCCGCCGGGAAAGAAATTGGGATGGGCGATTGTGGGGCTGGGCAGTCTTGCCATCAATCAGATCCTGCCGGCGTTCGCGAAATGTGAAAAGTCGAAGGTGGTGGCCTTGGTCAGCGGTCATCCCGACAAAGCCAACAAGCTGGCGCTGCGTTACGGCGTGAACCCGAAAAATATTTACAACTATCAGAACTACGACACCATCAGGGACAATCCCGAAGTTGACATCATCTACATCGTACTGCCCAACGGGATGCATGCCGAATACACGGTTCGCGGCCTCCAGGCAGGCAAGCATGTGCTCTCGGAAAAGCCCATGGCCAATACGCCCGCCGACTGTCAGCAGATGGTGGACGCCGGACGCAAGGCCAACCGAAAACTGATGGTGGCTTACCGCTGCCGCTATGAACCCTACAACCAGGAGGCGATCCGCATGGCCCGCCAGCAGGAACTGGGGCCGATCAAGGTCATTCTGGCCGATCACGGCTTCAATATCGGCGACCCTACCCAATGGCGGCTGAACAAAGCCCTCGCGGGAGGTGGATCGCTCATGGACATTGGCATCTACTCCCTGCAGGCGGCGCGCTACCTGACCGGAGAGGAACCCAGCGAGATTAACGCGATGATGTACTCCACGCCGGGCGATGTGCGCTTCAAGGAAGTGGAAGAGACGATAAATTTTCAGCTGCGCTTCCCCAGCGGAGTCCTGGCCAATTGCACTTCCAGTTACGGCTACTCGGGACAAAATCGTTATCGGGTGGTGACCGCCAAAGGTTGGTTCGAACTTGAGCCAGCCACCCAGTACACCGGCTTGCGGATGTATGTGCACCACGACAACACCACCGAAGAGCGCGTGCTTCCGGTGCGTGATCACTTTGCGCTTGAGATGGACCACATGTCCGGTTGCGTGATGGAGAACAAAGAGCCGCTCACGCCCGGCGAAGAAGGATTGCGAGACTTGACCATCATGGCGGGCATCTACGAGGCGGCCAGAACTGGTAAGACGATCAAGCTATAGTGAAGCGGCGAGGGCGCGAGGGTGCCCCATTTCTCGCGCTTTTTGCGAGAAGTGGGGCCCGGACCACGGATCGAATCCATCCCCCATCTGTGGGAACGAGTGAGTGCTGATACCCAGAGTCAAAGTCAAAGGCGACGGACAAGAGTGTCCGCCCCACACGAGTGAACTCGGTTTATCATCGAACAAGAGATTGGGCCAACCGCCCGTGAGGTAAATCATGAAACTGATTCCAGGTTTCGTCTGCTCTCTTCTGGCTTTGTCACCGTTAGCCCATTCCGCATCCCAGACGCAAGTCTTCCCCACATCAGCGGGGCCGGTCAGCATCACGCCTCTGAATCATGCCAGCACTCTTATTGAGGCGGGCGGGAAGGTCATCTACCTCGATCCCGCCAAGCCAGTGGCATTTTCCGGACAGCCGAAAGCCGACCTCATCCTGATTACCGACATTCACGGCGACCATATGGATCCTGATTCAATCAAGGAAATCAGCAAGGCGGGAACCGACATACTGGCGCCACCCGCTGTGGTCCAGACCGTGACCAGCGCCAAGCCTATCGCCAACGAAGAAACCAAGACCTGGCAGGACTGGACCATTGAAGCCGTCCCGGCCTACAACCTGAAACGCGGCCCCTCGCCGGGAAAACTATTTCATGACAAGGGACGCGGCAATGGCTACGTTCTCACTTACGGCGGCAAGCGTTTCTATTTCTCAGGCGACACCGAAGGCGTGCCTGAGATGCGCGCGCTCAAGAACATTGACGTGGCCTTCGTGTGCGTGAATCTGCCTTACACCATGCCACCCGACGAGGCCGCGGATGCCGTGAAAGCATTTCACCCGAAGATTGTCATTCCCTATCACTATCGCGGGTCCGACCTCACCGTGTTTCAAAAGGGACTGGAAGGGACTGGCATCGAAGTGCGGCTACTGGATTGGTATCCGAAGTAATGAGATTGGCGAGGCTGACCAACCCTTTCGCACAGAACGCGAAGAGGGTGGGCACCCCCTGCTCAAAGGTTCGTCCCCTCAGCGTCCTGAACCAATGGAACACTCCGCCTTACTTCGGGCTCGGCACCGGAGTGCTGATGGTTTGCGGGCGGGTTTGCAGGGCATGCCGGATAAGCTGTTTCGCGTTCTGTAATTCTCCACCGGTCAGTTCCAGCCGCGGTGGTCGCACCCGCGCATTTCCCATGCCCGCTTCGGACTGCACCAGCTTGATCAGTTGGACGAACTTGGGGACCGTGTCCATACGGAGCAGGGGCAGGAACCAGCGGTACAGTTCGAAGGCCTTGTCCCCCTCGCCGTTGATGGCATAGTTAAAAAGTTCGACGGATTCTCGCGGCAGGGCGTTGGCCAAGCCGGCAATCCAACCGGTGGCTCCGACTGAGATGGCTTCCACGATGGCGTCATCCACGCCGACGAAAACCGCGAGGCGATCTCCCAGCAAAGCCCGTATGGCGGCAACCCGCCTGACATCCATGCTGGACTCTTTGACCGCGGCCAGATTCTCGTGTTCCGCCGCCAACTCCTGAATTTGCTGGGGAAGAAAATCGGTACCGTAAGCCACCGGGTTGTTGTAGAGCATGCACGAAAGCGGGGTGGCCTCGAACACGGCGGACACGTGGGCTTTCATCTCCCGCCAATCGCCCTGATAGACGTAGGGCGGCAGAGCCATGAGCGCGTCGCAGCCCGCATCGGCCGCGGCTTTGGCCTGGGCCACGGCTTCGCCAGTGGAGAGCGCGGAAATTGCGGCCACCACCGGGCCGCGCCCATGCACGGCCTTAACAGCCGTCCGCACAATTCTTACTCGCTCTTCGAAGGAGAGAGTCGCGCCTTCGCCCAAAGAACCCAGCACTACGATTCCGCTGCAACCATTGTCGAGCAGCCACCGGCAATGTTCGGCCAGGAAGCCATGATCGATCTGAAGGGTCTCATCAAAACAGGTCGTAATCGCCGGCATCACGCCTTTCCAGATCATCCCCGCCCTCCTGTGATTTCGCTGCGCTCGGCTTCCGGGCTAAACGTTATGAGGTTTTCAAAACGTGTGGGAAAAATGGGTGGCCGTATCGAGTCCTGTGCCCAGCCAAACAGGAAGCCGGTTGCGGGCCCGCAGACGCGGGCCTGGCATGGCCCCATTCCACAGCGAGTCTGCAGTTTGGCGGCGCGCCACGAAGTGTGTTGAGCCAGGCGTGAGCAGGTAACATCTTCACACCGGCACACGATGGTTTCGGGAAGGGGCAAGCCTCGCAGTTCGGCGCGCAGGCTAAATGTGCGGTCGAGCACGCGGGCGAACTTTCTCAGCTTCTCGCGTTCCGCGAATAGGGGCTTGGCCGCCGGTGCGCTTCCGCCGGCAGCGAGGCCAGCGATCCGGCCCTCGACCAGCGATAGCTCAAGGCCGCCGATACCGGTAGGTTCGCCGGCACAAAAGATTCCCGCGACCGAGGTCTGCTGATAATCGTCCACCTGCACCAGGTCGTCCCGCAGTCGGCATCCCAATAGCGCCGCCAGTTCGCTATTGGGTACCAGGTGAAATCCGCAGGCCAGATAGTCGCATGGAACGGTCTTATTCTTGCCGCTTTGTGAGATCACGACTTCCTCGACGGCACGTTCCCCTCGCGCAGACACCGGCCAAGAACTGGCCGCGAAGGAAATTCCCGCGAGTTGCTTTCGCAAAGCGAATCCCTGGCGGACTTTTTGCGGCTGACGCAAAAGCGCCAGACTGAAGCCGACCAGAGAGCCCCATGAAGCTTGCTCACAAATGATGGGAATTTCGGCGCCGTGTTGGCGCAAGTACGCTGCCACCGCCAGAAGCAACGGGCCGCTGCCCGCAACCACCACTCGCTTGCCCGCAATCGGGAGGCCGGATTTCACCAGGGCCTGCAGTCCACCCGCGCCCATGACGTTGGGAAGAGTCCAGCCGGGAAAAGGAAGGAAGCGTTCTCGGGCACCGGTGGCCAATATCAATTTTTTGTACTTCAGTTCGAGAGGGCCGTCCGGCGCCTCCGCAAGCAAGACTTCCGGTTCAGGCTGATGAAACACCCGGGCCCCGCAAAGCACGTTGGCACCCGCAGCACGAAGCCGGGCATACCAGTCAACGGCCTCAGATGCGGCCTTTCCAACTTCGCCACGCCATATCTGTCCACCAAGGGCGGGGTTGTCATCCACCACTCCCACGTGCCGACCGCATTCCGCCGCGCACGTGGCCGCCGCGAGACCCGCAGGGCCTCCGCCGACTACCAGCACGTCGAATTGGTCCCTGGTTATGTTACTCATCAGTCCTGACTTCCATGCCGGGCTGACAAATTATCTGGCAACTGCGGCAATGTAGCTGCCCGTTGATGACGGCGCGGCATTCATAACAAATTCCCATCCCGCAGAGCGGGCCACGCGTTTCTCCAGTGACGGATTTACGACACGCCGCACCCGCCAGAACAATCGCCACTGCAACCGTTGCGCCGCCAGGTACAGCCAGCGACGTCCCGTTGACCGTCACCGTGATCGGCTCAGGCATAAGCGTGCTCCGCAGGAACGCGAGACGGCAAATACGGCTCGATCGGGATCGCAGGATTTCTGCCGGCAATCTGATCGACCAGCAACCGCGCGGTCGCGAGAGATGTAGTAATTCCCAGCCCTTCATGGCCGGTTGCGAGGAATAGTGCTGGGTCTCCCAGGCAGGGGCCGATGAGCGGCAGCTTGTCGGGGGTCGCGGCGCGAAATCCAGTCCACACTCTGATGGTGGAGAGCTCTGCCAACCGCGGCATGTACTCCTGCGCGCGTTGCAGCATGCGAGTGAGAACGCCGGTATCGACTTCCCCGTGCTCCGCCCCGTACTGGCGCGATGAGCCTACAAGAATCTGCCCGGTCTTGCGGGGCTGCACATTGAAAGCCACGGAATCGGCGGAGGTGGAATGCGCGCTCTTCAAGTATCCCAACTCCACCAACTGGTGGCGGATAAATCCGGGATAGCGATCGGTGATCGCCAGATGGCCCTTGCGTTTCTTGACGTTCACACCGGGATTGAGTGCGGACGCCCAGGCTCCAGCTGCGTTGATGATAGCGGCCGCGGAAAACTCAGTTCCGTCGGCCAGGCGAACCAGCCCGTTTCCGATCTGTGAAACTGAACTGCCAAGATGGAGCTTCGCGCCAGCCCCCTGCGCGCGTTCGATCAAAAAGCGCGCGGCGCAGGGAGGATACAAGACGACGTCCTCGGGCACGAGCAAGCCGCCGGCCATGCCCTTGCGCAAATTGGGTTCGAGACGCTCCAAGGTTTGGGGATCGAGGACCTCAGTTGGAACTCCGCGCTGGGCGTAGTAATTCTGCTTGCGCCGTACTTCGGCCATCTCTTCCTCGTCTGTTGCCACCCAGATCGTTCCACATGGTTCGTATTCGACATCAGCAGGAAGTTCTTGCCGCAACTGCTGCCATAGTTGCTGCGAGTAGCGGGTGAGAGCAAACTGGGCTTCGGAGTCGTCCATCACCACGATGTGACCCATGCCGGCAGCGGTGGCGCCGCCTCCAATCACATCGCGGTCGATAATGGCGACCCGCAAGCCCTGGCGGGCACACTCTTCGGCGCAAGCCGCGCCTACGATGCCCGCTCCCACCACAACGACGTCATAGGTGAGCCCGCTCATCGCCGAATGCCCATGCAGAACGGATCGCGTGGGTTCAGAACCAGGTTCGCGTCCGCGTTGACGAACGCAGAGCCCTTGATGCTGGGATGTACCTGGCCGTCGCGTATCTTGATGCTGCCTTCAAACACGCTGCCAACAATGCTTTCCTGCTTCCACACCTGACCTTCGCGCAGCTTGCCATCAGCATACAGGCAGGCCAGCTTGGCGCTCGTACCGGTGCCGCATGGCGAGCGATCATAAGCTTTGCCCGGGCACAGGACGAAGTTTTTGCTGTTGACTCCGGGTTCTTGCGACGGGCCGAACAGTTCGATGTGGTCTATTTCCTGCCCGTTTGCTCCTGTGATCCCATTTCTGCTCAGTGCCTGGCGGATCGCCCAGGTAAAGTTTGTCAATGACTCGACGTTGCTGAGTGCAAGCTCGTGGCTATGCGCCTCGACCAGAAAAAACCAGTTCCCGCCCCAGGCAACATCGCCGCATACTGGTCCGAAGCCGGGGACCTCGACGACGACCTTCGCCGCGCTTCGATAGCTGAGTACATTATTCACCGTCACTTCTCCGTTGTCATGGAGGATGGCGCTTACCGTGCCCACGGGAGTCTCGATGCGATGCTCGCCCGGCCTGATGCGGCCCATGTAGGAGAGCGTCGCGACCAGGCCAATGGTGCCGTGACCGCACATGCCTAGGTATCCCACATTGTTGAAGAAGATCACGCCGGCGGCGCAGCTCCGGTCCACCGGTTCACACAACAGAGCGCCGACCATAACGTCTGAACCGCGCGGTTCATTTACCACCGCGGAACGGTAAGTGTCGTGTTCGGCGCGGAATCGTTCCAGCCGTGCGTTCAGCGGGCCACTTCCCAACTCAGGGCCGCCGCTCACTACCAGGCGCGTGGGCTCGCCACCGGTGTGGGAATCGATGACGCGAATTTTCTGGATATCGTTGCCAGCCATGAATGGTTACTCCCTGGTCCGCCCCTTATCGTCTCACGCCGTCTTTCACTGGCGGACGATTGCGGAGCGTGGGAGCATCGTCAATCGTGCGCTAATGTATAGAATATCCGCTGGCAAGGGCAAGTCTGTGATCGAGCCCCCCTCGCCAATCTGAGAAAACCGTAGCGCCGGCGTCCCGCTGGCTGTCTGGTGGGCGTCCGGAGACCGGCTACGAATCGGGAGACCATGATGAACATTGGCGTAGCGCATAACTGTGGTTTTGCGGTTCTGGTTGCAATCGCGTTGTTGCCGGGCGCCCTGCGGGCGCAGCACACGCCGGCCGCAGGAAAGGCCAGCGACATCGAGAGCCGGCGAACCCAGTTGCTGGCGCTATTCGACGAAGAATGGCAGTACGAGCTGCGTTCCGACCCCGAAATGGCGACATCATTAGGGGACAACCGGTACAACGATCGTCTTGGCGACCGTTCCCCGCAGTTTTATCAGTCTGACGGGGAGGCCAGACGCAAGTTTCTCATCCGCTTCCAGGCCATTGATCCGGCGGGATTGTCTGCGCAAGATACGCTGAGCCGCGAGTTGATGATCCGAAACCTGGGCCAGGACATTGAAGGCGCGCGCTTCAAACCCTGGGAGATGCCGGTCAACCAGATGAATGGGCCGCATCTCGGCTTGCTGGAATTGGTGACGTTGACGCCTTTCAATAGCGTGAAAGATTATGACGATTATCTCTCTCGATTGCATCAGGTCCCCAGGATGCTCGAGCAAGTGACCGGCAACATGCGCCAGGGAATGAAAGACGGGTTGATGCCGCCTCGTTACCTGCTGGAAAAAGTGGTGCCGCAAACTCAGGAGATCGCCGGCATCTCAGCCGACGCCAGCCCGTTTGCCAAGCCGGTGGACAAATTTCCTGCCGGCATTTCTGCCGCCGATCAGCAGCGCCTGCGATCGGCCGTGCTGGCCGCGATCAACGCTGAGATTCTTCCGGCGTACAAACGCTTCGTTGCGTTTGTGCGTGACGATTACGCGCCTCATGGCCGCGCCGAGCCCGGAGTGTGGGCCCTGCCCGATGGCGCCGAGCGCTATCACTTTCAAGTTCGACGCATGACGACCACGGACCTCACCCCGGAGGAAATCCATCAGATCGGCCTCAAGCAAGTGGCCGAGACTGCGGCAGAGATGCTGGCCCTGGCCCACAAGCTTGGCTTCAATGATCTGGCCAGCTTGAACGAACATATCAAGAACGATCGCAGGTTCTATGCCACTTCGGGTGAGCAGGTATTGGGCCTCTACACCAAGTACACGCGGCAGATGGAGAAGCAATTGCCCAAGCTCTTTGGCCGGCTGCCGCAAAACAAACTCGAGGTGATCCCCATGGACCCGTTTCGCGCCAAGAATGCGGTCCCGGCGGATTACATGCCTGGGGCGCAGGACGGTTCACGTCCCGGACATATCAATGTGAATGAGTGGGACCCGGAGCATCGTCTGACCTTGAACATTGAGGCTATCCCGTACCACGAAGGCGTGCCCGGACATCACCTGCAAATCTCCATTGGTCAGGAACTGAAGGACCTGCCGGCTTTCCGCAAGAACGGGGACTACACCGCGTTCATCGAAGGCTGGGCGCTGTACTCGGAGCGGCTGGGCAAAGAGATCGGGTTTTATGAGGACCCTTACAGCGATTATGGACGGCTGGAAAACGAGATGTGGCGGGCCATCCGGCTGGTCATCGATACCGGAGTGCACAAGAAGCACTGGTCGCGGGACCAGATGGTGGATTTTTTCCATCGCTATACCGCGATGGACGAGCCCAATGTGCAAACCGAGGTGGACCGCTACATTGCCTGGCCCGGGCAAGCGCTGGCATACAAACTGGGACAGCTCGAAATCTTGAGACTACGCGAGGAGGCCCGGCAGAAACTGGGCAGCAAATTCGATTTGCGCGCGTTTCACGATGAGGTGGTCGGCAGCGGCCCAATTCCGCTGGATGTCCTGCACGCCCAGGTTGAAAGCTGGATCAGCGCGCAGGCGGCGCGGCCATAGTGCTTCCCGCCTGCTTTCGAGCAGAGGCGGGTGAGTGTCCCCAGCTTGATCCTTCACTACTCTCTGTATTTCAAGCGATGTTGCGTCTGAGCCTGGCAGCGCGGGGTGCAGATGCGATCTCCACCCGATTGCGCCCTGACTGCTTGGCCCGGTACAAGGCCTGGTCCGCGGCCTGTATAACGTCCTCCACCGCGCGGATGCGGGCTTTGGGTTCAGCCACGCCGATACTGACGGTGACTGAGATTTCGGAGCTCGGGGTTTCATCCCTGGGGCGGGTGGGCCGGGTTCTCTTTCTGGGCGCAACTGCCCGGCGCGCGTCGGCCCGGCGTTCCGAGCTTCGCCGGTCCTGACCGCGAAAATCCTGGGCCTGGGTTTCCTGACTTGAAGTCTGCTTGCGCGGCTCCTGAGCGCCGCGGCGGCGCTCCTGGCCGGCACGCAGGCGGAAAGTGGAAACTTCGATTACCGAGCGGAGCAGCTCCAGATGTGGCATCGCTTCTTTGGCTGTTTTTCCCGGAAACAGGATGGAGAATTCCTCTCCGCCGACGCGATAAGCGCGGCCCCCGCCGGTGACGCCGGCAAGTTTGCCCGCCACCATACGCAAGACCTGGTCGCCGGTTTCATGGCCGTAGGTGTCGTTGAACTTCTTAAAATGATCGATGTCCACGACGGCCACCGCGTACGGTTCTTCGAGACGAAACAGGGCGTCATTGAAAGCGCGTCGCGCCGGAAGGGTAGTCAGCTCGTCGTGGTAGGCCAGAAGATAAGAGTTCTCGATGATTGAACTGATCAGGATCAGGCCCGCCGTCGCCGCGTAAGCTGTTGCAGCCGGCCCCACCGCCCCAGCCTCAAAGGAAAGAAACGTCGCCACCAGCGCCCAAAGTAGGCCGCTCTCCGTGGGTTTGCGATAGAGCACGAAGCGCACCAATAAAACCCCAAAAGCGGCGGCGAAGGCTAGCACGGCCAAGGTGGGGAGCGGCGTCCAGGAAAGCCGTCCTAGAAAGTGCGGATGCAAAAAGGCGGGAGCGATGGTTTCTTCGGGACGACAAATGATGGCGACAAAAACCGACTCGAAGAACAGGAGCGCCAGCCGGGGCAGAAGGGCCGGGAAAACCAATCCTCGTTCGCGAAAAACGGAGAAGGCAACAAAATTCAGCGGCAGCAGAAAGGCCACGGCTTCGAGGGCGATTCGGCCGGGTCCAGCGGAGGTGATTCGACCCGAAGAAAAGAATTCCAGAGCGCGGTGGCCAAGGAACAAGGTAATGAGAGCGAAAAGGATGCGGCTGGAGTGGAAGCGCCAGGCCAGCAGGATGCCGGCGGCAAATACGGCATAGAAGGAAAACACTACAGCGGCGGAAGGAATAGGGCCAAACGCGCCGCGAAAAACCACGCTGGCCGCCAGCAGGAATATGCCTCCCGGCAGGACCAGAGCCTTGAGCGTTTTTGGGCTCCAGAGATTCACGACCCAGCAAATTCCTTTCGGCTACGCACGTGTTTGGGACAATTATCCGCCTTATCTCCAAAGCCTGGAAGTGTGAGCGACGGTTCCAGGAGGACACAGTCAGTCCCCTTTCTGCTCTCAGTTCCGTTCTCGGAAAGCGAGACCTTTGATCAGCGCTGAATCTCTTGTCCCCGCTCGCATCCTGACTAAGATCAGATCAGGTCAAAATTAGATTGATCTTATGCGAATTCTAGTTGCGGAAGACGATACTGCGCTGGCCAGTTTCGTAAAAAAAGGGTTGGAGTCCGAACACTACGCGGTGGATGTTTCAGCCGATGGCGAACAGGCGCGCGCCATGGCGGGGGAACTGGACTTTGACCTGGTGGTGCTCGACCTCAACCTGCCCCGGCTGGACGGGGTAGCCATCCTGCGCTTCCTGCGCACCCGCAAGCCGAGTATGCCGATTCTGGTGCTGACCGGGCGCACCCGGGTGGAAGACCGGGTGCTATGCCTGGATCTGGGCGCGGACGACTATCTGGGGAAGCCGTTCTCCTTCGCCGAACTGTCGGCCCGCATCCGGGCCCTCATGCGGCGCAGCCACTTGCCGGCAGAGTCAGTGCTGGCGGTGGATGATCTGAAGCTGGACCGGGTGGAGCGGAGGGTGGAGCGGGCGGGGCGGAGGATCGAGCTGACCTCGAAGGAATTTTGCCTGCTGGAATATCTCATGCGCAACGCCGGCCGCCGCATCACCCGGGCCATGATCATCGAGCACGTGTGGAATCTTTCCTTCGATACCTGCACCAACGTGGTCGATGTTTACGTCAACTACCTGCGCCGCAAAGTGGACGATGGCTACGGCAAGCACCTGATTCATACCATCCGGGGAGTGGGCTACGAACTGAGCGCGCGCTCGGACAAAGGGCCGGCCACGGGAGCGAGGGCGGAATCATGATAACCACGATGGGAAGTCCGGCAGCGGCGGCAAACCGCGAACCTCATCAGCTGCTTTCCGATCTGTTTCACCAGCTAAGCCAACCCATCACCACCCTCTGTTGCTCGCTGGAGCTAGCCCAGCTCCACACCCTGACCGCGGAGCAGTATGGCGAGATCGTAAGCCGGGCCCTCGAACAGGCCGAGAAAGTGTCGTGGCTGTCAACCGCCATTCGTGAACTGTTTGACGCCGGCCAGGCGGGGGAGGGCGAAGTCCTCGATCTGCACCGGGCGGTCGAGGACGCGGTCGGCGACCTGCTGCCGGTGGCGGAATCGGCCGGAGTGCATGTCTGTCATTCGCTCCGCTCCCCCTGTCCGGTGTGGTTCGATGCGCATCGCCTGCGCCAGGGGTTATTTCATCTGCTGGGATTTGGAGTTGCGTCGGGCGGGCCCGGCTCGGTGATGAAGATTGAGATGGAGGAGCGTGGCATGGAAGTGTTGTTGGCGCTGACCATCTCGAGCCAGGGAGGACTCGGGGGCGCGTCGGCTGCCGGACCGAATCATGGTCATCTGCCGGATGACATGGCGCAGCGGTTGGGACTGGGGATCGCGCGCGCTATCTTTGAAGCGGGGGGCGGGAGTCTCCGACTCGAGCCTGATGCTGATTGCATGATCGTGGAAGTACGGCTTCTGCGGAACGGGGCCAGCTTGTCGAGCTGTGCTCAATCGGACAGGTGAGTACGTCTGTCCTTACGTGGACTGCGGCGACCTACACATCCAATCCGATTGATCTCATGAGCTCCAGGCCATTGCTCTTGGTGACCACGCCCTCACGCAGCCGGTAGTCGAATTGCATCGTTCCGTTTTCGAACTCATCCTGAAAGCGCACGTTGTGCAGATGGCCCTTGGGCAGGCCGCCGATTTCGGTGAGCGCCAGATCGTGGGTACTGATCAGTCCAATGGCCCCAGGTTCGACCAGTGCCCGAACCACGCCTTCGGCGCCGATGCGGCGATCTTTCGAGTTGGTGCCTTGCAGCAATTCATCCAGTAAGAACATCAGCGCTGGCTGGCCGCCTGCCAGGTCGAAAATCTTGCGCAGGCGGGTGATCTCGGCATAAAAGCGCGAGCTGCCTTCCTGCAGCGAATCGTTGATGCGGATGCTGGCCCCCAGGCACAGCGGCGTGAGCCGCAAAGTGCGCGCCCGCACCGGTGCGCCGGCCATGGCCAGCACCACATTGATTCCGACCGAACGCAGCAGAGTGCTTTTGCTCGACATATTGGAGCCACCCACCAGCAGCACGCGGGTGTTTGCACCCACGCCAACGTCGTTTCGGATGCAAGTTGCCGACGGCACCAGCGGGTGCCCGATCTCGGTGCCAACGCCAGACGAAGGTTTCCAAGCCGAATGTGAATTTTCTGATGTTGTGCGGCGCTGGCCTCGCGTGCTTTGAGGCGCTGCTCGTATTCTTCTGCGGCAGACACAGCCTTGAGAATATATCAGCGAGATGACTGGGGGAGTTCCCGCCGCCTTCGCTTCGAAAGGAAATGGAGGACGGGCGTCCCACCCGTGACTGGAGGAGTCCAATGGTGCCAAATATCGGAAAAACACGCCTGAATTGTCAGAGGGGCGGCGGGCGGAGTATAGGGCTAAAGACGATTGCAGACCGAAGTTGGGTAGAGTTTTTTCGCCCTTTGTCGCCAGCCTCACTCCTGGTTCAGGACTTCTTTGACTTTTCGTAGCAGAGAAGCGGCTGAGAATGGTTTGGGCAAATAGGACCATCCCGGTTGCTGCAGTCCTCTTTTAGTGACCAGATTCTCTGGATATCCGGAGATAAAGATGGCCCTGACGCCGCGGCGGAGGGTCAAGAGTTCCTGGGCCAGATCGCAGCCATTGCGGTCGGGCAGGACCACGTCGGTGAGCAACAGGTGCACCTGCTCCGGATGAGCGCGAAAGGCCTCTGCGGCTTCGGCTGCGTTTCGCGCCGGCAGTACACCGTATCCCGTCGCCCCAAGGATTTCGCAAGCTACCTTACGAACAAACTCCTCATCCTCCGCCAGCAGGATGGTTGAGACTGGTTGCTTGAACGCCAGGGGCGGAGGGATACAAGGGGCATCTGGCGGCGCGGCGCGGTTTGTATCTTCGAGATGCATCCCATCGGACTATGCACTTGTGCTTCCATCTGCAGCGGGCCCAGTCTGCCCCATCACGGGTTGATGGGCCGCGAGTTACGCCAGGCACAGCGTGCTGGAGAGATAGTGCGAGTCAGGGAATGGAGCTGCGATTTTCGTTTTGGGATGGGGATCGGGCCTCTTCGGGAAAAAGTTGGAGAGCCGGCCTCAGAGGAGCGGGCTCCCTCGCGCCATCATCAAGGTCGGGTCAGCAGCGTCTCATAGGGGTCAAGTACGACCTTTCGTGTTCCCGCCGGCGCCGCCAAGCGGAAGCTGGTCTCCGGACCGTCGGCGAATACCTGGCCCAGCAGGACATTCTTTCCTGCCAGTACGGCATACACCGGTACGACTGTCACCAGTTCTTTCGGCGCGTCCTCTTGCAGAATCGTGCCGGTGACCACCGCGCTCCCAGGCTTTGGCAGGTACTTCACGGACTGCAATTTCAGATGTGGAAGCGCCGTGCCATTGATCCATCCCTCGTAGAACCAGTCCAGTGATTTGCGCCCCTCGTAGCGCAGAGACGGGGGCAATTCTTCTTCGAAAACCTGTAGCAACTCGCGGGTATTGATGGCTCTTTCCTGAAAGCGTTCTCTTGCCTTGTTGAGGGCGCCTAGGAAGGACGCATCCGCCTGGACGTCTGAAAGCTCTGCGGAACGCCCGCTACTCTTCCGGGTGGCATCACGCAGCATGTAGCGCAGCATATGAAAAAGCCAGGTGCCGCGACCATAGCTGATGGCCTCATATCCCTCGGGAAAGTGAGAACAGTTGAGCCGGGTGCCGAAGGTGACCGGCCCCGCATCCGCCAGCGGAGAACCTTCTTTGTTCTTGACCAGAAGGTTCTCGCGGTATTTCTCCATGACCGCGCGAAACTGCGGCGGCGATTCAGACTCGAGCAGCAGCAAGGCGCTGTAGTTGGCTAATGCTTCGAAAAGCCATTGATCACGATAGCTTTTCCAGTACAACAGATCGCCCCACCACTGGTGAGCGGTCTCGTGGGCAATGACGTTATCGCTCAGGATCTTTTCCACCGGACTCATATGCAGATGTGACTTTTCCTGAGGGGTGAGGAAGGAAAAGCTGGAGAGAAAGATGAGAGAGGGCCACCCCTGGCTGATATCGCCGGGCATTTGGGTCAGGGCCAGGCTGGAATAGGGATAGGGACCGAAACGGTGGGCGAAGAACTCGACCGCGCGCGCGGACGCGTCCGCAACCGCTTGCGCATTGCGTGCGGGAGATGGCGGAGGCGTATTCACAGTGACCTCGTCGCTCGGCTGGCGTAGCGGGAAGGGCACACGAGGAGACGGAGGTAAAGCCATCGCCTGGGTCGTGCCTTGCGGGAAAGTGCGCTCCACGCCGGGGGTGGCGTAGGCTTCCACCGCAACCTTGCCCGCCTGTGCTCCTACTCGCGAGTATTTGCCCAGGTTAAAGCCCGCAATCGGCATGGGACGGTCTGAAACCCAATAGCTGGATTGTTCACCCGGCGGCAAATCGGCGGGTGCGTCTTCCATGCGCTTGCCGGTCGCGAGCAGCGTCCAACCGGCAGGATAACGGAATTGCAAGTCGAACTTAGCCATCTCCAGTCCGCGATTGGGATACCACGTCCCGCGGGCCCCCACGTAGAGCAGCCCCGCTCCGGCCTCGGAGAGCACCTCGCCTCCATAAACGAAATGCAGACCAATCTGTTCACCAGCGCGCAGCGGCTGGGGAAAGACGACCGCGACGAGATCATTGCCCCGCCGCGCCAGCTGCGTACCCTCGAGCGCCTGGTTGTGAATGAACTCCAGCGGGCGACCGTCAGCTTCTACCTTGCTGATCTGGAGGTAGCGGGACAATTCGAAGAGCACGGCGCGCTGGCCGCCTTGTCGAACTGCCAGCTGCAGGAATGCTTCGGCGTCGAGTCTGGTGGGCGGCGCCACCTGGGCCCGGATCTTGTACTGCGAGACGCTGACAGCCTCAGGTTTGGCCTCTTCCCCCATGGCGCCGGCGGCGTCGCCGGAACGGCCGCCGGGTTGACCCAGAGCGAATGCGCTCCACACGTCGTAGTAACTTTCACCGTCGATTGTCTTCTGTTGGCCTGCCCAGATCTGTTCTGCGGCCAGAGAGTCGAAGTAGAGATCAAAAGTTCCAAGTGTCCGTCCCTGAAGGCGCGCATGCAGCATGCGGTCATCATCGGCAGGGGACTTGGGTTTCTGGGTCGAGGTGGCCTCCGGGCCGGATGTGGGCAGAGAGTTACTGAAGCTGAGAAGCAGCCGCAAGGCGTCTAGCTGTGCCAGGTTGTGGGCGGCGGGGTCCCACTGAATCAAAAACTCCTGGGAATTATCGGCCGGACGGAGCGCCGGCTGCAACTCGGCAAAGGTGTCGTCATTAAAACGAAAATATGCGGTAACAAATTTTTCTTCCAGGATGGCCGCTCCGGTAAAAAGCATCATGGAGGCCCGCTCCGCCTGGTTGCTTGGAATCAGCAGCACTTCGCCCTCGCCTTCAAAAAAGGCTCCGGTGACATGGCCGGCGACATCTTCGGTGAAAGCGATGGTGCCATCGTCAAAGGTGATGTGAAAAGCGGAGCGCTCGAGCGTAACTTCGCGGATGTGATAGACCCGTGACTTGTCGAGCCCCACGCTGTGCAACTGCAAATAGAGGGCTTCCGCGGATGAGTCCGGTGGACTTGAAGTCGCGGCAGCGGAAGACGCTGGGGGCGCAGCCCCAGCGGCTTGCGTGCTGCTGCACGGCGCCGCAAACAACGCCAGAGCCAGCCCATACAGCGCCAGCGCCTCAACTGGAATAATTCTGATTACCTTGGTCACGTAGGCTGGGTTTCACCCCTGTTGCTAGAATGCGCCATAGTGCGGACATCTGTCATCTTCCTACTATTATCGGGTCTTTTCCTGGGCGCAACTGGCGCTTCCGCGGAAGTGATCCGCCTGAAAAACGGCCACACCATCTATGCCGACCAGGTCCACGAAAATGGCTCTCACCTTGAGTATGAAGTCGGCGAGGACTCTTACGCAATTCCGAAATCATTGGTCGAACGCGTCGAGGCCGGGGGAATTCGTCCCGACCGAGCCTCCGCCGGCAACAAGGGCTCCGAAGACGTCCCCTCATTGACTCCAGCCGACAATCTGAAGAGTGAACCAGAGGTCAGTAACAAGATCGTCCACGACGGCAAGGTGGACGCCGACGCGCTGGCCGTGATCGAACAGCAAGGCAACGGGCCGGTGACCGCAGCCGCGTATTTCATCGCCGGAAAGCACGAGATGGAGCAAACCAATTTCAGCAAGGCCCGGACCTATTTTGAGACCGCGCTGCGCTTTGATGGGCAGAATCCTACGATCCTGAACTATTACGTCGCGCTGCTGCTGCGCACCGGGAACGCGGTTGAGGCCTTGCCTTACGCAGAACGCGCCGTACGAGTCGCGCCCGATTCACCCGACACCCTGGCCATTCTGGGCTATGCGCAGTATGCCAGTGACCGGAACAAGGACGCCATCCGCAGCTGGAAACGGTCTTTGCAGCTTCGTCCCGATGCCCAGGTGCAGAGATATCTGGAAAAGGCGGAGCGCGATGCCAGCGCGGAATCGGAGTACACGCAGAATGAAAGCAGCCACTTCACGCTGAAATATGAGGGCCGGCAAACGCCGGAGTCGTTGCGCCGCGATCTGGTTTCCACCCTGGAGTCGCATTACGGCGACCTGGTGCGCGACCTGGGCGTGGCTCCGCGCGGCAGTATTGCCGTCATCCTCTACACCGACCAGACTTTTTTCGACGTCACCCAGTCGCCCTCATGGGCGGGCGCGGTCAACGATGGCAAGCTGCGCATTCCGGTCAACGGGATGACTTCGGTTACGTCGGACCTGTCCCGCGTGCTCAAGCACGAACTGGCGCACTCTTTTATCAACCAGCTCTCCGGCGGACGCTGTCCGCAGTGGTTGAACGAAGGCATCGCGCAGGCCATGGAACCAAAATCCTTGTCGTCGCGCGGACGCCGCCTGGCTGAACTCTTCAAGGCGCAACAGGAAATTCCATTCAACGCTCTGGAGGGCAGCTTCATGCGCTTCTCGCCCATGGAAGCCATCCTGGCCTACGACGAGTCCCTCGCCGCGGTGCAATTCATCATCGACACCCAGGGCGTGAGCGAACTGCAACGCATTCTGCAACGACTGGCTGAAGGGAATTCCACCGAATCGGCTTTGCGGGCCACCATCCACGATGACTACGGCCAGCTGCAAGGTGAGGTGGGCAAGTACTTGAGCCGCCAATACGGGGACTAGCAAAGAGAGTGCGGGTGCCCCATTTCTCGCGCTTTTTGCGAGAAGTGGGGCTCGGCGGCGGAAATGCTACGACGAAGGCAGACTTGATCAGTGACCGATGACCCGGAAGATGTTCACGCGAAATGCTGGGCCGGCCCACTTCTCGCAGAAAGCGCGAGAAATGGGGCACCCTCTCTTCCCCTATCTCGGGTAGATATTCGTGTTTAGGAATTCATTGCGGAATTTGCCCCGTGGATCGTAGTGCTTAAGAAGCTCCTGATAGTCCGGCAATTTCGCATAGAGCGATTTCAGCCGCGAAGGCGGCATAGTGAAGAGCTTGGCCCAGTGCGGCCGCGCGTCAAAGGGCGCCAGCTGTTCTTCGATCACGGGCAATAACTCTTTGACCGCCGGCCATTCCGGCTTCCACGTAAAGTGGATCGCCATGGATGGACGTTGGTAGCAGGTACTCATCCAAAGATCGTCGGCGTCAATAGTGCGCAACTCCGAGATAAACAGATGAGGGCCGACGCGGTCCCGCAGCTTTTCCACCGCAAGAATAGCTTCATATCCCCGGTTGCGGGGAACAAAATACTCGCTTTGCAACTCCGCCCCACTGCTAGGCGTAAAGTTCATGCGGAAATGCGGCAGCCGTTCGTACCATGGGCCCGGGATCCCCATTTGTTCGGTGCAATTTTCTGCGGAATGTCCGGCCAGTGGGTGCAGTTTCTTGGTTGCCAGCCTGGCCCCATGGAACTCCGGCGCGAATTCGAAAGATTCTCCGGGTTCGACGCGCCGTTTTATCCAAACCTGGGTGGCGCGATGATTTTGCCAGTCAGTGAAGAGACTGACGCTGTAAGCGGTCGAAAAAATATCATCAAGATGGTTTTCCAATTGCGCCAGAGATAGATTCTCGTAAACCGCCTGTCTCACCTGGAAGGTTGGCTGTACGTCGAGCGTGACCTTGGTGACTACGCCCAATCCTCCCAGCGCCACCACTGCGCCAGGAAACCGGTCACCATCCTTTTGCCGGGACAGGGTCACAACCTCACCATCAGACGTGACGATTTCCATCGCCGAGACAGCCGTCGACAGATTTCCATTCTTGCTGCCTGAGCCGTGAGTGGCGGTGACGCATGCGCCCGCGACGGAAACATGCGGCAAAGAGGCCAGGTTGTGTACGGCAAGACCCTGGCCATCAATGTACGGAGCCAGTTGACCATAAGTGACCCCGCCCCCGACGGTGACGGTACGCGACTTTGGATCTAACGCAATCTGGTCGAGAAGCTTCAGCGAGATTTGATTTTCCTTGCTATCGGCGATCCCGTTAAACGAATGGCGTGCACCGAGCGCCTTCAGCTTGTTACAGCTCTTCACCGCCTTTTGAACTTCCTCGACGGTCTTGGGCTGAAGCAGCCGGTCAGTGCTGTATTGGTAGTTGCCGGCCCAATTTGTCCGGGCCGCGGTTTGTTGCTCACCAGCCATCAAGCGGGACAGGACGCTGCCCGTGATGAGAACTCCAGATGTTTTCAGGAACTGTCGTTTATCCATATTGTCCGATCAGATCGATGGCTGGCCGGGCCGCTCAAGGTTTCGTCCTGCACCATGCGGGTGCGCAGTCGCAATACTATATAGAGCCTGGGAGCGGTCAAAGCAAGATATTAAGTGGGCCACGGGCCGCTGACCGGCAAGAGCCGGAGAACGCTAGTGCGCCCATTTCTCGCACTTCTGCGATTGGTCTCGCCTGTGTACTGTTGGCCGTTGGAACCTTGTGTATCAATATCCCGGTCAATATCGCTCAGATCAGCCTGCTCACCTTGGACGTATGATCGTCGCGCTAGGGTCACGACGACTTCCCCAGGCCGTCGCTGACAATGGAGGCATGGCTGCGTGGAACGGCGCGACTTCTTTAAGGGAACTTTCGCTGCGGGTTTGCTTGGTGTGCCACAAGTGCCGGCCCAGGCTGCGTCCGGCGCCGATATCGTGATCGAGCGGGCCGTTTCCGGGACACCGCACTCCGGCAAGGTCCTGGCCCTGATCACGCCTCACTTGGATGATGGCCCGTTTTTTGCCGCCGGAACCGTGGCCAAACTCCTGCGTGAGGGCTACACCGGATATTTCATACGCACCAGCAACGACGAGAAGGACTCCTACGACCTCACCCTGGGTGAAACCGTCCTGGGCAACGAGCGCGACGCCAGGGCCTTTCTCCAGGCATCCGGTCTGAAGCAGGTATTCGACCTCGGCTATCGCAACCACCGCATGGACGACCTGGCTCGCACGGAGATACGCGCCCGGCTGATCTTTCTGTTTCGCCTGCTGAAGGTTGACACCATCTTCAGCTACGATCCCTGGGGACACTACGAGGAGAATCCGGACCACTACGTGACGGCCCAGGCAGTGGAAGCGGCCTGCTGGATGTCCGGTGGGCACCTGGACATGCCGGAACACTTCGCCGCTGGTTTGAAGCCGCACAGCGTATCAGAGAAATTCTATTTTGCCCGAGGTCCGCAATTGGTGAATCGTGTAGTGGATATTGGTCCGACTTTCGAAACTAAACTCGCCTGCCTGAGAACGTGCCGGACCATGATGAACCACATGATTAAGGACCTGAACGCTTCCCTCGCTGAGCGGAAACTGCGAGTGCCGGCGTTAGCCGGCGCCGGCGACGCCGCCATTGATGAGTTCGTGAAAGTGGCGCTTGAAACCAGCGGTCGGGCGGCCGGCCAGAAATACGGCCTCGAGTATGCCGAAGCGTTTCACTACATCGGACCCGACCGCTCCATGGAAGAGTACATAACACGCCACGCCGTGCCTTTATAACCTGCCCCGGCAGGGTTGGCATCTCTTCACCCAATCTGGATCAGGTCGCTGGTCTCGGGCGCGGCCGGTGCGGGGAACTGCGGCGCCCGCCACGAGTCGAATACCGATACCTGGTGGACGCAGGAGACGGTGCAATTGGGAGCGCAGGTCTTTTCCGAAAGATATTCGCGGCGAATGTCATCGACCGTGTACTTCTCCAGAGGAACGGCGGGATAGCCGCGCTGCTGGGAGCAATAGTGCACCAGGCCGTCTTCGCAAATGTAGAGATAGCGCGCGCCAGCGCGGCAGCGCCATTGATTGGGACGGCCTTGCGCAATGTTGTCCTGGAAGCCGTTGATGCGGGTGAAGCTGCTCTTCTCCATCGACTTCATTTCGTGATACACCCGGCGCTCCTCATCATTCAGCGGCTGTAGCTGCCCGGACCCGTCATGAATGATGCCGACGGTGGAGCTGAAGCCCAGACCCAGAGCACGCTTGCCGATAGTAAGTGCGTCTTCCGGATTTTTTACCCCGCCGCCTACTACGGAATTGATGTTCACGTGGAAGTCGGCATATTCAGCCAGCAACTCCAGTTTCCGGTCCAGCACCTTCAGGCTCTTCTTTGAAACCTCGTCTGGGGTCACGTTGTCGATCGAAATCTGCAGCCATTCCAGACCGGCGCCGTTCAGGCGTTCGATGCGTTCCGCCACCAGCAGGTAGCCGTTGGTGATCAACCCGGCGATCATGCCGCGTTTGCGAATGCGCTGGATGATTTCATCCAGCTCGGGATGGAGCAACGGCTCTCCCCCGCTGATGGTGATGACCGACGTTCCCAGTTCGGCGAGTTTGTCCACGCGCTGAAACATGGCCTCGGTGGGGACCGGCTTGGAAAAATCGTCATACTCGTTGCAGTACTCGCAAGCCAGATTGCAGCGCCGGACGGGAATAATATGCGCCAACAGCGGATGGTCCGTGGAGGCGAACGCGCCCGCGATCATGCGCGCTCCCCGCAAGTTGCGGTGGAACGCCTTCAGACGGCGGCGCACGGTGGTTCGAGCAGAGGCCATAGCTACTGCTTTATTAGAGCATAGAGGTGCCTGAAGTGCACCGATTGGTCAGCGTGTGGGAGTATTCATGGAGTGAATGGAGAATCTGAGAACCGAGAACTGCAAACTTCGAACTGATTTTATTCACAGCCTTATGATCTCCACCCACGACTCAGGAACTCCCCCGCAGACCAGTCAGGAAATCAACTCGTGCCCGGCAGCCTGTAGCGTCTTCAGCGCGGACGCAGCAGATTCTTCTTTCACCAATACGTAGTCGGTATCAAAGGTTGAAATGGCAAAAATGGGGATGGCGCTCTGGGCCAGGGGATCGACAAAAGAAGCCAGGACTCCGGTCAGCGAGAACGGGAATGGGCCTTCGAGTTTGAAACAAGTCCACGGTGACTCACATTTTGCGTTTTGCGGAAGCTGGTTAGCAGGACACACGATGGACAGCTCTTCGACGGTTCGGGTTATTGAAATGAAGGGCACAGTTGCGATTGATGCCGGCAAGGGAGCATCCGGCGCCAGGCGGCAGACTGCGAAGGTGGTTGGGAGGCGCCGGAATCTTAGCTGCATAAAGTGCTCTCCGTGACCCATAAACTAGCGCCCACAAAGTCTCAGGTCCTGCCGACAGCTTTCATAACCGCTGCTTTGGCCAGCAGGCGGGTTGAATCCAACGTTGGCAGCGATGACGAATCAGGTGTGACCAGCAGGGGAATCTCTGTGCATCCGAGGACTACCGCGTCGCAGCCCTGGTCGCCCAGGGTCCGGATTACATCCTGAAAATATGCCAGAGAACGGGGAGTGAACTGGGCGTTTACCAGTTCGTCCATGATGATCTGGTTGATTTTTTCGCGCGCTTGCGGTCCCGGGATGCGATGTTCAAGGCCAACTGCTTTCAGCTTCTCGGGATAGACTGGCCCCTCCATCAGGTAGCGCGTGCCCAAGACGCCTATGCGCTTGAAATGGCTTCGGCGGGCTTCGCTCGCGACCTCCCGTGCGATGTGCAGCCAGGGGCGCGGGGAGCGGTGCTCGACCAGGTCGAAGGCCTGGTGGATAGTGTTGTCAGGGCAGATGAGGAAATCGGCCCCAGCCTTGGCTAGCTTGTCCGCCGACGAGAGCATCAGATCGGCGACGCCGGGCCAGTCGTCGGCGTAGATGCAACTCATGTACCGAGCCAGGGAGTGCGTATGCATCGAGATTTCGGGGTGGTCGTGAATCCCGATCAAATGCGTGCCCTCGAGCGCAATAGTGCGATAGCACAGTGCGGCTCCTTCCGCGCTGCAGGCGACTATGCCGATGTGCTGTGTCATGTGAGCATATCTCTCTCAATAAACTACCACTCGCGGCAAAATGGTAAGGGCACGGGTTGATTCGTGCGCTAAGTCGCCAGAGACCCCGGGCGCCTTAGGTTTTTGCAGCCTGTGAAGGTGCGCCCCTCGCGAGAGCGGTTCTGCCGTGCTTTACCTATTCCTGGGCGGCCAGCTTCTCGACCTGCTGCAGAATCATGTCCAGATCCGGGCGCGAATAATACTTGCCGCCGACGACAACGCCAAAAATCTTGCGCGTGTTGCGGATGTCATCGAGAGGGTTTGCGTCCAGCAGCACCAGGTCGGCCACGCGCTCCAGTTCCACGACTCCGTATTTGTCCATTTTGGACATGAACAGCGCCGGGCGAAAGGTGGCGGACTGCAAGGCCTGCAAGGGAGTGAAGCCACTTTTAACCAGCCATTCCAGCTCGTCGTGCAAGCTGAATCCAGGAAACACGTAAGGGTCGGGACCGTCGCTGCCGGCCATGAACTGTACGCCGACGCTGTGCATCGTCTTGACCAACTCCACATCGCGGGCAGCTTCGGCCTTCAGAGCCGCCAGCTCTTCCGGCGAAGTTTTTTCGCGGAGCTTCGAAGGATTCCACTGCCCGCGCACGGAGGCAGGAACGTACTTTAGTCGAGCATCGGATTCCAGGTCCGCATCGTCCATCCGGCTGTTGGTCTGGGTCCAGACCAGGGTGGGCACTTGCCAGGTGTTGCCCTGCGCAAGTTGCAGGAACAACGCGCCCGCCTTGGCCGGATCATAAGTGGCCATGATCTGCGGGCCGAGTCTCGTATACGCTGCGTAGTCGCGTTTCGCTAATGCGGCGAGGCCCTGAGCGCGAAGGTCGCCTTCCCGAGAGGAGCAGGCGAGCAGGATTCCAGTCAGGTGCTCGATACTCTTCTGCCCTGCCGTGGCAGCTTCGCGTACGCTCACAGAATAAGGAACGTGCCCGACGAACGGGATTTTCTGTTTCGCAGATTCGTCGGCAATTGCAAAATATGATTCGCGGGGAACAGAGAGTATCTTGACGAAATCCAGGTTCCGCTTTTTCACCGCGTCCACCGCCTGCCGAGCATCTTCCGGCGTATTCACGGCGATGGTTTGCCGGTCGCTCTTTCCAGCCGCCAGAAACGGGCCGGCCAGCATCAGGTGCGGACCCAGCAGTTCTCCGCTCTCGATCCGGTTGCGGCGCTCCTCGAGCACATCCGGGTCGCCCCCCATGTCCCGCACCCCGGTCACGCCGTTAGCGATGTACAGCGGGTAAATCACCCTCTCGTCCCACGCCGGGGACACGATCGCGCTATGCACATGCATGTCCCACAGTCCCGGGATCAAGTATTTGCCATTGGCATTGACGATGTGGACGTTTCGGCCCGGGCCGACAAAGCCCACCTTGGCCAGGCCGCTGATCCGCCCTTTCTTGATCACGACAGTTACACCCTGAGCGATCTCGCCGTCGCGCATGCCCACAACATTGACATTGGTGAAAATGAGCACATCGTTCGTGCTCTTCGGCTGGGACCCGGCCCACAGGTGCGTAGTCAGGAACAGCCATGCGATCAGAAATGCCCTCATGCCCCGAGCTCCGGAAGAATGCGAATCTGGAAAATCTATGTGTGGGCGGCCGCTGCGTCAAACAAATTCAGGAACGTCAACTTCCTCTCTGCGGGAAGGAAAGAGGCTTCGAAGGAGTTCCGCGCCAGTTCGCGCAGATGTTCTTCGGTAAATCCGAAAGACTGCTCGGCCAGATGGTATTCCCGAGTCAGAGAAGTACGAAACATGGCGGGATCGTCAGTGTTGAGCGTGATCATGATTCCCTGGTCAAAGTACTGACGGAGAGGGTGAGCACTCAGCGATGGACAAGAGCCGGTGCGCAGATTGCTGGTGAGGCAAATCTCCACCGGGACCTGGCGCGTGGACAGCTCTTCCACCAGTTCCGGGTCCTGCGCGGCCGTCAGTCCATGTCCGATGCGTTCGGCGCGGAGATTGAGCGCGCCCCAGACCGACTCGGGCCCGGCATTTTCACCAGCGTGGGCGGTCAGGTGCAATCCGTTCTCGGCGGCATAGGCGTAGGCATCGCGGAATAACTCCGGCGGTCCCTTCTGCTCGTCGCCACCGATGCCGATGGCCACCACGTTCCGCTCCCGGTGGCGCGCCGCGACTTAGAAGACTTCGCGGGCGGCAACCGGGCCGAACTGGCGCACTGCATCGAATATCCATAACAACGAGACGCCAAAATCACGCTCACCGTTTTGGCGGCCTCGATCCAAACCTTCGAAGATCAGTTCGAAGTCCTGCTTCCGCCACAGATTGACCCCAACCGATACGTACACTTCGGCATGAAGCACGTTTTGCGCTTTGAGCCTTTCCATCAGGCGGTAGGTAATGAGTTCGTAGTCATCTGCGGTCTGCAGGTCTTCGGTCACCGCCTTGAAGGCCATCAGGAAGCCGTTGAAATCCTGGTAGCTGTAAAGCTGTTCGACTTCGGCGAGGCTGCTGCTCTTGCCGTGGCGCTGGCGCATTTCGAGCAGGGTGGTGGGATCTATCGCGCCCTCCAGATGGAGATGCAGCTCGGCCTTGGGCAGGGTAACAATGAACGAACTTGGCTGCGACGCCATACTCTTCTGATTGTAGATTGAAGAGCGCGGATTTGCAGGGGAATAGCGTGCAGATTGAAGATTTTAGATTTCAGACTGAAGATTACAACCCGAAGGGTTCTCGCCTTTCAAAATCTGAAATCTGAAATCTGCAATCTTCAATCGCGCTAGTTCTTGGCTTTGGCGAACTCGCTGTGATGACGGCTGTAGAAGATGTAAATGGCCAGACCAAGCGCAAGCCAGATGACGAAACGCAGCCATGTGATCACCGTCAGTCCGGTCATGAGTCCACCACACAGCAACACCGAGACCAGCGGAAACCAGGGAACAAAAGGAACGCGGAAGGCGCGGGGACGATCAGGCTGGCGGCGGCGCAGCAAGATGACGCCCAGCGACACCAGTACGAAGGCAAACAGCGTACCGATATTGGAGAGGTCGGCGGCGTCGCCGATGTCCACCAGGCCGGCGGGTATCCCTACCGCGAAGCACGCAATCCAGGTGGACCAGTAGGGAGTCTTGAACCTGGGGTGTACAGCGGAAAAGAGCTTGGGCAGCAGGCCGTCTCTCGACATGGCGTACCAGATACGCGCCTGTCCATATTGAAAGACCAGCAGCGATGAAATCATCCCGGTGAGCGCCCCCACTACGATCACGGAGCGGAAGAACGGGTGCGCCCCCAGGTATTTCAGGGCGTAGGCTACGGGTGCTTCGGCTGCTTCGCCTGAAACGAAAGTCGTGTATTTCATCATGCCCAGCAGCACGATCGCGACCCCAACGTACAGGATGGTGCAGATGATTAGCGAAGCGATGATGCCGAAAGGCAGGTCGCGCTGCGGCGTCTTGCACTCCTCGGCTGCAGTGGATACGGAATCGAAGCCGATGTAGGTGAAGAACACGATGGCACCACCGGTGACAATTCCGGCGAACCCCGAGGGAGCGAACGGCGTCCAGTTGGCCTTATTCACCAGCATGCCGCCCACCACCAGGAAAGTGAGGATCGCGCCGATCTTGATCATCACCATGATGTTGTTGGCCCCAGCCGATTCCTTCACGCCACGGACCAGCAGCAGCGTCAGAATAAATACGATCAGGAAGCCGGGCACATTGAAATACGCGCCGGTCCAATGTCCCGAAGCCCAGACCGGACTGGCCCATGCGCTCGGCAGGTTAATCCCGAATGCCGCCAGCTGCGCTTTGGCATATCCGCTAAAACCGACAGCTACGGCCACGTTGCTCACCACATATTCCAGGATCAAATCCCAGCCGATGATCCAGGCGAAAATCTCGCCCAGGGTCGCGTAGGAATAGGTGTAGGCGCTGCCTGCGATCGGAATCATCGATGCCAGCTCGGCATAGCACAGGCCGGCAAAACTGCAGGCAACGGCCACCAGCAGAAACGAGATAGCGATGGAGGGTCCGGCCGCAGGACGCCCGTGCATCAAAGCTCCCGCCGTGCCTCCTGTGCGCAGGAAGTTGGAGATCAGGTCCAACACTTGCGCATGCAGGATCGAGGGCGCCGCGAAGTGTTCTCCTGCCGCAGCCGTGCCGGTGAGCACAAATATTCCCGAACCGATAATGGCGCCGATGCCGAGGGCGGTGAGCGACCACGGACCAAGCGTCTTCTTAAGACGATGGCCCGGCTCGTCGGCTTCCGCGATCAGTTTGTCGATGGACTTGCAGCAGAGCAGCTGGTTATCAGACGTGCGTACCGTTGGTGGTTGTGCCAAAGGTTCTGGTCTCCTGTGCTTCCGGCATCAGCAACCAGCAATTGGCACCTGGCATTCAGCCAATGAACGCCGGTTCCGCGTTCACCTCCGCTAATTGCCAAGTGCCGATGCCAACTGCTGCTCTTAACGCTTCGCGGTGCCGCGTGCCATCTTCTTGACTTTGCGCTTGGCCGAACCACGAGCGTATTCACGGGGCTTCAGCGGATTTTCTGTCTTGCGTTTCTT
>JAIQFF010000180.1 GCA_020073395.1 Terriglobia bacterium
CCAGCCACTCTCGCAAGAACATGGTCCGCAGCGAAGACGACCCCTATGCTTGTTCGAGTTTCCTGCCCTACCGGCCCGGACCCTCGCCAAGGGCCATCTCCGCCGCTTAAAGATTGATTAGACGACCGGGGGAGGGGCTTGTCTGGAGGCGGAGCTAAGAATGCGGCCAAACTCGGTATTTCGATTTGAGCCCCCACCTGATAGCCCCGCATTGTTTGAATGCTAAGTCCAAGAGGAGCGCGTGGTGTAGAAAGAGCTGAACTCAACGGGAACGTTGATTCAGAGAACAACACGGAGCCTCTTCAAGGACATAGATATTCGAACAAAACCCGGCTACGTGAGCAGCTGGGCGACCGGCAGTGCTTTCAATTGCGCAATCTTCCGCCCGATTTGCACCGTGTTTCGGCAGGTTACAAGGCACGACTCGCAGGCGCCACAAGCTTCGAGCCCTCGGCCCGGTGTAGCCGACGCTAGCATCTCCCGCGCCATCCCGATATTTCGGTATTGCACTGCGTACATGTGGGACCTCATCAATACAGGTATATCAACCTGCCTGGGGCAATCCTTTCTGCATTCGCCGCACTGCTGGCAAAACTCTGCCTTGGCCGCGAAAGCCTTATCGGCCAAGAACCTTTCTTCCTCGTGCGTATAGGCCAGGTTACGGGCCACGGAACAATCCTGTTCGAGATGTTCGTAAGTGCTGAAACCCGGTATGGCCGTAGTAACGAATTCGTGATTCAGGGCCCACTTCAACAGCGCCGTTTGGCTCACCGTCGGCAGTTCTTTGGGAAGTTTTGCGTCCGGCTTTACCGTGCCTCCTGCCTGGGTTTTCATCGCAACAATTCCCATTCCGCTTTTAGCGGCTCTTTCGATCGTAGAGAGCATTCCCGCGTCGTGCGCCATCGTGTAGTTCAGCATCACCAGTCCTACATCAAACAGATTCAGACGTATCGCTTCGCTCAATACATCCACGGTTTTGTGCGTCGATAGCCCGATGAACCTTGTCTTGCCATCCTTCTTCAAGCTTTGCAGCGCTTCCAGCGGCCCTTCTGCCCGGGCGTCCTCAACAGAATCCACGGCGTGATGGTAAAGAATGTCGACGTGGTCCATCTGCAGCCTTTTTAAACTGCCCTCCACTCCCTCGATGAAGCGCACCTTGGCCTCGGCGGCGCTTTGTGAGTGGTTCCGTGATGGCTGCTTAGTCGCGATCACAACCTTTTCGCGCACGCCCATTTCTTTGATAACGCGTCCCACCATCTCTTCGTTGCGTCCGTTCTGGTAACCCGCCGCCGTATCAAAATGCCGTATGCCTAACTCATACGCACGCCGCAGTAATCCCGGTACGTCAGCGTTCATCACTCCCATGCTGACCACGGGCAGAGACAGACCTGTTTTTCCCAGTGTGCGCTGCAATACGGGCGAAGCCGAGGTCTCGAGGCTAGGACTTGCCAGCAGCAAATCCGTCTTTGCCAACACGCTCGCCGTTCCTGCCCAAAGAATCGGTTTCACAATGAATTCCCGACGATTCCATTTTCCCTGGTTATTCATGGCTCAACTCCTGAAACAGATTTCACGTCTTTATGAATGCTTTCGAGTTCGTTACGGAAGACTCTGCGCTACCGTCTTCAGAATCTCGGCCCCATTCTCCGGGGGATTCAGCAGCGCAATTACATACCGCCTCCGCGTGCGCGCGATCAGGCGACCCTCGTAGTCGTTTCTTGCCCGGATTCCACCTTCTCCCAACTCGGGTGCCGAAGTACACTCACCGCTTTGCTTGAAATGCTTCGCGAGTTGTTCCGATCGCGACTTGGCTTCTTGCTCGTTGTTGGCCACCGAAACGATGAGCTTGCTCTCCTGCTTCCCCTGCGCGTAGGCCACGATGTACGCGGGTGCCAGGAACGCGTGCCCCAGAGGGTCCTTCCTCACGTATTGTTCGGAATGAGGAACCTGATGTTCTCGTGGAAGCTTTTCCAGCAGTGCCGGCAGCGTTCGCGTCCCGCCGATTCGTACGGAGAGAAGCCGCGCAAATTGCTCGAGCAACGCATCCGCGTTCGCGCCGGAACCGGAAAGCTTCACGTAGTAGTGGTCCTGTAGAAAATTCAGGACTCCCTTGTCTCGATATCCCTCGGCACCGATCGAAACGAATTTATAATCAGGGGAGCGCTCCGCCGCGTAGATGCCAAACGCGTCCTCGGTCCTGTCCATCTCGTAGATGTCCACGGTCAACTCTGCCACGCCGCTCTTGAAATCCTGATGCAGCAGGTTCTTGAAGCCGTAGAGGAGATAGATATCCGCTCCACCGTCAATATACTGATAGAGGCTCTCTGGGTTGTAGAACGAAGGCGAGGCTTGCGCGCGTGCGTGGCCCGGAAGAGGTTCGCGCAGAAGGCCTGCAAAGTGCTTCTGCGATGCATCCGGGGTTCGCGTGCGGAAGCCGCTATCGTGGGATGGTGAACTCTGCGCCTGTACTGTTGCCAGGGCTAACGTGGCACAGATCAGCGGGGCGCTCCATCGGGTCCAAAGTCTCATTCGGATTCCCCTGAATTTCCATCGACTGAAACTTGCGTGGCCTTGGGTCTCTTCTATATTCATAGTCTTGCCGTTTTCGTTCGCCGATGCTGTTTTCGTGCACACTTCGCAGCCACAAACAAAACATCCGTCCATTCTTGGGCGCACATTAAGGTCACAAAGTCTTGATCTGCATCCGAACTTTCTCGAACTCGTATGTCCCCAGCCCGCGGTTTGCCGCCATCTTGAGATAAGGCAGCGAGGAAACCTCGAGGTTCCAGTATGCCTTCGCCACGTATGCATCCAGAGCGACCGGATCAGTTCCGGCGACCAGCGTCTTCTTCAGTATCACGTCTTGCAGACTGCCTCCGGTTGGACCATTGCGGGCGAGGATCCGGTAACAGTCAACGATGGTCAGAGTCGGGCGTACAAAGTCGGCGAGATCCACGAGGCTCTCGTGGATCTTCTGGTGCAACTGATGACGTGGCCCCCCGAGCATGCCGTACCAGTTCTTCATGCCCAGCGTTGTACCGGTCAGGCTGTGATGCTTGGCAATCGGGACATTGATGATTTTGTCCGCATTCAGGAATAGATCGAGGACAGGCCAAGCGCGCAGAGTTTCTCCCTGGAGATCCACATCCTTGAACATGGCCGGATCGGGAAGTACAACTTCAGCTCCCGCGAGCCGCGCCGCCTCGGCGATGCCGGATCGCTGAAAACAGCGGCGTGGATCGTTGCAGCTCACGTCGGTGACAATGACTCGCTTCGCCCCGGCGTTCGAGCACTGGCGGATGACTTCGGCCACGACGTCGGGATTGGTATTGGCCGCCTGCTCGGGAGTGCGATCCCAGCCGATGTTGGGTTTCACCAAGACGACGTCTCCGCGCGCGATGAAGCGGCGAATTCCCCCCAGCTCTTCGACTGCCTGACGCGTCAGTTGCGCGGGATCGTCGCCGGTGATGACCGCGATCTCAGGAAGCGTCGGGTCAGCTGCTATGGTGTGGCCGCGCTTCGCGGCCATTGCTAGCGTGGGCTCCGGACGCCAACTATGTTTACTCAACCAAAACCCGAGTCCGGCCGCGCCAGCACCGGCTCCTGCTACTCGCAGCAGCTTGACCAATGCGTCCCGACGGCTTAGATGGATTGAGTCGGATTGCATGAGACCTCCATGTCGACGATCCACACTTCTGTCAGTCGATCCGCAAGAGTCGTACCAACTGTCATCCCTTCCTCCGATTCAACAGGATCTGGTTGGCGCGGGACCGGCTTTCGCCTACACTCGTCACGTACACCGCCGGCCGATCCTGGACGGGACAAGCGTATTCACATGCGCCACATCCGACGCACCGGGACGGATCAAGATAAGGCTGCTTCACTTGCTTCGAGTTGCCCGTCGCATCGATGACGTCTACAGGTTGAAGGTAGATTGCCTTGGGCGACGTGGGGCACCATTCTTCGCACACGATGCAATCCGTCGCCATGGCCCAAGGCAAGCATCGGCCGCGATCGTAAAACGCCGTTCCGAGGCGAACCGGCTTGTCCGCGCGGGCCACATCAGACCAGCCCTTGTCTTTTTCCGCGATCTCCCAGATGGCTCCGGTGGGGCAGACCTGCGAGCACAGCACACAACTGGTCTCGCAGTAGCCGATTCGCGGTACCAGAACGGGGGTCCAGAGACCTTCGATCCCAGCCTCTGAAAAAGCGGGATGCAACGCGTTATTCGGACAAACCTTCATGCATTCGCCGCAGCGGATGCAGCGTGCGAGGAAGTACTCTTCATCGAGCGCTCCGGGAGGACGCAGCAGGCGTTCATGGCGTTCTGTGGCAAACCCGGAAGTGCTGCGCGCGAGCGGAACCACCGCAACGCCCGCAGCCAGGCCGGTTAGGACCTTCCGTCTCTGGAGGTTTACACCCACTGCTTTCTGTCCGGGAAAAAACTGGAACCGCAATCCGTGCTCCGGACACTCGTCCACGCAGTTCAGACACAGATGGCACTCGGGCTGATGCCAGGGTACGCCACCGATCGGGTCGTCGCCGCCCTGGCAGCGCAGAAGGCAGCGGTTGCAGTCATTGCAATGCTCCGGATTCTTGACCAGGCCAAGCACGGACCAGCGCGACACGATGCCCAGCAACGCACCCAGCGGGCATAGTGCGCGGCACCAGAAGCGGGTGATGCGGAAATTCAATGCGATGAGGAAGACAAAGATCAGGCCCAGCCATATCCCCAAACGGAAGTAGGGCTGCCTGAAGCTCAGCAGCAGCGCGCCCAAGATGAAGTGCAACGCGCCGCCGACTGTCTGCACGAACGCATAACGGCTGTGCTCGAATACGCCCAAGCATGCCCGCAGGGCATGGTCGGTTGCGGGCAGAATAGACAAACCGACAGAGCGCACCAACAAAGAGAACGGGTCCAGCCACCCGACGACGCCCGTGCCTGACACGGCCGCGACTAGAGATGCGATGAGCAAGTAATATTTGGTCGTCTGCCAACGTTTGTAGCGATTCGAGTCAATGAGTTGTTTGCCACGTTTGCGCTCAGATTTGAAGCTGCTGAAGAAATGATGAATGGAACCGAGAGGACAAATCCATCCGCAGAAAAAGCGGCCCAGGAGCATGGTGGGGATCAGAACCACCAGGCTCCACAACAGGCCACGGTAGAGTGCATGGCTTGACAGTGCGTTCGAGATCGCCACCAGGGGATCAAACTGGAAAAAGAGCGAAACGGGGTAGGGCAGGCGGATCTCGCTGGCTGAAACGGTCAGCGAGCCTCGGAACTCGGTACGCAACAGAAGAAACAGAAAGAGAAAGAAAAAAACGATTTGCGAGAGAACGCGAAGCTTGGTTGGTTTTGGAAAACGCAAGACTGCACCTTGTAGAGCCTCGCCGGCCGCCGATCACGAGACCGATTTCTGGTGAAGTTACCAATTTATTCTGCAGTCCTCGCGCTCTACGTGTCTGTGACTCAAATCACGTCTCGTCGTGTTTCCCGCGAGCCGTCGAACTGAGGAGGTTCTCCTCCGGCTCCGGGTAGCAGAAGCGAGTTCAAGCGAACTTATCAGCGAGCAAAACTCGATGACCTTTCCGCCCGGCATATCTCAAGAATTGATTACGGGCACTGCGCCTGATGGGGTCCGGAAATCTCGGGATAACGTCGGGCGTGGCGCTATACTGGCGCTCTCTACATGCTAGAACACAAACCGAATTTGCAGCTGAAGCTCGATAACGTCCTTGTCGCGACTGACTTCTCGTCCTCCTCAAAGATGGCAGTTCTGTATGCCACCTCAATTGCGCGCCGTCACGCTTCGAAGCTGTTTGTAACCCACGTGGTTGGCTCACAGTCCGAAGCAGCCCTTATGGACGGGTGGCGCGCCGGGCAGGCCGAGATGACGGATCAGTTGATTGCCCATCGCCTGGACGGTATCCGATACGAATTACTCGTAAGATCCGGCGATATTTGGACAGTCCTGTCGCGCCTCATCATCGAGCAGGGAATCGACCTCGTCGTCGTTGGCACCCATGGCCGGACCGGAGTTCGGAAATTTGTCTTAGGGTCCGTTGCGCAGAGCATATTCCGTCAGGCCCCATGCCCTGTACTCACCGTCGGGCCTACCATTGCAGACCAAGACCCGGAAATGGGCCCGGAGCGCATACTTACAGCAACCGGCTTTGCTCCCCACTCTCTATGGGCAGTGAGATGTGCGCTAAGGCTCGCGCAAGATCTGCATTCTTCCCTTGGCCTTCTACATGTGGTAACAGATCCCAGTGAAGTATCCGGTGACGCAAGAGACAGGACAAGAGACGAACGTCTGGCACGGCTTCGCACGTTGATTTCATCGGACGTACGTCTGCCATCAGCCCCCGTGTTCTTCGTCGAGTTCGGTTTAGTGCCTGAAAAGATTCTGCAGACTGCAGCTATATGGAAAGCGAACCTGATTGTGCTGGGGCTTCGCCATGTTGAAGAGGGATCCAGAGGCGAGACGACTTGGGCTAAGGCCTACGAAATAGTCTGCAAGGCCAGCTGCCCCGTCTTGACCGTTCGCGGCCCGGAATAAACCCACCGTACGACGGCCCGCAATGCGGGCCGAGCGTATCCTTCGGTTATGAGCGGAAGGACACGGAAGGTGCCCCGGCTCGCCAAGCCGTGCCGAAAGCCAGAGAAATGGCACGATACGGCGACTAATGTGGAGTTTTGATGTCTGCTCGGCAGACAATACGCCCTCGAGTGCCAGTGTTCATCGCCACGACGGTGATGCTGAGCTTCATTTCCTTCTGGCGTGCCGCGGCAATTGTGCTTTCCGACTTGGCATCATCTGCGTACTACGCGGGAGGAGATGCGGAAAAGGTAGTTGGAAAGAGCGCGCCTTGGTTCATTCTCGCTGTCATGCTTTTCAGCTATGCCGTTCGCGCGATCTACATAGAGGCTAGCAGCATGTTCGTGCGAGGGGGGGTGTACCGCGTCGTGAGACAAGCTATGGGGAGCACCCTCGCCAAATTGTCAGTTTCGGCCCTCCTGTTCGACTACATTCTTACCGGCCCAATCAGCGCCGTAACAGCAGGCGAATATCTGGCGGGGTTCATCGAGGAGGTGGCGCACTATCTGAAACACCCGGTTCATTTTAACGAAAACTACTTTGCAGCCGCCTTCGGGATCTTGGCGGTTCTCTATTTTTGGTGGAAGAACCGGCAGGGCATCCATGAGTCCAGCGATAAAGCCCTGTGGATCATGAAGATTACCACCGTAATGGTTGTCATCCTCATTGTCTGGTCTCTGGCCACTCTCGCCAAGATCGGCATTCACCCCCCGCCCTTCCCCAGCCTTCACAACATGAAACTGGATCACGAGTTTCTCGGCTGGCTTACGGGAAGCTCGTTAAGCCAACTCACTTGGATCGTGCTGCTGGTGGGGATGGGGCATTCCGTACTTGCCATGAGCGGCGAGGAAACCCTAGCCCAAGTCAACCGAGAGATCCAAAGTCCAAAGCTTCTGAACCTGAAGCGGGCCGGTTTGGTGATCTTCGTCTACAGTCTGGTCTTTACCTCATTCGTTTCGTTTCTGGCAGTGATGATCATACCGGATGCGGTGCGGCCAAATTTCTTCGCCAACCTCATCGGGGGACTGGCTATGTATCTGGTCGGCCCGACCCCGGCGAAGTTAGTGTTTCACGCGTTTGTGGTACTGGTAGGAGTGCTGATCCTTTCTGGGGCTGCCAACACTGCGATTTTGGGCGCAAATGGTGTTCTGAACCGCCTGAGCGAAAGCCGAGTGCTCACTTCCTGGTTTCAGCGCCCCCACCCAAAATACGGCACGAGTTATCGCACTATCAACCTCATCGTTCTGCTGCAGATCGCAACCATCGTTGGTAGCCGCGGAAATTTTTATCTGTTAGCCGCATTGTATGCATTTGGCGTTATCTGGAGTTTCGCGTTTAACGGCCTCGCAGTTCTGGTGTTGCGCTACACGCATCCGGAGAACCGGGAGTGGAAAGTTCCCGGCAATTTCAGGATTGCCGGACGCGAAATTCCGATCGGCTTAGGTCTGATCACCATGCTTCTCTTCCTCATCGCGATTGCCAACCTGCTGACGAAGCAAGAGGCAACCATTGCTGGAGTTAGCTTCAGCGGCATTTTTTATGGAATCCTAACGGTCTCCGAACGTTACGCCAGGCTTGAGCAGGCCGGAGAGGCAGAAGCTCTGGAACAGTTTCGGGTGTTCGACAATCCGGAACTTGATTATGGCTTAGTCGGTGTCCGCCCTGGAAATATTCTTGTGACAGTCCGACATCCGAATCGACTCTATCACTTGCAGAAAGTCTTGGTCCGAACGGACACCACCCTTCAGGACATTGTTGTCCTCAGCGTCAGACTTTCCCCACGTCTCCATTCATTCAGTGGCAGCACGACTTACGAGGCCAAAGACGTTTTTGACACCTACGAACAAGAGCTGTTCTCGAGAGTTGTGACGCTGGCTGAGAAAGAAGGCAAACACGTATCTCTATTGGTTGCGCCTGGAACCAATGTTTTCGATGCCACTATGATGACCGCCCAGAGACTAGATTCTTCGCGATTGGTCTCCGGTTTGTCCACAATACTGAGTACGGATGAACAAGCGAAGCTCACAGGAGATGCATGGGAGCGACTTCCGCAGCCTAAACCACGCCTCGTGCTGGAGGTCATTAGCCCAAATGGTGTCGGGCATGAATACCCACTCGGGCCGCATGAGCCTCGACTGCGCCCCAGCGATGTTGAACTGTTACACAAGATCTGGTTAGAGATTACTTCTAACCCGGAGTACGCTGGACTTCATCACTACCATGTTGTCGCATTAGCTCTCGAGGAACTGGAACGCGAACTGGGTTCGGAAAAGCGAGAAGAATTGCTACGAGCGCTCCGTCGCGAAATGGGACGCTCGGAGCAGTAACTGGGACTGCAGCGGCAAAGGCGACGAGGGATTTTCAGGATCAGAAGCTGACGATCGGACTGGACCTGGCGATCGAGCGAACCGGTATTGCGTCCCGCTCCCCTTCGGGGGAGTTCGAACAGCCAGTTGTGTCGGTTGCGCGGATCTGGCGAAACCGGCACGCTCAATGAGTCGTTCATTTTCTCCAGGTGGACTGTACACGTAAAAGCCGCTGCGCCGCCGACTCGAACTCGACCATACTCGATATGAGAGGAGCCCAGTACTCCAGTGGGCGAAGTCTAGAGTGGCGAATTGAGTCCTTCCACTCCCGAATGGTCGGGAACCCTTATCTTACCGGATTATGGAAGGGTTGCCCGTCACTCGCCAACTGAGATAAAAGCAAGCCTACATTACCGGAAATTGCTGATCAGAATGACGTCGCTGGTTTCGTTCCCTTCTCGATAGCAGGAGTTATTTGCCATAGCCCTGTCGGAACCGCGTTTTGTTTGCAGGTTGGTAACAGCGGCACGTGTAGCATCGAGCAGGCTCGAAATGGTTCCACGCGGGATGCTTCTCAGCAATGGGTTTACCAGCCAGCCGATAATGGCGGGCACCGCGCGGCTCAGCCCGATCGATTCGAGCTGCACGTAAACGCC
>JAIQFF010000181.1 GCA_020073395.1 Terriglobia bacterium
CCGACCCACAAATACTATTACTTGACCGTAATGGTCAGGACCTGCGCCCCGGAGACCACATAATCCAACCGGCCTGTGGCCGCCTCGTTCACCGACGACTCGCCCTGCACGATCATTTCCTGGGTGCCGCGCATGCTGTCCATCACGTTCATGATCGAAAGTGGCAGCGTGGGCATGACCTTGTCGGCGACCATGGCTTCCGGATCAGCCTCAAGCAGCGACACGTACACGCGGTTGTTCACATGCTGTTTGTTGAGCAGCGAGATCGTTGACGCCAGGTCCATTTTCCGGCCCAGCAGCGGGTTGCCGTGGCGCAGGCGGTCGAGGGTCTCGCCATCGCTGACCAGAATGCGCAGCGGCCCTCTGGAAGTGGACGTAGGAATGTGAATGGGAATCTGCTGCAAGATTACCTCACCCCGGTAGGGACGCAGCACGGTTTCGATGGTGATCTCATCGCCCGGACGGGCTTCGATCAGATCGGTGCGGGCGCCCTCGAGGCGGGCCCAGCGGCGTTCGCGCACCAGATCGAAATCAAGCTGGACGCCGCGAATGCCAGGCACGGTGTACGGGTTGTCATAAATGCGGCTGAAGCGGTCCCCAAGCGAAAGCGCCGCCATCACCGCGGCGGGCTGTCCGCCGTCCGACGGGGCGAACATGTTCTGCACCGTGACGTCAGGATATCCGTTCACGCTGATCCGGCCGTTCATGCGGTAGGTGGTATCTTCGCCGTACTCGTTCACTCCGTGCAGCGCGTTGAATACCGTCGCCATCATGGCCAGCGGACTCAGGTTCGCGTTATTCAGCACCTCATAATGAAACTGCTTGCTGGCCGCCCCGCCGTGGATATTCAAAGTGACCGGAATCATCTCCGGTTGCTTGCCAAACTCTCCCAGAATGCCGGTGTGCCGGTCTTGCACGAAGGCGCCGACCGGTTCGGTGGCGTTCACAATCTTGAAGGCATTAAGCGGGGATGGCAGCGTCGCCAGGACTTCCGCTTTGGTCATGGGCAAATCCACCATGCCAAATTGCATCAGGGGATGCCCGCATGCCAGCAGGTGCTGTGCGTCCATGTAGGTGACGGTGCAGGTGGCCGCGATGTCCATGTCGCCGCGCACTAGGATCGCGCTGATGGCAGAGCCTGGCTCCAAAGGCTCGGGCTGCTTGCTTTCGCTGACCGAGCCCACGCCCATTACCGGCACGATTCCGGCCTTCGCGAACTGGGGAGCGAAACGCTGCATGGCCTCCTGCGAAAACCCGCTGAACACCAGCGGAGCTTCGATCGGCTTCAGATAATTGGCGTAGTCTTTAGAAGCCAGTCCCTCAGTTCCGGGCCCCGAGGTTCGGGTGGGCGTGTGGACTGCAGCCTCGGCGTTCACCGTGCTGCTTCCCGGGCTGCGGTCCAGGGCGTTGATCTCGAACATCTCAGCGATGGGCGTCACGCCGGCGATCGGTTCCTTGGAAAACTCGCCGATGCGGAAGGCCAACGCTCCGGCCAGCTTGCCATTCAGATAAACGGGACTGCCGCTCATGCCCGCGACCACCCCGGTATATTCCGCCTTTTCACCCGACAAACGCACCAGGATGATGTCTCCCTTGGGCCCGTTGGCATTCTTCAGAATGCCAAGAACCTTCACTCCCATGGATTCCGGTTTGGTGCCCTGGAAAACGGTAAAAGCCACGCCGTCCATACCCGCATGGATCTCGCTCACCGGGATGGTTTCAACCGGTTTGAGAGTCTGGGCCTGAACCGTTGAAGAAACTAGGAGGGCGATGACGCTGGAGAAGAGCGCACGTCTCATGAAGTTGAACCTGGAGCAACAGTGCCCCGCGACCAAAAACTATACTTCGCGCCTGTATCCTAACTTTTGCCGGGTGGGAGAGGAGCTAAAAGCGACAGCCAAGGCCGTGCAAAACATCCCAATCGCGAAGCCCAGCGTCTATACTAGCATAACGATTTGCCGAGGAATTCCATGTTTTCCATTGACCGGATTAGAAATTTGAAGTTTCCGAGCCGATCTATTCTCACTATCCCCTTGATGATGCTGCCTTTGCTATTCCTGACCCTGGGGATTCCCGGGCTCCTCGCTCAAGATCAGGCCGAGCCCGCCACCAGCGGGCAAAAGCAGGAGACTCCGCCGGAAGCGGGCGGGCCACAGAACGACGTTGGGCCTTACGCCATCCCGAAGAAGAAGGAAGAACCACCCCCGCCACCGCCCCCGGCAAAGCCAAAAAAGGTGGAGGGCATGCCGGACTATTCCATCAAGGTAGACGTCCCGCTGGTGAATGTGGATGTTCTGGTGACCACCAAAGACGGGCAATTCATCCCCGGCCTGAAGAAGGACAACTTCCGCGTGCTGGAGGATGGCGTCCAGCAGTCATTGACTGATTTCGACGTCTCGCAAGCGCCCATTACAGCAGTGCTGCTGGTTGAATTTGCCTCTACCAACTATTACTTCATGGTCGACGCGCTGAACGCCAGCTACGCTTTCGCCAATTCGCTCAAGAAAAATGACTGGGTGGCAGTGATCTCCTACGACATGAAACCGCACATCCTGGCCGACTTCACCCAGGACAAGCAGGCGGTCTATGGAGCGCTGAATCAGCTACGCATACCGGGTTTCGCCGAGACCAACCTGTTTGATGCCCTCTATGACACGCTGGACCGCGTCGATCAGATCCAGGGACGCAAGTACGTCATCCTGGTGACCACCGGCGTGGACACTTTCAGCAAGCTCAACCTCGACCAGATCATGACAAAGATCAAGTCCACGCACGACGTCACCATTTTCCCCATCAGCGTGGGCTTTGCCGTGCGCAACTACTGTGAGGCCCATCGATGCGGTTACACCCACGGCATGGGCATTCCGGTCGGCGAAATGGATTACCTGCAAGGCGACAACGAGATGAGAACCTTTGCCCGCCTGACCGGAGGACGGGCGTACTTCCCGCGCTTTCAAGCTGAACTGCCGGAGATCTTTCACGACGTCATCGGCGATATCCGTAACCAGTACAATCTGGCCTACCGCCCGACTAATCCCAAACTGGACGGCACTTACCGCAAACTAAAGGTGGAAGTAGTTGCTCCCGACGGAGGCCCGCTGAAAGTAAGAGACCAGAAGGGCAAAGACGTGAAGTACACTGTCATGGCGCGGGAAGGGTACACGGCTAAGCACACAGTGGAATAGTAGCCAGTACCCAGTGGCCTGATCGCATCGCTCAAGCGGCCCGCGGCGTAGCCGGGTCTGGGTACTGGGGTACTGGACACCGGATACTAGTCAGCTAGTGCACATGGAAAAAAGTATCGAGCAGAAAAAGTAATCCCACTCCGAGGAAGACCACCAGCGCCATTTTCACACCCGGCTCGCGGTTGACCTCCGGCATCAGGTCTGAAGCCGCTACATAAATCGTCACCCCCGCGGAAAGCGGCAAGCCGTAACTGACTTGATGGCGAAACAACGCCATGGTGAGGACTCCGGCCAGCGTCGATGCGCCCAGTAGCATGGAAGCCCCCCAGGCGGTGCGCCGGCTTTGTCCGCTGGCCAGCATGACTGACGCAATAGTGAATCCTTCGGGAATCTTGTGCAGGAAAATAGCCAGAAAGATGACCCATCCCAGCCAGTTGGAAACAATGAAGCCGGAGGCGATCGCAATACCATCAAAAAAAGTATGGATTATCAGTCCCAGCAGCACCGAGTATCCCCGGTGACCGTGGACGAACGCATCCTTGTGAGTTTCCTCGCCGAAATGGAAGTGCGGCGTAACTGTATGTTCGAACAAATGGACGATGAGGTATCCGGCCAGAACCAGGAATGCGGCACTCTTGCCGCGAAGTTCCAGGCTGGCCGGAAAAATCTCTACAATCGCCGTCGCCAGCATGAATCCCGCGCCCAGCGCCACGAAGTACTTCAGGTAAGAACGGTCCCAATTCTTCTGGACGATGATGGCGCCACCGAAAACATTGGCCGCTGCTGCCGTGAGTCCGAGCAGAATGCTGAGAAGAATGGGATGCATGTACGCGGGCGATGATATCAGTTCCCAGTCTCAAGTTTCCGGTTCTCAGCTATGCAGCGGGACGAATCGCGCCGATCAGGCCGTTTAGTATTTTTCCTAACTCGGCTGCCTGATCGAGGAGATGCTTGCCGTGCTCCGGGGTAAAGTACGCCAGGTTCTGAGCAATCACCAGTTGGGTTTCGACTTCGACCAGCGATCCTCGGGCGCGTCCCAGGAAATAATGGAACTCGTTGGCGGAGAAACGCGCCTGCCCTTCGGCAATATTTGTAGGGACCCCAACCGCCGCTCTGCGCAACTGGCTGGCCAGCCCATACAATTCGTCCCGCGGAAATGCCTTGCTGGTGCGATACACATCCATAACAAAATCCATGGCTTTCTGCCACGCGATCAGGTCTCGGTATGACTGTCCCATAAAAATCCTCCCGGGAACGATCATGCCAACATCTACCGGAGAAAGATGTGACGCATGAACACTGAGAACCAAGAACTGACAACTGACAACTGGTTTCTTATCAGTTTCCGGTTCTGAGTTCCTGGTTCTTAGTTTCAAAACGGGATTCTAGCCGCTGTGCCGGATATGCATCACATCGCCATCCTGCACGATGTAATCTTTGCCCTCGAGGCGCAGAGTGCCTTTGGCGCGGGCGTTCGCTTCAGACCCGGCTTCGAGCAACTGGTCCCAGCGAATGGTTTCAGCGCGGATGAAGTGTTTTTCGAGATCGGAGTGGATGGCGCCTGCGGCTTCCACTGCGCGGGTGCGAACGGGAATGGTCCAGGCCCGGCATTCGTCTTCCCCGGCGGTGAAAAACGAAATGAGTCCCAGCAGCGAGTACGTGGTCCGAATCAGGCGGACCAGCCCGCTTTCTCTCAGGCCGTAGCTGCTCAGAAACTCGGCTGCATCCGCGTCGCTCATTTCCGCGAGTTCCGCCTCCACTTTTCCGCAGATGGCGGATGCCGATGCATTCGGCCGCGACGCCACCTCGGTCAAGTTGTACTTGGCGATCGCATGGTCGAGATCGTCGCCTAACTCCGTGCTCTCACCGACGTTGAGCACATAAAGAATCGGCTTCTCACTCAGGAACATGAAGCCGCGCAGACGCTTCTTGTCCTCCGGCGTCATTTCCATTTCACGGAGTGGCCGCTCGGTCCCCAGGTGCGCGTTGGCTCGTTTCAGAAGATCAAATTCTTTTTCCAGATCGGGAGTGCGCATTTTCTTCAGGTCTTTCTCCAAGCGCTCCAGCCGTTTTTCGATTTGTCCCAAGTCGCTGACCATGAGGTCGAAATCGACGTTCTTGATATCGCGAAGGGGATCGACCGGCCCGACGTGCGGGATAGAGGGATCATCGAAGGCGCGGACCACGTGAGCCAGGGCGTCCACATTGCGCAGGTGCCCGACGTACGCGCTTTCCTTCAGCGCTTCCTGGCCAATGGCGCCCACATCCACGTATTCGACCGATGCGTGAGTCAGCTTTTTCGGGCTGTAGAGCGCCGCCAGGCGGTCGAGGCGTTCGTCCGGGACCTTGGCCACACCGATGTGTGCCTCGCGCGGGTTGGAATGGGCCTGGTCGGAAAGGTGCGCCTTGGTGAGAATGCGGAACAGAGAAGTCTTGCCCACCTGAGGCAGGCCGATAATGCCGGTTTTCATAGGGACAAGAAGATGATAACAGCCAGCTCAGATCAGGTCAGTGATCGCGCCGTCAGATAAGCAACCGCCAGGCCGAGCAGGAGCACTCCGCCCTCGATCCGCGTCGACCAATGGTGCAAGCCGTCGAATTGCAGCCGAGCAGGGCTGTCAACCGGCGCCGCGTCGATCTCCCCAATCGAAGCCCGGATCGCGTCCATACGTGGAATGATGCCGAACTGCGAGATCAAGACAAGCAGCAGCATCATGCAGATGAGCACATTCCGGGCCGCGAACCAGTGAGCTTCGCCGCTGCTCAGGCGGCTCAACAGCAGCGAACTGGCCAGAAAGACGACTGCGGAAATCACGCCCATCCAATGCAGAATTCCCAACGAACGCCCCACCACCGACCCCGCCAGATGGCGCGTAGGCAGCACCGAAAAAGCTGTCTGTGCGACTACAGGGAAAAATATCACTCCCCCCAGCCAGACGATCAGGGCGAGCAGCATGAGGAAACGAAGAAATGACATGACGAGTGACCATTATGAACGGCAACGGGATTGAAAGCTAGCGACTGGGAACCGAGAACTGAAGACTAACAACTGATTTTGCTCTTCAACCAGCTTGCATGCCAACCAGCCTACACCGGCACGCGTATGGTCTCGACCAGTTCCCGGAGCAACTGCTCGGCCTGTTCGGATTTCTTGAGGGTAGAAGAGTAGCGGCCATTCACCGCGACGCGATGGGCGAATACTGCCACCACCAGCGGCTTGAAGTCTTCCGGGACGCAGAAGTTGCGGCCATCGAGAAAAGCCATGGCTTGTCCGGCACGGTAGAGCATCTGGGACCCGCGGGGAGAAACGCCCAGCGAGAATTGCTCGGACTCACGGGTGGCGCGAACAATCGCCAGCACATAGCTAACCAGCGAATCATCGACTCGCACCTGGGTAACCGCCTGCTGCATTTCCAGCACGTCGGCGCCAGTGAGCACCGGCTCGAGGAGTTCCAGTTGGGCGGTTCCTGCTTCGGAGCGCAGAATCTCGCGTTCAGACTCGCCATCAGGATATCCCATGCGCACCCGCATGAGGAAGCGATCCAGCTGCGACTCCGGCAAAGGATAAGTCCCGTGGTGCTCGACCGGGTTTTGGGTGGCGATCACCAGGAAGGGCTGCGGCAGCGAGTAAGAGTGAGAGTCCACCGTGACCTGGCCTTCGTTCATGGCCTCGAGCAACGCGGATTGGGTTTTTGGAGTGGTCCGGTTGATCTCATCCGCGAGCAGGACGTTGGTGAAAACCGGACCGCGCTTGAACTCAAACTGTTGCTCGATGGCAGAGTAGATCGAGATGCCCAGGACGTCAGACGGCAGCATGTCGCTGGTGAACTGCACCCGCTGAAAGGTGCAGTCGATGGCTCGAGCCAAAGCCTGGCCGAGAGTCGTCTTACCCACCCCAGGGACACCTTCGATCAGCAAGTGTCCACGAGCCAGCACTGCGACCAGGGCGAGTCGGACAACGTCATCTTTGCCGCGGATCACCTTGCGCAGTGCGTTTTCCAGCTGCGTTGCTCGGTGGGACGCGGCAATGGCGGTTTCAGGCGACATCTGGAAATTCTACTATGCGCTTGCAGCGATCGAGGCGGGTAGACGGCGTTACCAACGTCACCTCTAGCTGTCAGTCTTCCAGCTATCAGCTCTCAGCCGAAACCAAAGGTTACATGGTCTTAGTTGATGGCTGAAAGCTGATAGCTGACAGCTTTACCGCATAAACTCAGCCGGCCTTCCCGTCAGGCGTTCGATGCGCTTGGCGATCGGCGGATGGGTGGAAAACAGGTTGCCAAAATTCATGCCCAGCAGCGGCTGAATGATGAACAGGTGCGCGGTTGACGGCGTGCCCATCATGGGGACGCGCCGCGAATAGGCGTCGAGCTTGGCCAAAGCACTGGCCAGAGCGTAGGGATTGCCGGTAAAGTGCGCGCCGGTTTCATCGGCGGCGTACTCGCGCGAGCGTGAAACCGCCATCTGGATCATCATGGCAGCGATCGGGGCCAGGATCAGCATAAGCAACCCGCCCATGGCCCCGCCGCGACGATCATCACGATCGCCCATGCCGCCGAAGTAGGCGCCGTATCTCAGCCAGGTAATCGCGCCGGCAATGGTGGCGGCCACCGAACTGATCAGAATATCGCGATTGCCTACGTGTCCCAGTTCGTGGGCCAGCACGCCTTCGAGTTCTTCGTCATTCAGCAGGCCCAGGATGCCCTGCGTGACCGCAACCGAGGCGTGTTTCGGATTGCGCCCGGTGGCGAATGCGTTGGGTGAATCCGTCGGAATGACGTAGATCTTTGGCATGGGCAAGCCGATTTTCTGGGTCATCCGCTCCACTACGTTGTAAACCCGCGGTAACTGCTCGCGCGTGACCGGCTGCGCGCGATAGGTTCTCAGCGCGATCTTGTCAGAAAAGAAGTAGGCGACGAAGTTCGTGACCACGGCAATGCCCAGCGCCAGCAGCATTCCATTCGGTCCGCCCAAAACGCGACCCACCGCCATCAGCAGCAGCGTCAGTGCAGTAAGCAGAAAAGCAGTCTTGAACGTGTTTCCCATAATTTTGATGCTCACTCTATTAGATGGTGTGACGGGGAAAGGGATGCATCGGCCACGTGTGGCGCGAGCGTCCCGCTCGTGCAGGGACTCGCAGCCACGCGGAGACAGCTGCCCGGGTAGTCGAAGTGTAATCGTGATATTACGCCAGCGACCGAAAAACGAATGCGAATCTCATTCTCGAACGGCCAAGCGAAAGGCTACTTGCTTGTATCGCTCGCCCCAACTGCAGGTTCGCTGACCAGCTTCTTTAGGTCATCCACAAGAGTAGCGGTTGCCCGACTGAATGCGGTGTCTACTGCCATTTCGGGACGATGTCCAAACGAAATCTTTGGGTTGACCGCTTCGTTGAACCACCACAAAGGAACACGCATCTTGGCATCGAGGATCACCAATCTGAGTTCTGTGTAGTTGTAGGAAATAGGTCCCGAAGTACTGGTGCCGCCAACGCTGGAAAGCGAACTGTTGAAACTTATCTCCAGGATTAGATCCGCGTCCGAGGGGGCGGCCACAAGCTCGTAGTGTCCCCAACCTTTCATTGCAGCATAGAACTCGTTATAGGTACGATCAGGCCCGCCGAAAGACGCGGGCAGACTGGTTCCGGGTGTATTTGAAATGAACACTTTCCTGGCAGCTGTAATAGGGGAGGGGACCGGCGCCGGGGGCACCGTGTCTTTTGGTTTCTCTGCCGAGAAAAGAGGGAGCGATAGAAGACCTATTACAAAAAGTACATGTAGAATCCCCCGCTTCGCAATGCGAAGTCGCACGATTGTAAGCACAGATTCTCCGTCCAACGCTAGTTGAAATTGAGGCAAATCTCGCGCCATCATGTTCAAGTCGGTATCTTTCGGCCCGCCGGATTGCATGCGGTCAGTCTACAACGGTATTTGAAGCCGTGAGTGGGTTGACACTGTCGTAATCAGATGGGATGAGAATGCCGGTCTCCGGCGGGATGCGATAAGCTCCCAAGTTATCGACGCGCTCGAGGCGCAAGGAGATAAAGGAGACCGGCAATGAAGAAGATTAGCACTGTAACGACAAAGAGGGTCGAAAAAAATGCAAGTCAGAAACTTACGATCGGGCTGGATC
>JAIQFF010000182.1 GCA_020073395.1 Terriglobia bacterium
GGAGTAACCCACAGTCGGATAAGCCGACTGGTAGGAAACCTGAGCAGTGTTGATGGTACGAATCGCGCTGACGGCAGACGATTCATTGGCTGCGATACGTGCCCGCAGCAAGTTAGGAATGGCGATCGCAGCGATGATCAGAATGATCGCGACCACGATCAGCAACTCAATCAGTGAGAAACCCTTCTGTTTCCGCATCTCGTTTGTCCCTCTCTCCGTTACAACAAAGTGTGGTCTCCTCGACCTTGTTGCCCGATATGTTTGCACTTCATCGGCCAAGGGCATGGGCTACACCCAGCAGTCACCTACTCAGTCATAGTCCCCTTTCTTTCAATGGCATGGCGCTTTCGTGAGCATCGACCGGGGGCCAGAATGCAGCCGTGGGCCCGGATAAATGTCAGAATATGTCGGCTCTTGACAATTTGTGTCAGTCTGGAACGGGATCATGAGACGGTTCGACAACTGGGGAACCTGCGGTCACCTGTCTTCCAAATTGGCGCATCTCAACACCGGCCACGGTCTGCCCATGGTGCTATGATTTCACCGTTTGCCTGGAGGCTAACTCATGAAGACGACGCTCCTTGCCTTTCTGTTGTGTGCCACCATCTTCGCCGCTGCTCAGGCGCCACCACAAAATGCATTCACGGCTGATCAGATCAAGTTTGGTCCGGTGCCGCCCGTACTGCCGGCGGGAGCGCAGCTGGCGGTGCTCGAAGGCGATCCGATGGGTACTTCGGGGGACTTCACTATTCGCCTGAAAATGCCCGACGGCTATCGCATCGCGCCCCATTGGCATCCCAAGCGCGAAAACGCGACGGTGATTTCCGGGAGCTTTAAGGTGGGCATGGGGGACAGCTTCGATGCATCCAAGATGAACGTGTTCCCGACCGGCAGCTTCGCCTACCTCGATCCCAGCATGCATCATTACGGCATGGCAGTGGGGGAGACGGTGGTCCAGGTCCACGGAGAGGCGCCGTTTCAGATCAACTACGTCAACCCGAGTGACGATCCCAGCATGAAGAAGTAGCTGGACCTCGGGCGTCAGACCTCGGACTTCGGACATCGGAAGCGGAGTGAGGTTTTTCCGGCGGCTGTCATCCGGAGCGGAGCTGACCGATTGGTTCCGAATCGGTCAGCGCAGTCGAAGGGCCCCTACCACTCCGCGAACTTTTTGAAGGCGGTCTGCACCAGTATTTCCGGACAGACAAAACATGACACCCGGCACCGATCAATTCAATGCAATAGGGGTCCTTCGACTGCGCACGCACTTCGCGTTGCGAAGTGCGCGCTGCGCTCAGGATGACAGCCCTCCGGAAGAAGCCCACTCGCTTCCGGGCTGAGGGCCGAGGTCCGACGCCCGAGGTCCGAGGGCTGACGTCTGATGTCTGACGTAAAATAGTCCGGCATGTCCGAGCAGCCAGCCATTCAGATCGATCCTGACATCTCCCGGGCCTGGTCGATTCCTGCGCCGTTCTATACCGACCCCGAGGTGTGCGCGCAGGAGAGAGACCGAATCTTTGCTCGTGCCTGGCAAGTAGTCGGACATCGCGAGCAATTAGCCAAGCCCGGCGATTTCTTTACTACCGAACTTCTCGGCGAACCGCTACTGCTGGTGCGCGGTGCCCAGGGCGAGCTGCGCGGCTTCTATAACGTTTGCCGCCACCGTGCCGGACCTCCCGCCGAAGGCTGCGGATCGCGCAAGCTGTTTCGCTGCGGCTATCATGGTTGGACCTACGGACTTGATGGGGCGCTCATCAGCGCGCCGGAATTCGAAGGCCAGCCGGGCTTCGATGCCAAAGAGTTCAGGCTGGCTCCAGTGCGGGCCGAAGAATGGTCCAATCTGATCTTCGTCAACCTTGCTCCTGATGCCGAACCCGTGCTGAAAGCTCTTGGCCAGCTTCCCCAGCAAGCCGGGCGCTTTGGCTTTGCCGACATGAAGCTCTTCGAACGACGCACCTACGATATGAAGTGCAATTGGAAGACATACGTGGACAACTATCTCGAAGGCTACCACCTGCCCAGTGTCCATCCCGGATTGAATCGGGAGCTGGATTACAACGCGTACACGGTGGAGCCTTATGCTGGTCACGTGCGCCAATTCAGCCCGATTCGCGGCACCCAGCCGGGAGACGCCACGCCACGCCGCTACCAGGAAGCGGCCGCGGACCTGACCACCGACTACTTCTGGATTTTCCCCAACTGGATGCTCAACTGCTATCCCGACAATGTTTCGCTCAACATCGTGCTGCCGATCTCAGCCGACCGGTCCTTGGCGATTTTCGAGTGGTATCTGCCGGAGAAAGATCTGGGCAGCGCCGCCGCCAAAGCGTCAGTTGAGTTCAGCGATCAGATTCAGGTCGAAGATGTGGGAATCTGCGAGACGGTGCAGAAGAATCTGCATTCGCGAAGCTACCAGCGCGGGCGGTACAGCATCAAGCAGGAGACGGGAGTGCACGCATTCCACCGCATGTATGCTGAAGCCATGAATCCGTAGCGCCGGCATCTTGCCGGCTGTCGCGAGGGCGTCTCGCCCTCGCAGCGGAGGGCAGGGTTGTCCTCCCGACATACCGCAAGACGCCAGCGCTACTCTAACTGAGGAGTCGCTTATGAGCAGTTTGACGTTGTTGCAATCATTGCACGAGAGTCTTTCCACCCGGGCGCAGGTCAAGAGCGTGTTCGGAGATCCAATCATCGCAGGCGACAAAACAATTATTCCAGTGGCCAAGATCGCCTATGGCTTTGGCGGCGGTACGGGCAGTGGCGGACTGGAAATGAAGACTGCCCGGGGCGAGGGTGGCGGGGGAGGAGGCGGAGTCGGAGCTGTTCCAGTGGGCGTTTTCGAGGTCGGTCCTCAGGGCACTCGCTTCGTTGCGGTGGGGGACAAGAAAAAGCTGTTAGGTACGTTGTTGCTGGGCGCAGGGCTGGGTTTGCTCTTCGCGCGGCGCAAGAGAAGGTAGAGAGTTTGGAGCGGCAGAGCGAACCCGTCCCCTTCGCATTTTCGTCGATTGGACGCTGTTCCCTGCGGGTCGTGCCCCTAACTTACCTTCACCAGCAGGCACGTAATGTCATCATGTTGCGGCGTGGGACCCACGAAAGCATCCACATCGCTCATCATGCGATGCAGCATTTCGTGGGGAGCGCTGGCCGCGCCCGCATTCAGCACCTCCAGCAGGCGCGGTTCGCCATATTCCTCTTCGCGCTGATTCAGGGCTTCCACCAGGCCGTCGGTGAAGATCACCAGCCAATCACCTTCCTGCAAGACCAGGCTACCGGATTCATAGCTGGCTTCTGCACGGATTCCGAGCGGCAGTCCGCCTACAGTCAACCGTTCCACGGTGCCTGAGCTGCGCCGGAGAATGGGCGTGTTGTGTCCGGCATTGATGTAGGTGAGCGCCCGGCTGACCGGATCAAACTCCGCCAGGAACGCGGTGGTGAAGCGCAGCCCACCCTGGCTATTGGTGCAAGCGTACCGGTTCATCCCCGTGACCAGTTCGGCCAGCGAGCAGGGAATGGCGGAGAGGGTTTTGAGACTGGCCTGGAACGTAGCCATCAGCAGGGCCGCCGGTATGCTCTTTCCGGCCACGTCGGCCACCGCCAGAAGGAAACCGGTTTCGCCGGAAGCTGTTGCCGGTCGCGCGAAGACGTCATAGTAGTCTCCGGCCACGGTGTTGGCCGGCCGGGTAGCAAAGGCGATCGCGAGCCCGGGCACCTGGGGCGGAGTTGAAGGCAGGAGCCAGCTCTGGATATCGCGCGCGATTTCCAGGTCGCGCTTCATGACCACCCGGTCCGAGACTTCGAGCATCAGCAGGACGAACAGCACGATCCCGCCGTAGAAATGAAAGTTAAATTCAACCACCTCCACTTCCCCCGATTTTCCAAGGTGGCTAAACCCCCCACTGGGAAAGATCAGGAACACGATCCCCAACAGCAGCAGGACACGCCGGGCCGGACTCAGTTTTTCCAGAATGGCCCAGAGAAATTCCAGGACCGTCTGGAAGACACTGTGGGGCTGTGTCTCTTGTCGCCGCCGTGCCCCGTAGTCGCGCTGGTAGAGCCGGAAACTGGCGCGAGCGTCGGTGTGGAACTGGGTCCAGAGCTGATTGAGTTCAAGTCCGTTGGTCACACGCTGCCAGAACTGGTTAAGCTGTGCGCTGAGGCCGGGACGCGCCGGCTCGCCGGGTCCTGAAACGTACGATGGCATGGTCGAGCACGGATTATAGTCGAGCGGCGGAGGTGTGGTCGCGGGCGACCTCGCCCGCGTGTTTGGCGCGGGAAATGTTCGTCGCGGCGGTGCAAACCACAGCAGGTCCCTCGACTCCGCCGAACGATTCGCAAGCGAATCGTTCGGCTGCGCTCGGGATGACAGGTTTAGTGGGGGGCTGGCGGTGATTCCTCAGAAAAGATTCAGCTGCGGTTCGCTCGCTGTTGTTGGGTGCTGGAGTCTTTCGCGGTCGCGACGCTGAATCCCATACTTCTGGCGCAGATTCGCCATCAGCTGTGAAATCCGCTTTCCGTAGGTCTTCGGCAGGAAGGCCCGATCTTTATAGCGTTGGCGGTAGCCGGCGGCAAGCTCGGGAAACTCCTTTTCGAGAAAGGGCATGAACACCGCGGCGGAGCAGGGTTTCAGAAACAAGGGATTGGCAAAGATATGTTTTCCGCCCGCTTCGGCGGTGGCGCGAACCAAGGCGTCCAGGTTGCGGAGCGAGTCGGTGATGCCGGGAATCACAGGCGCACAACTTACTCCGGCCTCGATCCCTGCCTGACTCAGCTGGCGGACGGTTTCCATTCGCAGATCGGGCCGGGGCGCCCGGGGCTCGAGGATGCGTGCGAGTTTTATATTCAAGGTCGTAATCGTGACATTCACCATGAGCCGGTTGTTTCGTGCAATCTGATTCAGCACGTCCAGGTCACGCAGAATCAAGTTGCCCTTGGTGACAATGCCCAGATCGAGTCCGTGGTGTCGGGCGAATTCTTCCAGAATGGCGCGGGTGACTTCGAAACGGCGCTCGGCCGGCTGGTAGGGATCGGTGGCGGTACCGAGCGCGATCTGCTCGCCCGGCTTGACCCGGCGCAACTCCTGCCGCAGCAAATCGGCGGCGTGCTGCTTGACATATATCTTCTGCTCAAAATCCACGCCATCGCGCATTTCCATGAACTCGTGAGTGTAGCGGGCGTAACAATACTTGCAGGCAAACTCGCAGCCGCGGTACGGGTTGATGGTCCAGGTAAACGGCATACGGACGCCGGTGCAACGGTTGAGCAGGGAACGCACGGGCAGGGTGAAGTATTCGACTTCGTGTCCCTGGCGCAGCGATTCGCCTGCGGCGGCCAGGCGAGCGATACCGACCAGTCTGGGTCCGGTGGCTGGCAGGAGGGGAAGGGTAGCCATAGTTTATTCGCTTTTTGTTCGCCATCAGATTAGCCGCCCGAGTCCCTGCTGTCAAGAAGTTTCATCCTGGGTTAAATGGCGCGGGCGTCCCCGCCCGTGCTCCTCACGCAAGCAATTGACTCCAAGCGGACTCAATTAGTGTCCGAGAAGATGGTTGACCAGCAGCCACAGACCAGCCAGGGCAAGAACCGGACCGCCCCAGATGTAGAGAACAGACCGCACCGCCAACTCTTCAACTACATCACGCTGGCTGCGCCAGGAAATGAAAAACGGCCCACCCGATGTGCCCTTCATCAGGACCACGGGGGGATTGAGATCGAATGCTTCGGTTTCGACCGGAGGAGCTTTCGCCAGTGGTGGGACCACGCTACCGGGAGGCAGCATGGATTCGATCGCCGCCCGCCGCTGGAGATCGGCTGCGGCGGCACTCAGAAATCCTTCCTGTCCCTGGGCAGCGTTACCAGCCAAACCGTCAGCGGTGCTTTCGAGTCCCGGATTTTCTCGAAGCGTGGCGAGGACGAACAACTGGTCGCCGGGGCGGATGCAGTATTCCTGGAGGTTGGCCGGCACGGCGCTGGAAAGCCCGCGGCGCACCAGAAAGTGTCGCGTAAACGCATCGCCCGTAGAAGGCGAGTATTCCTCATCTACGGACGGCCGAAGTTCCATCTCGGCGCCGCGCGGATCAACCATCAAGCGTCCGGTGCCGTCAGCGAGGAAGAAGGGAGCATACAAGACTTCCTCTTCCACTTTTTTCTCTTCTTCTCCTGTGCTGCGCGCGACGGCATGGTAGTAGAAGCAGTCCGATTCGGAAAGGGGTGAGATCAAAGTGTACGGTCCCACTACTGTGCCGCTTACTTCTACCGCACCCAGCGCTGCGCCACGGATGGTGGATGTGGGTGTGTTCTGGATCAGGCGTTTGCGCTTGAGGAAAGGGAAGCCGCGAAAAAAGAGCGAGATGCCAACGCCGACGCCGGCAATTCCCCAGAGTATCGGCGAGCGCAGGACGAACAGTGGATCGGGCGACGATCCGGATCTGATGAAGCACATCGCGGCGGCGATTTTGGCGATACTCTCCATCTGGTCCGGCAGCGGTGCTCTGGCTACTGGGCCGACTTGGCTGGCGGTTCCGGTGGCCCGCCCGGAGGTGGAGGGATCGTGATGTCGATGTTGGTCACCGACCCCAGCGATGACAGCGGCTTGTCAAACTCAGCCGGATTGCCCACCACCAGTATGGCTAGTTGTTCTTTGTGCAAGTATTTCGAGGCTGCGCGCGCCACGTCCGCCTCCGTCACCTTCTCCACGCCTTCGCGGAATTTTTCCAGGTAGTCCTGGGGGTAGCCATAGAATTCGTAGGCCATCCGTTCACGCAGAATCTTGTCGGGAGAATCAAGGTTGAAGATGAAGCCGTTCAAAATCGAATCCTTGGCCAGCTTGATTTCGGCGGCGGAGATCGGATGCCTGGCCACATCGGCAATCTGATCGTCCAGGGCCTTGATGGATTCCAGCGTGGTGGCGCTTTTCGTTCCCATGGCCAGGCGCACCATGCCAGGATGATCGAAGGCCGTTCCGATTCCGCCGCCGACGGCGTAGGCCAGCCCCATCTGGGTGCGAATGGTGCGGAACAGGCGCGAGGAGAAACCACCGCCGAAGGCTTCATTAAAGACACGGACGGCATAGTAGTCAGGATTGTCGCGCCTGATGCCGAGGCCCACCATGTCGATCGAACTCTGGTTGACGTCGTCTTTCTGGACCAGGTAGTAGCCCGGTTTCGCCGGAGTGAATTCGATCTTCTCTTCCTTCAGCGCCGGTCCCTTGGGCCAGGCGCCGTAGGTCTGGCGCAGCTTGGCTTCCAGCGCCGCCGCGTCGAAATCTCCAACGATTCCCAGAATGATGTTGTTGGGATTGACGTGAGCGCGGTGCCAGTCAACCAGATCCTGGCGCGAGACGGCAGCGACGGTCTTGTACTCGGCGACTCGCGCATAGGGGTTCGGCGCCCCGTACGCCAGCTTTGCACTCTCGCGGCCTACGATACCATCAACGTCATCATTGCGGCGGGAGATGGCGTCGAAATATTCCTTTTGCGCCAGGTCAAGCTTGTCGGCACGGAACTCCGGCCCCCGCAACAGGTCATCGAACGCTTTGAATACGTCCTCAAAGTCGGCCTTCAGGCAGGAGAAGGAGATGGTTGTTGAATCCGCGCTGCCGCCGGTCTCGACTTTGGCCGCGCGGATTTCGAGATAGTCATCCAGTTGATCGCCGGTTTGGGCCTTGGTGCCGCCAGTGCGCCAGACTTCCCCGTACATGTCGATCATGCCGGTCTTGTCCGCAGACTCGGAGCGGGAGCCGCCGCGAATCCGGGCCACGCCGTCAACTAGCGGCAGTTCGTGGTCCTCTTGCAGGAAGATGATCATGCCGTTGGGCAGGGCAATGCGCTTGGGTTCCCGAGGATGAAAGGCGGGAAGCGGGGGAATATTGATCTGCTGCCAGTCGGTGGCCTGAGCAGCCGCTGGGAGAGCCTGAAAGAACAATCCGGTCACGAACGCGAAGATGAGAAGAGCAAGAGAAGTCCGTTTCATTGCCCACCTCCGTTTTGGCCGGCCGCCTGGGGCGGCGAGATGGTTTCGATTATCCCCACGGTCCGGTTAGTGGGCACGAAAGTCTGATTGGCGACGCGGCGGATATCGGCCTTGCTTACTTTGTCGAGATTCTCCACCTGGTGGAAGAGTTCGCGCCAGTCGCCGTAAAGAGCCTGATACAGGGCGAGCGAGGAGGCCAGGCCCTCGTTGTCATCAAGTCCGCGCAGGAGGTTGGCTTTGGCCCGCGTCCTGATCATTTTCAGCTCCTCGTCGCTGATGTCCTCTTTTTTCAGACGATCGATTTCAGCGTGAATCGCGTCCGCCACTTCTTCGTTCTTGTGGCCGGGCAGAGGAAAGGCATAAAAAGCGAAAAGGTGGGGATACTTGTTGCCGGGCAAGCCGGTAAAGCCGGCCGAGTAAGCCGCGATCTTTTTATCGCGCACCAGGGCCCGGTACAGACGCGAGGTGCGCCCGTTGGACATGAGGTCGGCGATGGCGTCATAGACGGCATCGTCAGGACTGCGGTAATCGGGCCGGTGGTAGCCCTCCAGGTAAAGCGGCTGTGAACGGTCATACAGCAGGACCCGGCGCTCGGAGTTTTGCGGAGGTTCGGTGGTGGTCCGCTCGTCGGGGCTCTCGCGGGAGGGAATGCGGCCAAAATACTTTTCGATGACTGGCAGCGTCTCTGAAGCCTTGACGTCGCCCACCACGGCCACGACCATGTTCGACGGAATGTAGTAAGCATCGAAAAAGTGCTGCGCGTCGGTGGCAGAGAATGAATTCAGGTCGGATATCCAGCCAATGCCCGGCCGGTGATAGGGATGCGCCTGGAACGCGGCTGTGGTGAACTGCTCCAGCAGGCGCCCGATGGGATTACTGTCAACCCGCATGCGGCGCTCCTCAATCACGACGTTGCGTTCCTTGTAAAACTCACGCATCACCGGGTGCATGAAGCGCTCCGACTCGAGATAGGCCCAGAGTTCCAGCCGGTTTTCCGGAAAAGAGTAGTGGTATTCGGTCTGGTCCTCTGCGGTTGAGGCATTTAAACCTTCCGCGCCATTGCTCTCGAGGATTTGAGGGAACTCGTTGGGCTTGACGTACTTTTGCGCGTCCGCGATAGCGTCTTGCCAGGCCTTTTGCATATCTTTCAGCTTCTGCTCATCGCGGCCCACTCGTTTATCGCGCTCCTCGATATAGGCGGCATAAGCTTTCTCCACCTTCGCCAGGGCGATTTTTTCATCGGGGTAATCCGTGGTGCCAATCTTGTCTGTACCTTTGAATGCCATGTGCTCGAACATGTGGGCCAGGCC
>JAIQFF010000183.1 GCA_020073395.1 Terriglobia bacterium
AGCCAGGCCTATATTGCGGGAGATATAGCTCCCCTGGGCAATCAATATGTGATCGGGTTGAACGCGGTGAATTGTCACAGCGGAGACACTCTGGCGCAGGAGCAGGTCACGGCTGAGAGCAAGGAGAAGGTGGTGGACACGCTCGGCGATGCCGCCGCCAGATTGCGCGGCGAACTGGGCGAATCGCTGGCCACGGTCAAGAAATTCGACGTGCCGCTGAGCCAGGCCACGACGTCGTCGCTCGAAGCTTTGAAGGCATTCAGTCTCGGGGTCCGTGCGGGTATGCAGAAGAGCACGACCCAATCCATCGCTTACTATCAGCGCGCCGTCGAACTGGACCCCAACTTTGCCGCGGCTTACCGGGGATTGGCCAACAGCTACGCCAGCCTGGCTGAACTGGGACGGGCCAGTGAATACCAGGGCAAGGCTTTCGAGAATCGCGCCCACTCCAGCGAACGCGAAAAACTTGCGATTGCGGCTGACTACTACCGTTTCGTGACCGGGGAGCTCGATAAATCAGCCCAGACGTATCAGGAGTGGATTGAGAATTATCCTCGCGACGACGCCGCCTACAGCGCGCTCGGCATCAGCTATGCCTCACTGGCGCAGTACGAGAAGGCGGAGGAGGCGCATCGCCAGAACCTGCGCCTTGCCCCGGAAGTGGGCGCTCCCTACATGAACCTGGGAAATTGTCTGCTGGCGTTACAGCGCTTCGACGAGGCCCGCCAAATCGCGAAGACCGCCCTGGCCCGGAACTTCGACGACTACATCCTGCGTAACGAGCTCTACGCGGCCGCCTTTATTGGACAAGATTCCCAGGGCATGGCGGAACAGGCGGCATGGTTTCAAAGCCAGCCTGACTCGGAGCATTTCGGCATGGCGCTCGAATCCGACACGCAGGCGTATTCCGGCCATCTCAACAAAGCGCGAGACCTGACACGGCAGGCCATTGCATCCGCGGTGCGGACCGACAGCAAAGAAAATGGCGCGATCTGGCAGGACAATCAGGCGTTGCGCGAAGCTGCCTTCGGCGATCTCGCGGAAGCGCGCAGGAACGCCGAGGCCGCGCTCAAGCTGGAGCCGGGCAGTCAAAGCGTGCAGCTCGAAGCCGCCCTGGGGCTCGCCATGGCCGGAGAGAATGCGCGGGCAGAATCCCTGGCGAGAGACCTGGACCATCATTTCCCGCTCGATACCCAGGTGCAGTCACTTTGGCTTCCGGCCATTCAGGCGCAACTGGATTTGAACCGAAAGAATCCGGCCGCAGCCATCGATCGCCTCGAAACCTCCACCCGCATCGAACTGGGGCAAATACAGTTCATCAACAATATTTCCTGCCTGTATCCGGTGTACATCCGGGGCCAGGCGTATCTGGCAGCAGGCAAGGGGAGCGAGGCGGCCGCCGAATTCCAGAAGATTCTCGATCACAGCGGGATCGTCTGGAACTGCTGGACCGGCGCTCTGGCCAGACTTGGGCTGGCCCGTGCCTACGCGCTTTCAGGAGATACCACCAAAGCTCAGGCTGCGTATCAGGACTTTCTTGCTCTGTGGAAAGGCGCGGATGCGGATATCCCCGTGCTCAAGCAAGCCAAGGCTGCGTATGCGAAGCTGCCAACACAGTAGTCGTGTCATCCTGGGCGGAGGGCTGCTTCGCTTCGCGAAGCAGCCCCGTAGTTGAGGGACCCCTTCCTTAGGTCGGAGCTTAGTGGTGCAAGGCGCTTGTACTGGATCCAGCGTGCTTCAAGCCGTTTTCCCGCGCATTGCGAGTGAAGCAGCACAAGGCGCGGCAGGGGTCCTTCGACTCCGCATGCACTTCGCTTTGCGAAGTGCACGCTGCGCTCAGGATGACACCGCGAATGGAGGACGGGCGTCCCCGCCCGTCCGGCAAACCGCATTCCCGACGCGGGAAAACTTTTGCGAGATAGTTTGCCGATCACAGACGCGATTCCCTCCGCGTGATATACCCAGCAAGTCCCTTTCTCCAGTCCGGACTCGTCCACGATTCGATTCACGGGTGGGGGCGAGTCAATGTCGAGTGTCAGGAGTTATTTCTATTTAGTTTCTGTCTTATTTCTCACTACAGCAACGATAGCCCAGGACACGTCCAGCGGAGCGATCCGCGGGACGGTAAGTGATAGTGCCGGGGCGCGGATAGGCGCTGCCAACGTTGTGCTGGTGAACGCTGCCACTAACTTCCGCTATTCCACCACTAGCGACGTCACCGGCCATTTTGCCTTCGAACTGCTCCCGCCGGGAGATTATTCCGCGCGCGCCGACTCGCCCGGAATGTCGCCGCAGACCACACCTGGTCTGCGTGTGGATGTGGGCGGCACCACTGAGTTGATTTTCAAACTGGCGGTGGCCGGGGCCAGCGAGACAGTCACGGTTTCAGGAGAGCCTCCGATGGTTGAAAGCCAGCCCAGCGGCATTTCGGCCTTGATCGACGAACGGGCGATCAATGACCTTCCACTCAACGGACGGCGCTACACCGATCTTGCCTTGCTGACGCCCGGAGTCACGCAGGACCCGCGCGGGCTGACCTCAGGGTCGAATGGTGACCTGGCCTTTGGCGGCATCCGCGGCTACCAGTCCAGCTATCTGGTGGACGGTGGTGACAACAACAACGCTTTTTTCGGGCAGGCCCGCGGCCGCTATCGCGCGCCCTACCAGTTCTCCAATGAGGTGGTGCAGGAGTTCCGCGTATCTTCCAACACCTACGGGGCCGACCTGGGCCGCGCCGGGGGCGCGGTGGTGAATGTGGTCACCAAATCGGGCTCCAATCGTCTGCACGGAACGGATTTCTATTTTTTCAAGGATAGCGCCATGGCGGCCCAGCATCCCTTCATGGACTTCAAGCCGCACGATCAACAGCAGCAGTTCGGTTTTACCCTGGGCGGTCCCATCAAACCCAACCGTGCATTTTTCTTTGCCGGCTTCGATCAGCACCTCTTCCACGTACCGGCACTGGTGCGATTTCTCGACGGAAGCTCGGTCGTGGTTCCAAAGGCCGCCTCCGGACCCGACACACCGGGTGATTACGAGGCCACCGACCAGGCGCTGGTGTTCGCCACCGCTGCGCAACTTTCGAAGCAGGCCGGCACCTTTCCCTCGTCAATGCTGGGGAATGCCGGCTTCCTCAAGTTCGACCTGGTGCTCAACCAACACAACAATCTCTCCCTGCGCCTGAACACGTCGCGTTACTACGGACATAACAATGTCTTCCTCGATCCTGCCAGTCCGCTGTCCAGTTTCGGCATCAGCGACAACGGCGAAGAGGATGTATCCACAGAAAGCGGGTCACTGGCGCTCACCAGCAATCTCTCCATCAAAGTAGTGAGCCGCTTTCGGGCCCAGTTCTCGCGCGACCTGCAGTCCTCGACTGCCAACAGCACCGACCCGCTGACCAAAATCCCCGACATCATTGAGGGCTTCGGACGCTCATCCATTCTTCCCCGCCAGACCCGCGAGCACCGCCTGCATCTGGCCGAGACCCTGAGTTTGGAAGGCAAAAGAAATTCCTGGAAGTTTGGCGCGGACGTGCTGATGAGCTGGATCTACAATTTCTTTCCGTCGTTGAGTGGCGGAGAGTACATCTTCGATCCCATCAAGGTGAACCCGTTCACTTTCGAGATCCAGGAAGCCGGTCTCGAACTCACGCCGCTGCGGGCCTACGCGCATCAGGTGCCGCATTACTATCTGCAGAGTTTCGGTCCCGCGGTCACCCATCCGGACACGAACGAGTACGCCGGATTTCTGCAGGACACGATCCGGGTCTCGGACCGACTGGCCCTGAGCCTGGGTGCGCGCTATGACCTGCAAACGTTCACCACCAAAGGCCTGCAGGTCAACCCGCTGTGGCCGGATGCCGGACGGGTCCCCTACAACACCGGTAACTTCGCGCCGCGTGTGGGGCTGGCCTACTCGATCGGGAACGAGCGCCCCCTGGTAATCCGCGCTGAATACGGTCTGTTCTATACGCGCATTCCGCAGATCTACAATTCGACGGTCCAGAGCGACAGTGGCCTGACGGGAAACTTTCTGTTTCTCAACAACAATAACTTCTTCGACCACCAGGTATTTCCCCAATATCCCAACCCGTTGGTCAATTGCGCGGTGAATGCGACGAATTGTCAGTTGCCCTCCGGTCTGGCTCAACTTGAGCAGGCTGATGTCTCAGCCTTTTCGCACAATTTCAAGACTCCCCGAGTGCAACAGGCCAGCCTCAATGTGGAGCGCGAAGTCGCGCATCGCTTGTCTGTGGGCGTTTCCTACATGTACGTGCATGGCGTGGACCTGATCCGGGCGCGGGACGTGAATCTGCCGCCGCCGGTTGATGTTTCCTATCCGGTGTACGACCCGTCCGGCACAAATTTTCTGGGCACCTATTACGACGTCGACTCCTTCTCGACTTTTCAACCCACGCGGACGCTGACCTGCCCTTTTCCGCCTTGCATCAATCCGCTGGCGCGTCCCATCCCTCAGCTGGGGTCGATCAACGTCTTCGAGAGCGCGGCCTCGAGTGTCTATCACGGCGCCACCCTTTCCATTCGCCGTCGCATGACCAGTGGTGTCTATTTCATGCTGGCCTACACCTTCGCGCACGCCATCGACGATGGACAGGATGCGCTGGTGGCCGGGCGTCCGGCGACAGTGCAGAATTCCTATGCGCCTGGCCTGGAAAAAGGCGCCAGCGTTACCGACCAGCGGCAGCGCTTCGTATTCTCTTTCGTTCTGGCCCCCAAGCCTTTTCACCGCGATCATGAGTGGCTGAGAATATTTTTCAACAACTGGAAGGCTTCCGGGGTATTCACCTATGGCAGCGGCCGGCCGGTCAGCGCCACCGTAACCGGAGATGCCAACCAGGATGGCAATAACAGCAACGACCGGCTCCCGGGAGTTTCCCGCAATTCGCTCCTCGGACCTGACTACGCCACCACGGACATGCGCCTTACCCGGCGTCTCTATGCCGGCGACCGGATGAAGCTGGAACTGATGGCCGAATCCTTCAACTTTCTGAACCGCGACAACCGGCGCGTCCAGATCACGCAGGATGGTTTTCAGAGTAACTCGGCGCAGTTCGTACAAACCGATAAAACCATTGGAATCAACATTTTCCCGGCGCAGTACCGCGTGCCCTCCAGCTTCCTTCGGGCCACCGACGCGTACGCGCCGCGGCAGATTCAGCTGGCCCTGAAGCTGATTTTTTAGGGTCGAACGGTTCCGCAGATGGCAGCTAGCGGCATTTTCTCTGCACGAAAATGCCATATACCACTTGACTTGCCGTGGGAACCTTGCAATAACTATCCCCGTCCAAACGGGACCGGTTTGGGGGTGTAGTTCAGTTGGCAGAAGTTAGACTTCAAGAGGGCGAGTCTCTCGAAAATGCGTTGCGTCGCTTCAAGCGCAAGGTGCAACAGGAAGACATCATCAAGGAGGTCAAGCGTCACTCCTTTTACCTGAAGCCGGGCGAAAAAAAGCGCGTGAAGGAAGCACTGGCGCGCAAGCGCAGCAGGAAAAAAGCACGGAAAGAACAAGACTAGGTCCATGGGCTGCCACGCCAAGTGGCGGCCCATTTCGTTGCTCGCGGGAGATTGTCAAAAATTGTAAAACAGTAATCCATGCCGCTGAAACGACATGGCAGGCCGAGTCCAGGGGAAATATTCCAGGGCGTAGTTTGAGGGGGCAACGACCCTGAGTCCACGCGCGTCACGCAATTCGTCTGTGTGGTCTTGGGGAATGGGGTTGAAGGGAGCATCTCTCAATGGAATTTCAGGACAAGGTATTGAAGTGCATTGACTGCGGTGCGGATTTTATCTTCACGGCGGGCGAGCAGCTGTTCTTTCACGACAAGCAGTTCAAAAACGAACCCAAACGCTGTAAGGCTTGCAAGACCAAACGAGTGTCAGTCTTAGGGGCGGCGCCTTCGGGGCAAGGTAACGGCTTCGCCAAGGTGGAGACTCGCACCACGTGCTCAGAGTGCGGCAAAGAAACTACCGTGCCCTTCAAGCCGACGCAAGGGCGTCCGGTATTCTGCCGGGAGTGTTTCCAGCAGAAACGGCAAGTAGCCTCGGCCTGATGTTGAACGAGAATTTGTAGGCGATTCCAGAGTCGGCGGCTAAAGCTCACCTTCCTCCCGCTTCCCGATTCCAAGGCGAATCTCGTCTGCCCGTGTAGATGTGCGCGCGGCGGAGAAACCGTTCCTCCGTCTCAGCCGCCATGCCTCGAGACAGCACCGCCACATACGCTAGTATAGAAACGTGGCAACCTTCTACGTGGCAAATTTCGGCTGCCGGGCAGCGCAGGCAGACGGCGCTGCGCTCGAGCGCCAACTGCGAGAGCGCGGACTGGAGCGTGCCGACGAGCCTGCGAAAGCGGGGCTCGTAGTTCTTAACACCTGCACCGTGACGGCCGCGGCTGACCAGGACGCCCGCGCCGCCATCCGCCGCATTCATCGCAAGAACCCTAAAGCCCAGATCGTGGTCACCGGCTGCTACGCGCAACGCGCGCCGGAAGAAATCGCCGCTCTGCCCGGCGTGAGCCAGGTCATCGGCAACTCGGATAAACACCAGTTGGCCCAACTAATCGGACCTCAGACGTCGGACCTCGGACCTCGGCCGTCTCAGTTCGTCCCACTCACCCAGCTTTCGCTTGATGTTCGAAGTCCGCGGTCCGAGGTCCGCGCTCCGATTTTCGTTTCCGACATCTTCGCCCACGCTGAACTTCAGGCTGCGCCGGTCTTCGACGCCGCCAACGAACGCACTCGGCCGAACTTGAAAGTGCAGGACGGTTGTGACAACCGCTGCTCATTTTGCGTGATTCCCTACGTCCGAGGACAGAGCCGCTCACTTGAACTGGCGGAGGTCATTCGCGAGGTGGACGCGCTGGTGAGTGCAGGCTATCGCGAAGTGGTGATTTCAGGCATCAACCTCGGTCGATGGGGGAGGGACCTAGACGTCAGCCCTGAGCCGTCAGCCCTCGGCAACTCCGGCCAAAGACCAACGGTCAACGGCCAACGACCAGAATTCGAAGATCTTGTCCGCGCCATTCTCTCCGAAACCGGGCTGCAAAAACTGCGTATCAGTTCGGTCGAACCCATGGACTGGAGTGACGAACTGATCCACCTGATGGCCGCGTCTTCGCGCGTCGCCAAACACGCTCATGTGCCATTGCAGTCCGGCAGTGATGCTGTGCTTCGCCGGATGCACCGCAAGTATCGCCCCTGGCACTATCGGGAAAAGGTTGAGAAGATCCGCGCCGCCATGCCCACGGCAGCGATCGGAGCGGACGTGATGGCAGGCTTTCCCGGCGAGACCGAGGCTGAATTCGACGAGACTTGCCGCTTCATCGAAGACCTGCCCCTCACTTACCTGCACGTCTTCACCTACTCCGCCCGTCCGGGAACTCCGGCCGCTGCGATGGACAATCAGGTCCCAGTACACATCGCTCGTGAGCGCAATCGCATACTGCGCGATCTTGCGTCAAAAAAAAAGCTGGCTTTCATGAATGGCCTTGTCGGCCAGCAGATCAAAACCATCACTCTGAATGTCTCCGGCAGAGATCCAGCGGGCGAATATACCGAAGGACTCACCGATAACTACCTGCCTATACGGGTGCCAGGAAAACACGCAGCCAACCGTTGGATCCAAACTCGGGTGGAGCGAGTGTCAGACGGCGCCCTGCTGGGAATCGCCAGCTAAGGTCTTTACTATTGGCAGATCAGCCGAGGCAACCCCTTATCATTTCTTGGTAACAAGCCGATCCGCAATTTTGTCGTACTCGCTCTTAGCCAGGATGTGACGCGTCACGAGTTGGCCCGGAGTGTCGTAAGGACGTCCCGCAATCATTTTGTCCGCACCCGAGCCGCTCACACCCGGCAAGGTGATCAGCTGCTCTCGGGTCGCGCTGTTCAGGTCAAGCGGCTTGTCGCGACTCCAGCCTTCACGTATGCCTGCTGCGACTGCCTTGGCGTCCGTTTTCAGTTCAGCGGTAGCACGGGCAGTCTTCTCTTTGAGTTCTTGAGGATTCTGATTGGGAGTGCATGCCGCAAGTCCACCCAGCAGGATGATCGCTAACGGAGACCAGCCTCGGGGAAAGCGCATGTCCATTGACCTCGGACTTTTGATGAATTTACTCGTCTGCCGGTTGGCTGTGATGCCCGCAAGCCCAAAGTGTGGGGCGGACACTCCCTTCGACTTCGCTCAGGGCAGACTCTGTCTGCCGCTTTTGACTTGGACGTTCGCACGAACAAGAGTTGGGGTCGTAGCAAGAGACAACAACATCTAAGACCAACAGCAACTCAAAGGCGTCGGACAGGAGTGTCCGACCCACACACTTATCGGCGGCCGAATACTTCCTTCAGCAGGTTGGTGGTTTGCGCTGCCGGATCCTGGCGAATCTTCTTCTCTTCCTGGCCCAGTTCGTAGAAGAGTCCGTCGAGGGCCTTGGAGACCACGTAGTGGCTGATGTCTAAATCCTGATTTTTCGCAAACGGCATGGCTTTGTACTGCGAGACCAGCGCGTTGTACTGCTGGGTGACGCCGTTTTTGGCCATCGTCTTCTCCACCACTGGCCGGAACGCAGCTGTGAGTTGGGGCGTAGTCTTTTCCTTGAAGTAGTTGGTGGCCGCGGTATCGCCGCCGGAAAGGATTCTGCGCGCGTCGTCGAAAGTCATGGCGGTGATGGCATCAATAAAGATTTTGCGCGCCGCCGGAGCTGCCGACTCCGCGGCCCGATTCATGCTCAGGACAAAGTCGTCTATTTTCGGCCCGTAGCCCACCATTCGCAGGCCCTTTTCCAGCGTCCGCAGGTTGTTGGGCATCAGAATTTTTATGTCGGGATTGCCAAAGTATCCGTTAGGGCGCCCGGTAATTTTCACTGCCTGCTCGGCGCCGATCTGCAGCGCCTGCTTCAGGCCCGAGGAAATTTTAGTATCACTGAGCGTCGCACCTCCCAGCCCAAGGCGTCTCGCAATGTCTCCCACTTGGGCAAAGGACAAGGTCGTCATCAATAACCAGCAGGCGCCTAGCAACACGCTACGCTTCATCATGGATTCTCCTTACCCGCCTTGGAATTAGGACCGGCTGCACCCAAATGTCCGAAGAAAATCATTTGCCAGGCTACCCCGGACTGGGTTTCTGCACCTAAGCTCCCGACGTTACA
>JAIQFF010000018.1 GCA_020073395.1 Terriglobia bacterium
CTGTGTGGCGCGGGCGCCCTCGCCCGCGGCTTTTTTGACATTAAACCGACTCGCGCGCGGGGGCCCCCGCGCCACACAGTCAGGGAAGCGCATCAAACACGGCGTGTTATCAGTCCGGGAGGGCCACTATACTAAACGACAATCGTGGTAGCCGCTTCACGGCCTTGCGGGCGTGAAGGGAAATGATCACACCAAAGCGAGGCCGCGTGAGCACTTCACCCATGGTTGAAATTCAGGGTAGGGAACTGAAGCTGACCAATCTGGATAAAGTCCTGTATCCCACCACCGGCTTCACCAAGGGACAGGTCATTGACTACTACGCCCGCATCGGTCCGGTTCTGGTTCCCCATCTGGCGGGACGGCCGCTAACCTTGAAGCGTTATCCCAACGGGGTGGACAGCGAATATTTCTTTGAAAAGAACGCCACTGCGCATCGGCCTGACTGGGTAAAGACCGCGCCTATCTGGAGCGAAGGCAACCGGCGAACGGTCAATTACATTCTCGCGGACGATCTAAGCACGGTGGTCTGGATGGCGAACCTGGCCGCCATCGAGCTGCATCCTTCGCTCTCTTTGGCAAAAGACATTGGCTGTCCCACCATGATGGTGTTTGACCTCGATCCCGGACCGCCCGCGAACATTGTGCAGTGCGCGCAAGTCGGCATGTGGCTGCGGGAGATCTTTGAGCACTTCGGCTTGCGGAGTTTTCCCAAGACTTCTGGCTCAAAGGGACTGCAGATTTACGTTCCGCTGAACACGCCCACCAGCTACGAGGTCACCAAACCCTTTGCCCACGCGCTTGCCCGGCTGTTGGAAGACCAGCACCGCGAGCTAGTGGTTTCAGACATGAAGAAGGAGTTACGTAAAGGCAAAGTACTGGTGGACTGGAGTCAGAACGACCAGCACAAGACTACGATTGCGGTGTATTCGTTGCGGGCAAGAGAACATCCGACAGTGTCAACCCCCGTGAAGTGGGAAGAAGTCGAGCACATGCTCAAGAAGAAAGACCCCGGCCTGCTGGTGTTTGAGGCCGATCAGGTGCTCCAGCGAGTGGAAAAGATGGGAGACCTGTTCGAACCTGTTCTCAGGCTGAAACAAAAGCTGCCCAAGCTGACCGCAGATGTGGTCGCGGGCGACCCCGCCCGCGGAGTGTCTTCTGTAAAATCCGGATTGGAAATCGCAGCCCAATCCGGAAGCCGGAAGAAGGCTGTGAAAAGCGGAAGCAAGAGAGCAACAGGCCGGAAGACGGGGAAGAAATAATTCGGGATCAAACATGGCGCAACTCTACGTGGGCACTTCAGGATGGGCGTATCCGAGCTGGAAGCCGGATTTTTATCCTGCCAAGCTTCCGCAGAAAAATTTTCTGCAGCACTACGCCACCCGGCTTAATACGGTCGAGGTCAACTTCACCTTCCGGCAGTTGATCAAGGAGACAACGGCACAGAAGTGGATTGCGGAGACGCCCGCCGGCTTTCGTTTTGGGGTGAAGGCGCACCAGGTGATCACCCACATCAAGCGGCTCAGAGGGACGGCCGATTTTGTGCCCCGGTTTCTCAGCACGATTGAGCCCCTGGCCCAGGCTGGAAAACTGGGCCCGGTGTTGTTCCAGTTGCCGCCAAATTTGAAAGCCGACGTGAAATTGCTGGAGGAGTTTCTTCCCGCAGTGCCACGGGCGGTCCAAGCGGCGTTTGAATTTCGTCATCCCTCCTGGTTTACCGAAGAAATTTTCAATCTATTGAAGACTGGTAACCGCGCCCTCTGCATAGCCGAGACCGAAGAACGGACCACGCCCGACGTAGTGACCGCTGACTTCTGCTACTACCGGTACCGCAAGCCTTCCTACACCGCCGATGAACGCCGCGCCATGATGGATCGGATGCGCGAGCTTCTGGGGCAGGAGCGTAATGTGTTTGCATACTTCAAACATGAGGAAACACCTGAAGGGGTGCTGTATGCTGAGGAAATTCTGAAAGAAATTCACTAACCACGGAGAACACAGAGGACACGGAGAAAGGTCCAAACACCCCGTGTCCTCCATGGTTAACCATACTCGCTACTTTTCCCTGCGTCCGATAACGCGCATACTCGCGGTGGTGTCTTCTGCAACAAACGCTCGCGTGGTCGAAGGGTTCCTCGACTATCTGAGGATCGAAAAGGGACTGGCGCCGCTTACCGTCGTTGCCTACACCACCGACATCGGGCAATTCGCCGGTTTTCTGGAGAAGCGCAAGCGCACGTTGCTCAACGCCCAGCGCAACCATGTGCGCGAGTTCATCCAGCAGTTGTTCGGCAATTCAGTTGACGGCCGTTCCGTGGGGCGCAAGCTTTCGGCCCTGCGCCATCTTTATCGCTATCTCCTGCTGGACAAGATGGTGGACCATGATCCGACGCTGAACATCGACTCGCCCAAACAGTGGAAGGTGTTGCCCAAGGCGCTGGCCCGCGACGAAATGGAAGGCATGTTGGGCTGGCCGCATCCGGTTTCGAAAGGGAAAGACGCGGAAGCGCTGGCGGTGCGCGATCGCGCCATGCTGGAAGTTTTCTATGCCGCGGCGCTCCGCGTGTCTGAGATCATTGGCGTCAAACTGGAAGACCTGAAACTCGATCTGGGTTACCTGCTGGTACGCGGCAAGGGTGATAAGGAACGGATTGTTCCCCTGGGAAAAGGGGCGCAGGATGCGCTGAGTCACTATATGAAAGGTGCGCGCGCGGTTCTGGCGAAAGGAAAGAGCTCGCCGCTTCTATTTCTCGGACGCGGAGGCGGAAAGTTGACCCGGCAACGGGTCTGGCAGATGGTGCGGGCGGCTTCCGTGAGCGTGGGCCGCAACGCCAGCCCGCACATGCTGCGGCATAGTTGTGCTACGCACATGGTCGAAAACGGCGCTGACCTGCGCACGGTACAGACCATCCTGGGCCACGCCGATATCTCCACCACGCAGGTGTACACGCATCTGGCTCTGGATCGACTGAAGAGTGTGTACCAAAAACATCATCCCAGAGCGAAGGCGAGGGGGTAAGCCGTTTTTCGCTACAACGAGAGTTGATATGAAATCCAGCGTCGTCGAGAAAGCTGTACGAGATTTCCTACAGTCGCTGCGCCAGCGCAATGCCTCGGTCCACACTATCAAGGCCTACCGGGGTGATCTTGAAGAATTCGCCGCGTACGCCCGTTCGCGGGGGTGGAAGCAGATCGACCACGTCACGGTCCGTGGCTTTCTGTCTCATCTCTACGAAAAGGGGCTGGGCAAGACTTCGGTGGCACGGGCGCTGGCGGCGGTACGGTCGCTCTATCGCTGGCTGGCTCAGGAGGGAGTGGTCGAGCACAACCCGGCCGCCCTGGTCTCGACCCCGAAACTTCCTAGAAAACTTCCACGAGTTCCAACCATTGAGGAAATGAATGGTGTGCTCGACGGAAAAATGCCTGAAGTCGCCGCCTTTCCAGAGCGCGACCGGATGATGTTTGAGTTGCTCTACGGCTGCGGCATCCGGAACTCTGAGCTGGTCGGGATCAACGTCGAGGACATCCGTTTGAGTAACGAGGCAATCCTCATCCGGGGCAAAGGAAAGAAGGAACGCTACGTACCGTTCGGTGACACAGTAAAGGCTGCGCTCGCAGCTTACCTGCCGGCCCGACAGCACGTGTTGGCCGAACAGAAGAAACATTCGTCGGCATTGCTTGTCAATTGGCGGGGTGGGCGTCTCACCACCCGCAGCGTGGGGCGGATCATCAAGAAAGTCGCGGTGGCCAAGGGCCTGTCTCCGGACGTCCATCCGCACACCTTGCGGCATGCGTTTGGGACTCACCTGCTGGAGGAGGGCGCCGACCTCCGCGCGATTCAGGAGATGCTCGGCCACGAGCGTCTTGCCACCACCCAGCGCTACACTCAGCTCTCCATCAAGCACGTGCTTCAGGTTTACGACCAGACCCACCCCCGGGCCAAATAGCATTCCGCGTCGCTACTCGGATCGCATGGTGAATGGCTCCCTCCCGCTATCCGCCTAAGGTTGGGCGGAGTTCTTTCTGATCAACCCATCCCACATTCCTACCACGCGCGCCTTCAACTCTGCGGTGAGCTTCTCGTAGGCCGATTCCGATGCTTCGGCTTCGGGCGGAGGATAGATCACATCACCGATCTGAATCTTCAGCGGCGCGAACTTCTGAAAGCGCTGGCCTCGCGGCCAGGCGTCATGGAAGCCCCCAATCGCCACCGGAACAATCGGCACTTGCAGATGAATAGAAAGAATGGCGGCCCCTTTTTTGAAGGTTCTCGGGGTGCCATCGATGCTGCGCTCGCCTTCAGGATAGAGAATGAGGATGCGGCCATGGCGCAGTCCAAAGGCGCCGGCGCGCATGGCGGAAACCAGGTTGGCATCGGGATCGACCACAATCACTCGCAACCAGCGCGCCAGACGGCGCATGAAGCCGGAACCGAAGATTTCGCTGGTGCCCACGGCAAACAGGTTGTGGAACACCCGCCACGGCAAAACCGACGCGAGCATAACCGGGTCCAGGTAACTCTGATGATTGGAGGAAATGATGTAAGGGCCCTGGGTGGGAAGCTTTTCCAACCCGCTTACTCGCAGATGAAAGCGGTCGTAAGCAAAAATCTGGAGTGGTTGGAACGCAGCGTAGAGGAGCTGTTCCCTGAGTCCCCCGGAGCGGGCCAGGGCCAGCACTTCCGGATCGGTTGGTTCTTCCTGCAGGACCGATTTCCAGCCGGCCGGTTGCTGACTCGAACTTCTGCGGGTCTTTCCATTGGCCGCGCTTTCGCGAATGGCGTCCACCAGTTGGCGCACGGTGTAAATTTCAGCCATGGCCGACTCTTGCACGTCACCGCCAAGCTCCTTTTCGACTGCGACCAGCAATTCAATCCGTTGCATGGAGTCGAGACCCAGATCAAGCTCCAGATTGTCGCTGGGACGGATGACTTCCGGCGCACTCTTGCTGGATTCGCGAATGATCTTCAACGCCTGCTGGACCTCGGGCTGTTCCAGCCATTGAGCATCCTCGGCGCTTAGAGGCGGTGCGGAGCGGGATTCGAAATCGGGTTGTCCCTTTTTCTGGTTGGCACGTACCCGTTTTTCCATCTCGAAACGTTTGAGCTTGCGGGTGGTGGTGCGCGGCAATGGGTCCTGCCATATTTCGTAGCCGCCAATGCGCTTGGTGGACGGGATCTTGGCCGAGATGCTCTCGATATCGAACCGTATGACTTCCTTCGCATTCACGATCTTGCGTTCTTTCAGCAAATCGAAATCCGGCACGACCACGGCATAAAGGCGGTCGGAAGCGGGATTGCCGGGCTCGCTCTCCAGTGCCATCACGCCAATTTCCTTAATGCAGGGAGATTTCAGATAGTAGGCTTCGATTTCCTCGGGATAGACGTTCTTGCCGTTGCTGAGCACGATCACGTCTTTCTCGCGACCGGTGATAAACAGATTGCCGCCCGAGTCGAAGTAGCCGAGATCGCCGGTATGCAGCCAGCCATCTTTAAGGACGGCGGCGGTAGCGTCCGGGCGATTCCAATAGCCCTTCATCACAATGGCGCCCTTGATAGCAATTTCTCCGACTGTGGGGCCGCCATCCTCCCCGGGTTTCGGGTCGAGAATCTTTCCTTCTACTCCGGGCAGGGGCGGTCCGACGGAACCAACTACGTTGTGCTGGGGCAGAGCTGCGAAGGCCGCGCCGGTGGTTTCGGTCAGACCGTAGGCCTGCAGGATGTCGATGCCGAGGGCGTGGAAGTCATATCCGATCTGCGGATCGAAGCGCGAGCCGCCGGTGATGAGGTAACGCATGCGGTCGCCGAATGTGCTGTGCAGTTTGCCGAAGAAGATACGGCCGGCGTTGAATCCTACGGTGCGCAGACCGCGGTTGAGCGCCATCAGGGCCTTCAGCACCCAGCCCGCCAGCTTGCCGCGCTTGGCGACTTCCTTAAAGATGCGCTCGTGAATCAGGTAGAAGAATTGCGGCACCACAGCAAAGATGGTGATCTGACGCTCGTTGAGAGCCCGCAACAGCTCGGTGGTGTTCAGCGTTTCCAGGTAAACGACCCGGGCGCCCTTCACCAGGGGCAGCAAGAGATTTGCCATCTGGGAGAGCACATGGAAGAGCGGCAGCACTCCGAGGACGGCGTCCTCCGGAGTGACGTGTGCCCATCTGAATACCGATTCAACCTCGCCCAGCAAATTGGCGTGGGTGAGCATCACGCCCTTGGGATTGGAAGTAGTGCCCGAGGTGTAGAGCAGTGAGGCGACCACATCCGCTTCGACCACGGCAGGCACGAAACCGCTCGGACCTGTGGCAAAGATGCTGTCAAGATCGGCCACCGGCGCAAGCGTGGCTGGACCAGTATTCGTTTCCGCTTTTGCAGACTTATGCTCGGCGGGATTGATGATTGCAATCTTGATCGGAAGCTCCCCTATCGCTTCCTGTACCGTTGCGAGATGTTTGACGTCGCAAAATAGCAGCGAGCTGCCGCTATCCTTTAACAGGGTCGTGATCTGATCGGCGTGAAGGGCCGTGTCCAGCGGGACGGCTGTGCACCCGGAGGCAACCACGCCCAGAAATACGGCCACCCAGCGAGGGTGATTGTCAGCCAGAATGCCGATGCGGGCGCCAGACTGATATCCGTTTCTGCCCAGCCAGGACCCGACCGACTCGGCCATGTGTCGCAGCTCGGCGTAGGTGCAGCTCTCAACCCGTTCCCGGCGCTGGATCTCCAGGGCGATGTTCTTGGGCCAGTGCTCGACACACTCGACAAAACGATCGTAGAAAGTGGGCATTGGTTCGCGGAAATATTACATGAAACCGGCTATCGCAGACTAAAGTCCGCCGCCCACGGCCGCCCTTCGCCAATGTGAGGGCGGGCCGCCGGCGCTACCTTGTGGTCTTTGATTCAAGGTTCCCCCCAGCGACTTACGCTCTGTGCCCGCATCTAATATGCTAGGCTTCTACTACGGGCCGTGCCGCCTCCAAAGGTGTTTCGATTTGATTAACACGCTATTAGGTAAGGTCTTCGGGACCAAGAACGAGCGCGAGTTGAAGCGCTTGATGCCTCAAGTTGAGGCCATTAATGCGCTTGAGCCGCAGATCAAGCAGCTCTCCGACGAGCAGTTGCGCGCCAAGACGGACGAATTCCGCAAACGTATCCAGGAACGCCTGGCCAGTCTCCCCGACGAACCGGACGCCGATCCCGACCGCCTCAAGCAACTCGAAGATGATCGCACCAAGCTGATCAACGAAGTGCTGGACGAGCTTTTGGTGGAAGCTTTTGCCGTCGTCCGCGAAGCCGGACGCCGGGTGCTCAACATGCGCCACTTCGACGTGCAGTTGATCGGTGGCATGGTGTTGCACCAGGGCAAGATTGCCGAGATGAAGACCGGCGAAGGAAAAACGCTGGTCGCGACCCTGCCTGTGTATCTGAACGCGCTTAGCGGACGTGGCGTGCACGTGGTCACGGTCAACGATTACCTGGCCAAACGCGATTCCGAGTGGATGGGAAAGCTGTACCGCTTCCTGGGCTTGACCGTGGGCGTCATTGTGCACGATCTGGACGACGAAGAGCGCCGCGAAGCCTACGCCTCGGATGTCACCTACGGCACCAACAACGAGTTCGGCTTCGATTATCTGCGCGACAACATGAAGTTCGATGTTCATGATTGCGTGCAGCGCAAGCACAACTTTGCCATTGTCGATGAGGTGGATTCCATCCTGATCGACGAGGCCCGCACGCCGCTGATTATTTCCGGCGCCAGCGAGGAGTCCACCGACAAATACGCCCGGGTGAATCGCATCATTCCCAAGCTGGAAAGAGGCGAGGAGATTGACACTGCGCCCGGCGAGCCCAAAGAACTCACTGGCGACTATGTGGTGGATGAGAAACATAAGAGCATCACGGTGACCGATATCGGCTGGGAGAAAGTCGAGCAGCTTCTGGGCATCGGGAACATTGCCGACCCTGAAAACTGGGACCTGAAACATCACGTTGATACCGCGGTCAAGGCGCACGCGCTGTACAAGCGCGACGTCGAGTACGTAGTCAAGGACGGCGAAGTCATCATTGTGGACGAGTTCACCGGCCGGTTGATGCCGGGGCGCCGCTGGTCGGATGGCCTGCACCAGGCGGTCGAAGCCAAGGAAAACGTCAAAATCGAGCGCGAGAACCAGACCCTCGCTACCATCACCTTCCAGAACTATTTCCGCATGTACAAGAAGCTGGCCGGAATGACCGGCACGGCGGAAACGGAAGCCGCTGAATTTGAAAAGATCTATCGCCTTGAAGTCATGGTGATTCCGACCAACAAGCCCATGCTCCGCGAGGAGAACCCGGACGTTGTTTACCGGACGGAAAAAGAGAAATACTTCGCCGCCTCAGACGAAATTCTGAAACTGTATGCCACAGGACGTCCCGTGCTGGTGGGCACCACCTCCATCGAGAAGTCAGAACGGCTCTCCGAACTGCTGAAGAAGAAAAGCATCAAGCACGTCGTACTCAATGCCAAGTACCATGAGCGCGAAGCCGAGATCGTGGCCCAGGCGGGACGCAAGGGCATGGTGACCATCGCCACCAACATGGCGGGGCGCGGTACGGACATTCTGCTGGGCGGCAATCCCGAATTCATGGCCAAGCAGGAGTGCGTGAAAAAGGGAATTGCGCAGCCGCTGCGCGCCGCCCAGGGCAAGATTCAAATCGATGTGGATGAGACCAAGAGTACGGTCTGGTATTACGCTGGAAATGAGTACGTCGTTCCCACCGAGCAGTGGACTGAAATCTTCAACCGCTATAAGGTCCAGACCGACAAAGAACATGATGAAGTCACCGCCGTGGGCGGCCTGCACATCTTTGGGACCGAACGTCACGAAGCACGCCGGATTGACAACCAGCTTCGCGGCCGCGCCGGCCGCCAGGGCGATCCGGGATCCTCGCGCTTTTATCTTTCACTCGAAGATGACCTGATGCGCATCTTCGCCAAAGAGTGGGTTTCCAACCTGCTGCAGCGGCTGGGCATGGAAGAGGGCATTCCCATCGAATCGAGGCTGATCACACGCCGCATAGCCACCGCGCAGCAAGCGGTTGAGGCTCAGAACTTCGAGGCCCGCAAACATCTGCTCGAGTACGACGACGTCATGAACAAGCAGCGCGAGGCCGTGTACGGCCTGCGCCGCCAGTTGCTCGAGGGCGTGGAGCAGAAGGAACTCATCCTCGAAGATTACGTCTCCGGCATTCTCAGCGATGTGATGGACCAGTTTTGCGCGGTCAAGGTCCATCCCGAGGACTGGGACACGAAGGGGCTCAAAGACGCAATCTTCACCCGCTTTGGCGTGGACATTCTGGCGGAAGGAATCAAGCCTGAGTCTTTGAGCCGGCAAGAGCTGGGCGATGCCATCTTCGCCAAGCTGAAAGAAAGGTACGACGCGAAAGAAAAACTTATCGGCCCTGATGCCATGCGTTACCACGAACGCATGATCATGCTCAGCGTCCTCGATTCGCAGTGGAAAGACCACCTGCGGGACATGGATCACCTGAAGGAGGGCATCGGGCTGCGCGGCTACGGACAGCACGATCCGCTGGTCGAGTACAAGCGCGAATCGTTTGACATGTTCGAAGCCATGATGCAGCGCTTTCAGGAAGAGACTGCCCGATATCTCTACCTGATGCAGATCCTGGAAAGGCCGGCCGCAGCTCCGGAAACTCAGCCGCATGGTGCAAGGGTGGATGGCAACGGCAGCCGTCCCACGCGCAACGTTGCCACCTCAGTGGACGAACTGGAGGAATCTTTCCAGCGCAAGAAGCGGCGTGAGCTGGAACAGGCGCGCATGGCCGGGTCGGGAGAAGCGCAGACCGTGCAGCAGGTGGTGCGCGGCAGCGCCAAAGTGGGCCGCAATGACCCCTGCCCCTGCGGCTCCGGCAAGAAATATAAGAAGTGCTGCGGCGCCCAAGGGTAACTGTCATCCTGAGCAGCTGCGTAGTGGAAGAACCTCTACTGGCGTGCTGAAACCTCTCGCTGCACGGCATCACCCAAAGAACAAGTCCGTCGATACGTGGAAGCGTTTGGACAGCTTCTTTATGTGCTGAATAGTCAGGTTGCGCTTGCCACTGAGGACTTCACTGACGATGCTGGGCGTGACGAATACATCCAGCAGGTCTTTCTGTTTCAGGCCGTTGGCTTCCATCAGTTCTTTCAGAACCTCCAGAGGCGTCACCCTCCGGGATACCGGATAGTGCTCCTCCTCAAAAGCTTCAACCAACACCGTCAGCAGGTCAGCCAACTTTCTCTCGGCAGCGCCACCTTTTTCCAATTCCTCAATCCTGCGGATGGCAGCGTCATTTTCCGCTTCGGTACGGATCGCTTGCGGCGCGGTCTCAGCAAGCAGCATCTTGTAAGCTGCGGTCGCGGTCATTTGTTCCAAGCTCCCTTGTCGTACTCAGCATGCGTCTGGACTGCCTTTATGTAGATGCGATTCTTCGCATACTCCATCTTCACAATCAAGCGATATGAGTTTCCTTTGATGTTGAATACCGTGTACCGTCCCACGGGATCGGCGGCGGCGTAGGTCTTCCTGACGTCCTCGATATGTTTCCAGCGTGCCCCCCTCGCCACTTTGAACCAAACCGCTAAAGGCACAACTAAATCGCCGTGCTTCTTTTCTGCCTCTCTCAGGGTTTTCCGGCTGATGACGTGCATTTCGCAATCTGCGAACTCTTGGTAGTATCTTCGCAATCTGCGAACTTGTCAATGGGCCAGTTGGAGGGCAAGGATACTGAGAAGCATCTTGAAACCGCTGCGTACGCACCGCGAAGGCAGTCACAACCCCGATAGAGGGAGCTAGCAGGCAGGGGTCCTTCGACTCCATCTCTCCATTCGCAAGCGAATGGTAAAGACTGCGCTCGGGATGACACCTGATGTGGCTTAATCCGTAAAGATCGGTGTAAATCCGTGGCCGCTTTGCCGTTTACGGCGCCGGCTTCGCCAGCACGAACGACTTCACAACAATGTTATTAGGCTGCACGCCGACCGGGATCATAGTCAGCAGGGAATACTCGCTCGGCTCAAGCTTGGTGGGGCTGCGTCTTTGGATGACCGTTACGTCGCCCGATTGCGAATCCAGCACCAGCAGATAATTTTCGCTTCGGGAGAGGGCCAAGCCGTCGGGATGACTGCCTACCGGCAGAGTTGCGCTCAGCTTGCCGATGTCAATGTCATAAACCGCAATGCTGTTGGAGCCGAAGTTGCTGACGTACAATCGCGAACTGTCACCGGTCACCAAGCCTCGTGAAGGGTGGGTACCGATCAGGTAGCTGCCGCCGACTTCATTGGTGGAGGTTTCGATGATCGAAATATTATCGGAATCAAAATTGGCCACCACCAGCTCGCCGCCATCCGGCTTCAGTTCGAGATCCACTGGCGTTTTGCCTACGTCCAGCAGCGCCAGAAGCTTGTCCGTCTTCAAGTCGATGGATGCCACCTGCCCGGAGCCGGCGCAGGCCACGAAGGCCTTGCTGCTGTCGGGAAGGATGGCGATGTCCGCAGGTTCCTCGCAGACGGGAATGGTGCTACGGACTTTGAGTTGCCTTGCATCAATCAGCGAAACCGTATGGTCGCCCCGGTTGCTGACTACAACGGTTGAGCCGTCGGGCGAAACCCGCGCCAGTCCCGGCGAAGCGCCGACCCGGATATTGCCCAACACCAGCCGCTTGTCCAGATCAATCACCGAGACGTTGGCTGATTTGGAATTGGCGACATAAGCCCGTTTGCCGTCCGCGGACACGTCGATGAAATAAGGGGCGGCGTGCACGCCGATGGTCGCCACCACCTGGTTGCCCTCCGCATTGATGACGCTGATGCTGTTCGACTCTGTATTCACCACGTAAATTTCGTTCTTCCTGCTATTGGCGGCAATGCCGGTTGGATCGCTGCCGACCCGGATGGTGGCTGCGGGTTGAAAGGTGCGCAGATCAATGACCGAAACGGTGTTGCTCTTACCGTTGGTGACGTACGCATACTCGCGGTAGGCGGGGCCGTAGTTGGGCAGCTGGTTTTCCTGGAAATACCACCAGCCCAGGCCGCCGGCGATGGCAAGCATGACAACGAGGAAAAGAACTTTTCTCAAGCTGATGGGCTGATGGCAGCTCGCACCCCGGACTGCGCCGGCAAGGTTTCGGATGTCCGGGAATGGATCCCGATACCGGGCACCGTTCGCCCGACCACGGGCGCAATCTGCCGCACCTGCTTCATCAGTTCGGCGAATTGCTCGGGATAGAGGGACTGGATGCCGTCGGACATGGCCCGGTCGGGTTCGTGGTGCACTTCGACGATGAGTCCATCGGCGCCCACCGCGATGGCCGCTCGCGACAGGGGCGTGACCTTGTTGCGTTTTCCGGTGCCGTGGCTGGGATCCACCACGATGGGCAGGTGGCTGAGCCTTTGCACTGCAGGGACGATGCTGAGGTCGAGGGTGTTGCGCGTGTGGTCGGCGAAAGTCCGCACCCCGCGTTCACACAGGATCACCGTGTAATTGCCCTCGCTCATCACGTATTCGGCCGCCATCAGGAATTCTTCGAGCGTGGCCGACATGCCGCGCTTGAGCAACACGGGTTTGCGCGCCCGTCCTGCCCGCTTGAGCAACGAGAAGTTCTGCATGTTGCGGGCGCCGATCTGGATCACGTCGGCGTACTTTTCCACCAGTTCCAGAGACTCGTTGTCGATAGCCTCGGTAACAATCTTCATTCCGAGTTTGTCCCGAATCTCGGCCATGATCTGTAAGCCCGCCTCACCCAGGCCCTGGAACGAATACGGCGAGGTACGCGGTTTGTAAGCGCCGCCTCGGAAGAATTGCGCGCCGGCGCGACATACTTGCTCGGCCACCGCCATAGCTTGCTCGCGATTTTCGATGGCGCAGGGTCCGGCGATGACCGCCAAACCGGGGCCGCCAAAGGTGGCGTCCGTGCCAGCAAAGGTGATGACCGTGTTTTCCTGTTTGACGTCGCGGCTTACCAGTTTGTACGGTTTAGTGACGCGGATCAATTCCTGCACGCCCGGCATCTCGTCCAGCGTGCCGGGTTCGACCTCACCGCGATTTCCAGTGATGCCGATGGCGGTGCGCTGCGCACCCGGCATGGCATGGGCCCGGTAGCCCAGTTCCTCGATTTTCTGGCAAACCGCGCCGATCTGCTCTTCTGTGGCCTGCGCCTTCATCACAACTAACATGGATTCCCCTCGCGCCTTGAGTTTATCGTTGTTCCCCGTGGCATCGCAAATGGAGCCTGAGAGACTCCAGTCCCAGAAACCGGAAACTGGAAACTGGAAACTGCAACCGGTAAAGTGGCACACTGATGTAGTGCCCCGCTCTCTTGCCCGCGAACAGGACATCCTCAAACGATCATCACCGAAGCGCCCGCCCCGTCTGACTTCCCGCCGCATCGGGATCCATACCTCGAGCGCGGGCGGCGTGCAAAACGCGGCGGAACGGGCCTATCGCCTGGGCTGCAATACATTTCAAATTTTCTCATCGAGCCCCCGGCAATGGGCCGCGCATGACCTGAGCAGACCTGATTGCGATGCGATGAAAAAGCTACGTGACAAGTATGACTTGAAGCCTCTCGTGATCCACACCAATTACCTGGTGAACCTGGCGGGCGCGAATGAGTTGTTCCTGAAGAAATCGGTGGAAACGTTCCGCGGGGAAATTGAACGGGCTTTAGCCTTGTGCGCGGAGTACCTGGTGCTGCATCCAGGATCGTTCCGCGGATCCGACCGCGAGCAGGGGTTGATGCGAACGACGGCCGCCATTGCCACCGCCGCGCAGGGACTGGACCTGGCCAAGCCCGGCCTCACCATCCTGATCGAAAACACAGCCGGAGCCGAATACTCCCTGGGCGGGAGCTTTGAGCAGGTGGCAGAAGTGCTGGAATACCTGCGAAACCTGGTCCCTGTGGGCGCATGCATAGATACCTGCCACACTCACGTCGCCGGTTACGACATTGCCAGTCCGCAGGGGATGCAGGATACACTGAAGCGCCTGGACGAGACCGTAGGTCTGAAGAATGTTCGCGTATGGCATTGTAACGACGCGAAAGCCGCTCGGGGATCGAAGCTTGATCGTCATCAGCATATCGGCAAGGGCAGTATCGGGCTGCAGCTGTTCCGCCACCTGTTGAACGATCCGCGACTGGCCCATGCCGCCTTCATCGCCGAAACCCCGATTGACCAACCGGGAGACGATGGCAGGAATGTGGCGGCTTTGAGAAAACTAGCCAAGAAGTAGATTCGGATTAACAGCTTTCATCCAGGAGGTCTCGTAATGAGCTGGGCCAACAAGTTTTCCAAACCCTACCGGGTAGAGCACGGCAAAAAACTTCGGCTCAAGGACCACGATCCCGCCGACACCGCGAAGCTGCACTCGCAGGAGCATGGCGAAGAACTTCTGGCCAAGGGTGTAGCCCGTATGGCCGAACTGCAGGACAAGCTTTATGCCGACAACCGCTGGGGCCTGCTCCTGATTTTTCAAGCTATGGATGCGGCCGGAAAAGACGGCGCCATCAAGCACGTGATGTCCGGGGTAAATCCGCAAGGCTGCCAGGTGTATTCCTTCAAGACCCCTTCGGCGGAAGAGCTGGACCACGATTATCTGTGGCGCAACATGAAATGCCTCCCAGAGCGCGGTCGCATCGGCATCTTCAACCGGTCTTATTATGAAGAGGTGCTGGTGGTCCGGGTCCATCCGGAAATTCTGGCCAACGAGAAAATACCTGAGCCGCTACTCACAAAGAACATCTGGGAAGAACGCTTTCAGGATATTTGCGCCTTCGAACGCTATCTGGCGCGAAACGGCATTGTGATCCGCAAGTTCTTCCTCAATGTGTCTAAGAAAGAGCAGAAGAAAAGGTTCCTGGACCGGTTAGAAGAACCGGAGAAGAATTGGAAATTTTCTACCGCTGACCTGCACGAGCGCGAACACTGGGACGATTACATGGACGCCTACGAAGATATGATCGCCAACACTTCTACACCGTATGCGCCCTGGTTCGTTATTCCCGCGGACAATAAGTGGTTTACGCGCCTGGCAGTGGCGGCAGCGGTCGTGGATGCGCTCGACGACCTCGCCTTGTCCTATCCCAAGGTGGATCCGCAAAAACAAAAAGAACTGGAGGCAGCGCGAAAGTTGCTGCTGAAAAACAAGCAGAGTTAATGGCTCGGGACTTGTAGTTGCAGGGCTGGCCCGCGCGTCCTCTTTGCGGGCCGGATCACAACCAGCTCTCCCGGCACTGGTGGTTTTCGCGGGAGTAGATTTTCCGGATGATGGCTGTGCCGCCGAAGCGCCGGCGAGGGCCAGCAACAGAACCCATGCGGTGAGTCCGTGTTCCTCCGATTTCAGTTTGGGATGAGGGGGCCGAACGGCGTCTAAAAGCCCAATTATTGTCTTTGGACTATCGGGCAGGAGGGATTTTACAACCATTCGGCCAGCTTCCGAACTCAGATCTGTCCCTCCCCGGATAACAGCGGAGTCCCTTCTCGATGCTAGAATCAATCATTCTCTCACCCTGAAAACGCCAAGCGGCCACCCACTTGCATCCAAGTGTGAAGTGGCATCGAGGACCGTGAGTATTCGATACCGAAAGACGACCTGGCTAAATTGTCTTACGATCGTGTGTCTGGCGGGGGTTCTGCTCTCCACATCGATCCAGGCCACCCATTTTTGCGGCTTTCGAGGCCCGAATACGCAAACTTCGGTGGAGCTAAGTCCGGCCTCATCCGGTACGCCGGTGTGCTTGACCTGCCTGATGGCACCTTCAATTAACGCAATCATTCTTCTGGTTGCATTCCTTTTCGTATCTTCCAGTTCTGCGTTTGTCGGTGGCCTGCAGATGCGGCTTAAACCGATCCTCAATTCTTTTCAACTGTCTATTCGCCCCCCTCCGCTAGACCTAAGCTAGGGTGTTGTCGTTTGTGATAATCGCTCGGAGAGTTTCCGGGTGCGATCTGAATAAGTTTCGATCCGGTCATTCTTAGCTGGCCACCATGCAATTTAAGGAAGCAGGGATTTTTCTTGCAGTGGAGGACATAACCCAATGAAAACGAAAATCATTTGGGCAGGTATTGCAATTTTTTCGGCCATTCCACTCTGGGCTCAACAGGCTGACAGTAGCCCGTCGTCGAACGGCGCGCCGGATGTAGCGGCCATGCAGCAGCAAATCAGAGATCTGCAGGACCGCCTGATTCTGCTCGAGGGCCAGGTGCGTATGCTGAAGGGCGCGCAGCAGCCAGCGCCGCCGGCCGCGCCTGCCCAAGGCGCGGTCGCGCCGTCCGCAACACCGGCCCCGGAGGTCCCGGTTGCCGCGGTCACCGCGACCTCGGATCAGAACATCTCATTGGGCGGGGCGGGTGGCTCCGCGGCCAAGGCACTCAATCCGGACATCAGCGTGATCGGCGATTTCATCGGTGCCGCCGGTAACGGCACGGTTCCGCCCCTGGCCCAGCAGACGCCATTCTCCGCCCTGCAGATGCACGAGTCCGAGGTTGGCCTGCAAGCCATTATTGATCCCTACGCTCGCGGAGACTTCTTCATCTCATTTGGAGAAGAGGGCGTAGATCTGGAAGAGGGCTACATTACTTTCACGGCGTTGCCGAAGAGTTTTGTGGTCAAAGTGGGAAAGATGCGGTCCGCCTTCGGCAAGGTCAACACCATGCATAACCACGTATTGCCGTGGATCGATCGTCCGCTTGCGACCACCAACCTGGTCGGCGGCGAAGACGGCATTGACGACGCGGGCGTGTCCATTCAACGGATCATCCCGGCCCCGAAGGGGATCTTCCTGGAAGCCACGGGCCAGGCCTTTCGCGGCGACTCGGGCGAGGGTCCGCAAAGCGTCTTCAAGTCCTGGCAGAGAAGCAATGTGAGCACGGTGGCGCATCTGCGGAGCTACAAGGACGTCAATGAGTCCACTAACGTTGACATCGGTCTATCCTATGCCCGCGGCTATAATGACTTCGGCCCGGATTTTCTCACCAACCTGTATGGTGTGGACGCCACGCTGCGCTGGAAGCCCCTGCGTCGCTCGATTTACCACTCTTTTATTGGTCGCGGCGAGTTGTTCTGGAGCCAGCGTCAGCAGCTTCCGGTGGAGCAGAAAGCTTTCGGCTTCTATACGTCGGCCGACTATCAACTGGGGCGGCGTTGGTTTCTCGGGGGCCGCTTCGACCGTTCGGGGCGCAGTCAATTCGGCAACCTTACCGACCAGGGTGGTTCGGCGGTGCTGACTTACTGGCCCAGTGAGTTCAGCCAGGTTCGCGGTCAGTACCGGTACACCAATTACGCGGAAGGCAGGAGCGCGAATGAGCTGCTGCTGCAATTGATTTTCTCGCTGGGCGCGCACGGCGCGCATCCGTTCTGACAACGAGGTTCCCGTGGGACCCTCGGTTGTGTGGCGGAGGGCCAAGGCCCGGCAGAGTTCGAAACCGTAGGTTTCCGGAGGATGGAATGAAGAAGAAGCAATCTCGGCGGCTGTTCTGCATGGGCTCGGTTTGCCTGTTGGCGTTCAGCCTGGCAGTCCCAGCTCACGCCAAGAAGCTGAACGTGGTCACTGCCACTACCGATATGGCGGCCCTGGCACAGGAGGTGGGAGGCGACCGCATCAGCGTGGAATCGATCGCCAAGGGCTATCAGGATCCCCACTTTGTTGAAGCCAAGCCGAGCTTTCTGCTGAAACTTCGCCAGGCGGATTTGCTGATCGTCGTGGGGTTGCAATTGGAAATTGGCTGGCTGCCCCCGTTGATCACGCAGAGCGGCAACGCCAGAATCCAGGTCGGCGCGAATGGCTACCTGGACGCCTCCCAGTTTGCGGAGATTCTGGATATTCCGACCGGCACCGTGACTCGCGCCATGGGTGACGTTCATCCCCTTGGCAACCCGCACTACTGGCTTGATCCTGACAATGGCCGCCGCATCGCCAAAGGTATCGCCGGCAAACTGGGCGACCTCGATCCCACAGATGCCAGCTACTTCCAGGAACGCTATCAGGATTTCGACAAACGTCTGAGCGCTGCCGAGCAGAAGTGGGACGCGGAAATGAAGCCTTTTCACGGGCGCAAGGTCGTGACCTACCACAATTCGTTTCCCAACTTCGCCAAGCACTTCGGACTGAATGTTATCGGTTATGTCGAACCCCGGCCGGGAATCCCGCCGACCCCGAGCCACACCATCGAACTGATTGGGTTCATGAAGCGTGAGAACTGCAAGGTCATCCTGGTCGAACCCTACTTCGATCTGAAAACGCCGAATTCCATTGCCCGTGAAACGGGCGGCAAGGTAGTGCAATACTTGCCATCCGTCGGTGGAGAGAAAGACGTCACCGATTACTTCAAGTTGTTCGATTACGATATTGGCCTGTTGACGCAAGCTTTCCAGGCAACACAGTAAGAGTCGTCAGTCGTCTGTCGTCAGCAAGTTCGAGGTCGCATTGCAGGCGATTTGCCGACGACCAACGACTGATCCCAAGGAGTGACATGGAAATTCTGCCCTTTCTATTGTGGCCGTTCATCGCCAGCCTCATTCTGACCGGCATTCACGCCTATCTGGGTGTACATGTGGTGGAACGCGGCGTGATTTTCGTTGATCTGGCTCTGGCACAAATTGCGGCCCTGGGAGCCACCATCGCCATTCTGGTCGGAATGGATCCGCATGGACGCGGGGCCTACTGGCTGAGCCTGGCCTTCACTTTCGTGGGCGCGGCCATTTTTGCCTTCGCCCGCTCACGCCGCGGCCACATTCCGCAGGAAGCTTTTATTGGCATTGCCTACGCCGTGGCCTCGGCTACCGCCATTCTGGCCATGAGCAAGGCCACGGGCGAAACTGAACACCTCAAAGACATGCTGGTCGGCAACATCCTTGCCGTCGATAAACAGGAGGTCATCAAGACTGCAGTGCTCTACGGGGTGGTTGGCCTGTTTCATTACATCTTCCGCCGCAAGTTTCTTCTGATTTCCACCAACCCGGAGGAAGCCGAAGCACGCGGGATGAACATTCGTTTCTGGGATTTTCTGTTCTATGCCTCCTTCGGTTTCGTGGTCACTTCTTCGGTGGCCATCGCTGGAGTGTTGCTGGTCTTCTGCTACCTGATCGTGCCGTCAGTGGGCGCGATGCTCTTCGCTGATCGCGTAGGGCCGCGCCTGGCTATCGGCTGGATCATGGGGACCCTGGTGTCCGCCCTGGGTGTTTACTTCTCTGTCTTGGGCGACCTTCCTACCGGCGCCACTATTGTCTGCACCTTTGGCGGGGTACTGGTGCTCATGTTTTTCGTGCATTTGGCGTTCTTCCACGGTCACAGGGCCAAGGCCCTGGAAGGAGCGAGGTCGGCTAATCCCAAGGACGCCGCACCCCAGCGCTCCACATGAGCCACGCAGGGGCAGATGTCCTCATCAGCCCGGCAAAGCGAAGCTCGCTATTTCTATCCTCGCGGCTTGCAAAACCCTGTCGCGCTGCGCTCGACTGGACAGATGGGGACATCTGTCCCTGCGTTGACCCGGGGCTGAGCCTGGTTACCCCCTATTACTTTTGTGCCATATGGATAGCACCAGTGGTTCATTGACCTACTGGTGCCTGCTTGTTAACTTGTGCTCGTATGGTGCGGCTTATCGCACTCCCCCAATCGCGAAAGAGCATCTAACAATTTGGGGTGAGCCATGAAGCTAGTCTATGTATGCTATGCGGCCCTGGGCTATGCGGTGGCCCGCTGGATCTTTCAGCGGCAGTCGGTTCCGGTGATGGATCCGGTCACTCGCTTTCGTTCCTCTGGCCTGCTGTAATGGTGGTCTGACCTTGGGCGTACGGCGTCCTTAGCCTGCCTATGCGTCCCGGGTGCCCAAGTGTTTACAGACGTGCCCTCGTTCCGAGGGTCGTCGCTCCAAGGGTTCTACGACCAACGTTCGTGCCTCCTTGTCGTTCCTGCCTGACCTCCTGAGTACAATTTCTTCAGGACCATTTCCCGCTAGTTATCAATCGAATGCTGGCAGCAGCGAGGACCGGCGCTGGTGTGCTGCTTACGGCACAATGTAAGGGAACTGTCCGTGATGCCTTCATGAAGCGCAAATTATTCCTGCCGTTTATCGTCACTCTGCTGGGAGTCTTCCTTCCCGTGTGCGGAGTGGCGCAGTCCGATAGCGGGGAACCGTCCCTGGGCGACCTGGCGCGCCTGTTCCGCAAAGGCAAGGCGGCGCCGGAGCATGCCGTAATCGACAATGAAAATCTTCATCAGATCATGGATGAAGTGCAGAACCGCAAGCTTAACGGCAGCTTCTTGTTCAGTATCGATGGCGCAGCGAAAAAGTTTCAGGTGTCTTCTCCCGATGTGACCTGCGACCTCTCTTTTAGCGCCGCAGCGACTTCCTTGCTGTCGGACGCGTACGCGCCGCAGGACCTGCCGGCAGGCGAGTTGGCGAAACTGGATGGCCCGGCCACAATCACGGGAGACACGCTACAGGTTTCCGTGCACAACGGCACGACGTGGAACATAAAAGAAATTACCGTGGGATTGACCATCCTGCGCAGCTCGGAGGCAAACACGGCCCGCCGTGGTTCCGCGCGCCTGATGCCAGCCGCCGAGACCACTACGCTGCTCTCGGAAAAGCATCCTGACTCAACCGTTCTCTACCACATCAAGGGTTCGGCCGCGCCATCGAGCACAACCGTTTTCCACGAGAGTTTAGGGGTTGCGCCGGGCCAGGACCAGGATTGGCATTGGGCGATCGTGCAGGCCAAGGGAATTCCTTCAACCACGCCACAGACGCCGGCCCCGTAAACGTTGATAGGTCGGAAGCCTACCTGACCCGGGCCACGTCCTCAGTCTTTCCGCTCTTCATGCTTCGGTAGGCTGCGTCCAGAATTTCCTGGTTTTGCCAGCCTTCTTCGCCTGGCACCGGAAAGCTGGCTTTGCCCTCGACTGCGGCTGCGAAAGCGTCCACCTGTTGGGCATAAGCCAGGCGGTTCGAGACCTGATCGGTCTCAACTGTAGAACCGGCGCGGCGCAACTCCAGCGTGATGGGCCGCTCCACGTTGAACGCATCATCAGCCCGCAGGACTCCAGTCTCGCCGACCAATTCCAGCGGAGTGCGGTACTCGGCGCGGAAGGAAACCGTGACTGTGCCCAGGGTGCCTCGGGAGAATTCCAGCGTGAGCACCGCGGCCGACTCTACTGCGGCGGGCCCGAGGTCGTGCAGGCCACGCGCGCTCACCCGCACGACTTCATCCTGAAGGATGTAACGCAAAGAGTCCACGCAGTGGACGCCGACGTCGGCAATGGGTCCGCCACCGGCCACGGCTGGATCATTGATCCAGGTGCGAGGGTGCCCGGAAGCCGCGGGGAAGGAGAATTCGGAACGCGCGAAAATAGCCCGGCCGATCTGTCCGGCGGCCACCCGCTCGCGCAAACGAGCCGTGCTCTGCTCGAAGCGGAAAACCTGGGCAACGCCCAGCAACAGCTTTGCGCCGCGGGCCGCTTCTACCATCGTGCGGCATTCGCCGGCATGGACTCCCATGGGCTTTTCACACAACACTGGCTTGCCGCAACGGAGCGCAAGCAGCACATCGCCCAGGTGGCAGGCATTGGGAGTGGCGACAAAAACGGCATCGACTTCCGGCGATCGGCACAGCTCCTCTGCCGAATCAAATGCCAGCGGGATATTGTGCTGCCGAGCGGACGCGCGCGCCTTATCCAGGGTCCGTCGTGACAGCCCGGTGACGCGGCAGTTCTGCGCCAGCGCGAAGCCCGGCATCAGCCGCCTGACCGCGTGCAATCCAAACCCGAGAATGCCAAAGCGAACCATCGAAGTGAATGTGTGGACGCGGGCGGACCTCGCCCGCGGCTTTTGCAGTTGATTTGAAGGCTTCTATCCGATCCGGAGCTTAGTGGCAGCAGGCCCGCAGAAGTTCCACGGTCTTTACCTATAAGCTCCCACCTGCGCGGGCGAGTCGCCCGCGACCACACATGGTACCCCTACTTCGCGAAGGCTATGGAGGCCGGCGCCGAATTAATAGTGGCGGTGACCGTACTGCTGGGAAGCCCTCCAGTTTCCGGGTTGATCTTAAATTTGGTGATGTTCTTGGAGGTCTGATTACAAACGTAGAGAAATGTGCCCGCCGGATCGACCGTCGCGGACACCGGTCCAGTCCCGGTGCTGAAAGGCGATGCGTCGAGTTTGGTGGTCGCGCCCGTGGTGGAATCGATCGAATAAACGAAGACGTTGTTGGAGCCCAGATTGGTCACATACAAAGCTTTCCCGGAAGCGGTGACTGAGATCGGCCCAGTGCCAGCGGCGAAAGGAGAGTTCAGTGCCGAGGTCAAAGCGCCGCTGGTGGAGTCGATCTTCAGCCCCGAGACGGTGTTATCACCGAAGTTCGCCACGTAGAGAAAATGTTCCGAGGGATCCACCACCAGGGAACTCGGTCCCATGCCCACCGCGAACGGTGATCCTGGGATTGCCAATAGGCTGCCCGTCCCTGCAGTCACGGAATAGGCGAACACCAGCGGCAGATTTCCGCTGGCCACGTACAGGAATTTACCCGAAGGAGACAAAGCCAGCGCCACCGGCCGAGCCCCCGTGGGAAAGGGCGATCCTGCGACCTCGGTCAGACTGCCGTCACTCGAACTTACGGAATAAACAGAAACTGTATTCGAGGTTTCGTTGGTCACAAAAATCAGGTCCCCACCAGAGTCCATTACTAACGACGACGGATTCAGCCCCGCCGCCGTGCGAGGCAAGACCTCAGAAAGCTCTCCCGTATCGTGGCTGATGGTGAACAACGAAATGTCATTGCCGCCCTGGTTCGCGGCATAGACAAACTTGCCCGAAGGATGGACTGCAATCGCAACCGGGGAGGTCCCACCACCGAAAGGAGAACCCAGCACGCGGGTAAGATCGCCGGAGTCGGTGTTTACGCGGAAAGCGGCAATGGCGTTGCCCTGGGGCACGGCGACATAGGCATTGTGGCCGGAGGCAGATCCGCCACTGCTATTGCCGCCGCAGCCCGCTAACCAAGTCAGGGCAAAGACCGTGCTGAGCCAGCCCGCCCGTCGGATCAGTATCATCAAGTCCCTTCCAAAAAATTCGCGCACCGGGGAGCGGCCCGACTACGGAGTCAATGTGGGCGCCCGGTGCCCCTTCTTGATCGCGCCCCAGCGATATACCAGCCCGGTCGAAAAGCGCAAATTGTTCTGCGTCTCCGAAAACAAACTGGTGTGCAGATAGTCCACCTGAAATACGCGCACCGAGAAGCGAGAAGAGAGATCGAAATCCATGCCTCCCCCCAGGGCCACGGCTCGATCCGTGTCTTCTTCGTTGTTCCCCACGCGCACCAGAGATCGGACGCTGCCAATGAGAACGTGTCCGAAGAAAAGCGTCTTGCCCTTAGGGTAGAGGAACTGTGGGCCCACGGCGATATCGCGCAGGTTGAGGTTCGAACCGTATTGTCCGCTTACTTCCGCCGCCACGCCGAATCCACGGATCAAGTTGAAGGCAGGTGAAAAATTGTACCCGTTCAGGCCGGACGGCTTAGAGAAACCGAATGAAGGGCTATCAAACCGGGTGTAAGAATAGCCGGCGAAAACCTGCACCCTGGGGATGTCCTGCGCCGCCGCCGGCCGCACGGTACAGAAGGTCAGCAGCAAAAGAAGGAGTGTCGCCGCCATCCCTGGAATTCTTGCCAGTTGGACATCAGCCTTCAGGTGAACCAGAGGTGTGGCCACAGGTTGGTGGACTGTCATGGAATATTTCTGGAGTCTTCTGTTAAAACCCTACTTCAAGCGAAAGTTGCGCGCCACCTCTCCAGTGGATTGGATGCGGGTACCCCCAAATAGCCACTCGCAGGAACGCGTTATTTCACTGCCATGGCTCCGACCATGGATTCGAAGATTTTGAAGCCCTCGGTCCCTCCCAGTTCGGGCTCGCTGGAGCGTTCCGGGTGGGGCATCATCCCCAGGACGTTCCGGCCCGGACTGCAGATTCCGGCAATGTTTTCCAGAGATCCGTTAGGGTTGGCCTCGGGGGTAATCTCGCCCGCGGGCGAGCAATAACGAAACACAATCTGTTGGTTGCTCTTCAACTGGGCCAGAGTTGCTTGGTCGCAGAAATAGTTGCCTTCCATGTGGCCGATGGGAATGGTCAGCACTTCACCCTGGCGGCAAGCGCCGGTGAAAGGCGTGTCTGCATTCTCCACCCGCACCTGCACCGGTTTGCACACGTACTTCAGCCCCACGTTCCGCATCAACGCTCCCGGCAACAGGCCGGACTCGCACAGAATCTGGAAGCCGTTGCATATCCCGAGCACCAACCCGCCCCCGGCCGCGAAAGTCCGCACCGACTCCATCACCGGAGAGAATTTCGCGATCGCCCCCGTGCGCAGGTAGTCGCCATAAGAGAATCCGCCAGGCACGATGATGGCGTCGCAGTTCTCCAGATTGTGGGACTCGTGCCACAGGAAAGTCACCGGCTGGCGGGCCACCTGTTGGATCGTCCAATACGCGTCATGGTCGCAGTTGGATCCTGGGAAAATGATGACGCCAAATTTCATCTGGTTTCCTCGGAGATGAGGCTCATTTGAAAGTCTAACACGAAGAAAACGCCGCCCGTGTTGCTGAAAAGCATTACACGGGCGGCGGCGGAAAATCTCTCGATTTCAGTACATGTCTTCCGGAAGCGGAGGAAGAGGAGGCACCGGGACTTCGCCTGGCGGCTGAGTCATGAGCGAGGGCCCTGCGCCGGGAGGCAGCACCTTGCGAAAGAATATTCTGTCGCCGCCGCCAAATGCCCCGCTCTGGCCACGGATCGACTTCAATTGCCGCCACTGATCGAGCGAGAGCACTTTGCGCAGATCGAGATTCATCATGGTGAATTCGCGTTCCAGCTTGCCGCGCGCGGTCAGCACCTGGTCTACCTGGGCTTCGACCTGTCCCTCGTTGGGGACGTCAGCATCAAGCAATGACTGCAGTTTCAGGTCCTGCTTCTCCATTTCGGCGCCGTAGTCGATCAGCTTCACCTTGTGGTCGTAGAAGGTCTGATCGAGCTGAGAAATTTGACCATCGCTGAGTTGCAACTTCTTGGCAACGTCGGAGTTCTGCCACCACTTTCCCAGTTCGCCGTGGTAAACGAAGGTGGCCCTGGTTCGAAGGGTCCCCGCGACCGTGGACGACGTGGCTGTCCGGCTACTCTGTGCCAGCAGCGAGAGGGGGAAGAGCAGCAATGCCAATACGCGTGAGTATTTAATTTTCATGAATCGGCTCCTTCTTGCGAATCGGGGAATGTGCCGCCGGCAGCTCCTGGACCATCTCCTCGGCCAGAAGGGCGGCAGGATCGAGCGCTGCCGGTCCGTTGTTTTGTACCGCGCGCTCCACCGCCATTAGCAATTCATGGTCAGGATCAACCTGAGCCTGGGGGGGCGGAATAGAAGAAGGCCGATCCAGCATCAATGCCAGTAAGACCATCGCCGCCACCGCCGACCCTGCCAGCAGGAGGGACCGGCGAACCGCCCGGCTCTGGGGATGGCGCTCCAGGGAAGAAATACGTGACCAGATAAGAGCCCGCTGCTCTTGCCAGAATTCCTCGGGTTGCTCCGCCGAGGTGCGGGCCCGGTCGGGCAGGGCCTCGAGGGTCGGCCGCAGCGCTTGCTGGTCGCTCTCGATCACCAGGTCCGTCAATTCCTCGTTGCTCAGATGTCGAATTATCTCCATTGTCTCTCCTTCATCTCCCGCAACTTTCCGGTCGCACGCGACAGTTGCGTTTTCACCGTGCCTATCTTGACTTCCAGCAGTTCCGCGATCTGCGCCAGCGGCATTTCCTCCTCGTAGCGCAGGATGAAAATGGTACGCTGCTGCGACGAAAGCGAAGACAGGGCATTCCACACGGCTTCCAACTCTTCGCGCGCCAGCAAGGTGCGTTCCGCCGAGGGCTCCCGCGCGGGAAATTGCCTGGGCTCGGCGCCAGGACTTTCGCCATCATCCAGGCCCACCAGCCTCTTCCAGAACGAAGCCCGGCGGCTCTTGCCCTGGTCCCGCACCAGGTTGACCGCGATGCGCAGGATCCAGGTCTCCACCTTGCTCTCGCCCCGGAAGCTGGTGCGCTTCTGGTAGGCGCGCAGGAAGCACTCCTGGGTGAGCGTGTCGGCGGTGTCGGCATCTCGCACCAGTAAGTAGATCACACGGTACACGCGCCGCTGGTGCCGGCGCATGATGTCGTCGAACCTGTCCGCCGAGATCTCTTGGGCTACTTCAGTTGCGGGCGAAGTCAAGGCTGTCGTCAGGACCGTGTCCACACGCCCTCTCTCTGGATTTCGACCTATGGATATTTCGTGCTAAGAGTATGGACGAATGACAGGGAACAAGGTTGACGACCCGTCGGAAGTCTTTGCCAGCTTTGCGGTTGAGCTTCTTCCGCAAGGAACGCAAAGAAACGGCGCAAGGGACCCAAAGAAAGACAAGACAATTCGCTTCCGGGTTGTGCGCCGGGCTATCATCGTCGCCCGCGGGAGCATCTCACCCATGTGGATTTCGGGGAACACTTTCGAGTCACCGGCGGCGCGCTGAAAAACTGGCTGGTGGCACAGCTACAGGATTCTTTGGCGGTCGGCCTGCTGTGGCTGGTCGGGTTGCTCATTATCGGTGTGCCCTGGGCGCCGTTGTGGGCGTTGCTGGGCGCCGCGTTCCAGTTCGTGCCCCAGATCGGAGCCGTGCTCGGAGTCATCGGTCCCGCCCTGACCGCCATGTTCAAATGGGGAGACTGGGAGCATCCACTCTATGTTCTGATGCTGTACGCGGTGATCGCCCTCGTGGATGGTTTTCTATTGCAGCCTTACCTGATGAAGCGCACGGCCAAGGTGCCGGTGTGGGCTTCCATCCTGGCGCCGATCGTGCTGGGCATCGTGATTCCGTTCTGGGGTGTGCTGCTGGCTCCGCCATTGCTGGCCGTGCTGTATGCCTATAAAGCCCGGCAGGCCCGGGTTCAGGGTCCCATGCTATAATTTTTCGTTCGGCAGCATTCATTTGAGGCAATCCGTTGATCTCCTCGACGGGCCAGTTCCGCGCCATTAAAGACTATTAGATACGAGGTATTTTCATGTCCGGCCATTCAAAATGGGCCACCATCAAGCATAAAAAGGGCGCCCTGGATGCCAAGCGGGGCAAGATCTTCACCCGCCTGATCAAGGAAATTTCCATTGCCGCCAAAAACGGTGGAGATCCTGATACCAACCCGCGTCTGCGCGGCGCCATCGTCGCGGCCAAAGCCGAGAACATGCCCGCCGACAACATCAAGCGGGCCATCCAGCGCGGCACCGGTGAGCTTCCCGGCGCCACCTACGAGGAGTTCTCGCTGGAGGGCTATGGCCCGGGCGGCGTGGCGATCCTGCTCGATATCAATACCGACAATCGCAATCGCACGGTAAGCGAAATCCGACATGCCTTTGGTAAGAATGGCGGCAATATGGCGGAGGCAGGCGCGGTGTCCTGGATGTTTCACAAGAAGGGCGACATCGTCATTCCCAAGGCAGCAGCCAAAGAAGACGATTTGATGGGCATTGTGCTTGAAGCTGGCGCCGAGGATTTACGCGATGATGGCGACAACTGGGAAGTGCTTTCCGAGCCTGCGACCTATGAGGCGGTTCTCGAAGCGGTGAAGAAGGCCGGGATTGAACCAGCATCGTCCAGCGTGGCGATGATTCCGCAAAACTACATCAAGCTGGAAGGGCCGGCCGCGACCCAAATGATCCGGCTCATGGAAGCGCTCGAAGAGCACGACGACGTGCAGAGCGTACACTCCAATTTCGATATCGACCAGAAACTTCTGGAAGAAGTCGCTGGCTAGCGCGCTGCGACGCAGCCAACTCTCCAGTCTTAGCTTTGCGGACCCTCTCCTCTGCGGTAAAGGGTTTGATTTCGCCTAAATCGTTCTGAGAATCTGGAACCGCAAAGGTCGCAAAGAAGGCCGCAAAGGGCGCCAAGAGTGCTGAATTAGGGCGCTGCCAGCCTCTCCATCCTCTCGACTTTTCAACATCGCTGTGGAAAATTCTGTGGGAAACCGGAAAACTACACTGTTAAGTTGTTTGTTGCGAGGGCTTTCTGCATCTTGCACCTAAGCGGGTGCTCAAACCGCTTTGGTTGCACCGGGGCTGAGAAGTCGGGAGTCTTGTTTTGAAAGTACGGCTGGACAAATTACTCCTCGAACGTGGCGTCGCAAGCTCGCGGGAACGTGCCCAGGGTCTGATCCTCGCCGGCAAAGTGCTGGTCAACGGACAAAAAGTCGAAAAGGCGGGAGCAGGGGTGGAGGCCTCGGCGGACGTTCGCCTGCTTGGAGAAGAACTCAAGTACGTGAGCCGCGGCGGTCTCAAACTGGAGGAAGCACTCAAGCACTGGCAGATTGATGTCGCCGGCAGGACTTGTCTCGACGTGGGCACGTCAACCGGAGGATTTACCGATTGTCTCCTGCAGCGCGGAGCGGGGCGGGTCATTGCCGTCGATACCGGCCACGGCCAGATCGATTTTCGTCTCCGTCAGGACCCTCGCGTGCGCCTGCTGGAAAAGACCAACGCCCGTTATCTCACGCCGCAACAGGTTGGCGAAGTTGTGGATCTGGTGGTAATGGATGTCTCGTTCATCTCAGCGACTCTGGTTCTGCCCGCGGTGATCGCCGCCGCCTTCCCTCAGCCGGATGAGCGTCGTGGCCGGCAGATCGTCGTTCTGGTCAAGCCACAGTTCGAAGCAGGCCGCGAGCAAGTAGGGAAGGGAGGCATCGTACGCGATCCGGTGGTGCAAAAAGCTACGGTCGAAAAAGTTCGCCACGCGTTGCTTGCCCTGGGATGCACGCAGACAAACGTGATCGAATCTCCCATATTGGGTGGAGAAGGAAATCGCGAATTTCTGTTGTACGGACAATTCTAGGTTTTACTCTGCGTCCTCCGTGTCCTCGGTGGTTAAGCTTTTCTCCGGAATTTCTGTACAATTCGACTTTCACCATGGCAACCAGGAATGCGGTCTCCACAAACAAGTTTGCCGGCATCATCTCCAAGCCCGGCAAAGCGGAACTGGCGGACGTCGTTCCACCCCTGCTGGCCTGGTTTCGCGAGCACCAATACCAGATTGTGGTTGATGCGGAGACCGCGCCCTATGCTCCGGGCGTAGAAGTCCTGGCCCGAGAGCAAATGGCTTCCCGACCGCTGAACTTCGTTGTGGTGCTAGGGGGGGACGGCACGCTGCTTTCGGCAGCCCGGGCCCTGTCCAAGGCAGGCATCCCGGTGCTCGGCATCAACCTGGGCTCGCTTGGATTCCTGACTGAAGTGCCGTTGGAAAACTTATACGCCACGCTGCAGAATATTGAGCAGAATTGCTGCAACCTGGACACGCGGTCCATGGTGCATTGCGATGTGCTGCGAAAAAACGTCTCCATCGCCAGTTACGACGCGCTCAACGATGTGGTGGTCGGCAAAGGCACCATCGCCCGCTTGAATCATTGCGACGTCTATATTGACCGATTGTTTGTTTCCAGCTACCAGGCGGACAGTCTGATTGTCTCCACTGCGACCGGCTCGACCGCTTACTCGCTGGCCGCGGGCGGTCCCATCTTGATGCCTTCGGTGGATGCGTTTGTAGTTACGCCGGTCTCCGCCCACTCGCTTACTCATCGTCCGCTGGTGGTCCGCGATACGTCGGAAATCGAGATTGTGGTAAAGACCGGAGAGGATGAAGCCTATCTCAGCATCGACGGCCAGATTGGCATGCCCATGATGGATGGGGACCGCGTGCTTTGTCGCAAGTCGGAGCACCAGGTTACGCTGCTGCACACCCAGGGAACATTCTTCGACGTGCTTCGCACCAAGCTGAAATGGGGCCAGCGCTAAACGCGATGCAGGCGCGAGCGGCACGCTGGCGCCTGCATTCAAAGCTATGACACTAATCTAGACAGCTTCAGCGAAACCAAGTTCCGAACGCGGGGCTTTGCGCTGGCGCGAAGGGGACGGATTCGCCTGGGTTGTTGCCTCCTGCGCTTCGACCACTATTTCGTTCTTACCCTGTGCCAGGAATTCACGAATCCGAAGTTTCGCCTTGTGGAGTTGCGACTTGGAATTTCCCACCGAGCAGTCCAATATCTTTGCTATCTCCTGGTGCTCGTAACCCTCTACCTCATGCAGCAGGAAGATGGTCCTGTAGCCGGCGGGCAGATCTTTGATGGCGCGGGTCAGTGTGATGCGGTCCACCGATCCCGACAGGCGGCCATCGCGGCTGCCGTATTCGCGACGCACCATCTTGGCATCATGGCTTGAAGGCTCGTCCAGCGAGATCTGCTTCAGGGCCTTCTTCCGGAAGTGCATCAGCACAGTATTAACCGCAATGCGATACAGCCAGGTGGACAGAGCTGAGTTTCCCTTAAAGGTGGATAGTTTCCGGAACACCTGCAGAAATGCGTCCTGGGTGAGATCTTCAGCCTGCCCCGCATTGTTGGTCATGCGCAGGCAAATAGAATAGATCCTGGCCTTGTGGGCGTGGAACAGGGCGGCAAAAGCCTCAGAGTCCCCTTGCTGGGCGCGCTTTACCAGCTCAAGGTCGGTACTGGATCGGATGGTACTGTTCAAATCAGGGCTCATTGCCGTAGAAAATTTCTGGTTCGTCACGCGTCTGCCTCCCGGGTCTAAGGTTGACCCTCGCAAATCGGTTTTCATAACGACGATAAGACTAGGTGCAGAAGCGATCAGGGTCTATCCGGTGCACCCTGTACTGGTTTCAGTAACTTGCTGTACAGGATGAACCCGGAACCGATCCTGAAGTTGTGTGCGCCGCACTCTGGGCCGGGCCCAGACGCGAAACGCGAATACGATTCCAGCCACTATTGCGACACTCTCTGTCGTGCGCCGACGTGACCCAGAGAACCTGACGCCCTACTCAATCGTAGGTTGGACCACGTGAACGATATTGTTTCGGACCGCGTACAGCACCAGATCGCTGACCGAATGCAGCTGCAGCTTGCGCATGATATTCGAACGGTGAGTCTCCGCCGTCTTCACGCTCAGGCCCAGCGCAACCGCGACCTCTTTCGTGCTCTTACCCTCCGCAAGCAGTTGCACAACTTCGCGCTCGCGCGGAGTAAGCCGGTCGCGTCCCAGAGAAACGGCGGCCGCCTTGGTTCCGCCGTTCAGATAACCGTTCAGCACCATGGCTGCGACTTTGGAAGTAAAGTACGTTTTGTCGCGCTTGAGAGCTTCGACCGCTACTACCAGATCGCGGGCAGCATCGGATTTAAGGAGGAATCCTCGGGCGCCGGCATTCAGGACGTCTCTCACTACCTGGTCGGAGTCATGGAAGGTCAGGATGAGCACTTTGGCTCGGGGGTCGTCTTTCATGATCTGCCGGGTCGCTTCCAGACCATTCAGGCCAGGCATGCCAATATCGAGGATGATGGCGTCCGGCTTCAATTCACGGACCTTCTCGACCGCCTCACGCCCGTCCGCAGCTTCGCCGCAAATCTCCCATCCCGGCTCTGCCTGCAGCAGGGCGCACAGACCCTTGCGTACCACTTCGTGGTCGTCAGCAATGAATATCCGGAATGCACCCATAACCTGCCTCCCCAGAATTTACCTGGTTCAACGGACAAAACTTCCCTGGATGCCCTATATAAGCATCACAGTTGCCAAACGCGGATGCGCCGCCCTTCCAACGCGTTAGCCGCCTGTGGAAAACTTTTGCAGTGTAATTCTTGCTGATTCGCGTGCTTCGTTGCGAAACTTTGCCCTTTACAGACGACAAAGTTACGAGCGAACACAGTAGGGCTGGCGGCGGAAACCCTTGCTGGTCGCGCCTTTCATACACTATTCTAGATTACCAAGCAGTCTATACTGAAGCCCACCGCGAGCCAATACAGTTTGTCCTGTATTTTCGGATCGCCCCTATCGGTGATTTGAATTCAGGCTGGATTCGACTCATTCCGCCGGTTCGTTGCGCAAAGACCGCAGATCGACGCCCAATTGCTCCGCTTTTTTGTATAAGTGGCTACGCTCCAGGCCCAGGGCCTTGGCGGCGTTGGTGACGTGAAAGTGGCTGCGTTTCAGCTCGGACAGGATAACTTCCCGCTCAAAGGCCTGAGCCCGTTCCGCCAGGGTGCCCGAGCCGGCCAGGGAGGTTGGAGGTGTAAGCCCGCGGGGTAACGCCATCTCGACGGTGTCCCCGGTTACTTCGCCTTCGGTCGCCAGCAGGATCAGCCGTTCCACCATATTGCGCAGTTCGCGAACGTTGCCCGGCCAGCCATATGCTTGTAGGTCCTGAATCGCCATCGGACTGAAGGGCATGGGTTTCCAGTTATTTTGGGCGCAGACTTGTTCCGCGAAATGCTGCACCAGGACGGTGATGTCCTCTTTTCGCTCCCGCAGCGGCGGCAGCAGAATGGGAAAGACGTAAACCCGGTGAAAGAGGTCCTGCCGGAATTTCCCCTCGCGCACCAGAGCTTCCAGGTTGCGATGGGTTGCCACGACGACTCGCACATCCACCCGGGTGGGCTTGTCGGCGCCGATGCGCTCGACCTCGCCTTCTTCCAGTACCCGCAGCAGCTTGGCCTGCATGGGCAGGGGCATGTCTCCGATTTCGTCGAGGAAAATCGTTCCTCGTTCTGCCTGTTCGAACTTGCCGATGTGGCGGCCGGCAGCGCCTGTGAAAGAACCTTTCTCGTGACCGAATAGTTCAGACTCGATCAGTTCGGCCGGGACCGCAGCGCAGTTTAACGTGACGAATGGGCCAGAAGCGCGCGGACTCCGTTCATGCAGAGTGCGCGCCACTAACTCCTTGCCGGTGCCGGTCTCGCCCAGAATACAGACCCGGGTTTCGCTCGCCGCCACCTTTTCGATCTGGGCCATCAACTTCTTCATGGTTTCGCCGGTCCAGACGATCTCGTGTTTGCCCACGCGTTGCCGGAGCTGCCGGTTCTCGGATTCCAGCCGTTGCAGTTTGAGCGCGTTCTCCACCGTGAGCAGCAACTTTTCCGTGGAGATTGGTTTTTCCAGGAAGTCGAGCGCCCCCAGGCGCGTGGCCCGCACCGCCATATCGATGTGCGCCTGCCCTGACATCATGACCACCGGAGTCGTGACCCCCTGGGACTTCAAGTCTTCCAGCAGCGAAAGTCCATCTTTGCCCGGCATGACTACGTCCGAGATGATCAAGTCGAAAGCTTGAGACCGAGCCAGTTCCAGGGCCTTGGCGGCGTTGTCGCACACCGTGGCCTCATGACCGGCGAGACGGAATGCACGCGAGAGCGAGGCCAGAGTGTTGGCTTCGTCGTCAACGATCAGTAGATGTGCTTTCTGGGGCACCGATAGCTCCTTAGCCCGCCGCGGCCAGCTTGTCCAGATTGTCCGGCAGCTCGATCATAAACGCTGTTCCTCGTCCCGGCTCGCTGTGCACGCCAATCCTGCCGCCATGATCGCTGATGATGGATTGCACGATGGCCAGTCCAAGTCCGGTGCCATGCGCCTTGCTGGTGTAATAGGGCGTGAACAGGCGCTCGCATTCTTCCGCGGTAAGGCCAGCGCCGGTGTCGGCAATCTCAACCACCACCCGGTCGCTGCTCTGGCGCGTGCGTAAGCTGAGTGTCCCGCCCTGAGGCATGGCATCCATCGCATTCAACGCGAGATTGGAGAAGGCCCGGTGCAGCAGTTCCGGGTCCGCCGCTATTGATGCGAGATCCTCTGCCAGTTCAAGCCGGCATTCAATCGGAGAATGCTTCGGTGATTGCAACTGCGCCTGCAGTAGGCGCGCCACATTCTGTACGACCTCGTTCACCTGCACCCGCTGAAATTGAGGCTGCGGCATGCGGGAAAATTCGCTGAACCGCGAGATGATGGTTTTCAGGTTCGCAATCTCCGCCAGCAGCGTGGCGGAGCTCTCGGGAAAAATTTCATCGAACTGCTCCGGACTCTGCTGCCGTGCCCGCACCAGGTTCTCCACCGTCAATTGCAGGGGGAACAACGGATTCTTGAGCTCGTGCGCCAAGCGCCGTGCCAACTCGCGCCAGGCAGCGACCCGCTCGGCCTGTACTAAGCGTTCCCGTTGCTGTAGCAACTCTTCCGTCATGCGGTTGAAGGATTCAGCCAAGGCCCCCAGTTCGTCTGACGAATCCACTGGAACCCGCGTGTTCCAGTTTCCCGCCGCCACTTCTCGCGCCGCTTCCGCCAGTTGCTCGACCGGGCGGGTGACCCGGGAGGAGGCCCATCCGCTGAACAGGATGGCGAGAACAATGCCGACGCTGCCCGCCAGCATGGCGGCCGAGCGTATGCGATTGCGCAGCTCAACGTACGGACGCCGCGTGTTGCCCACCAGCAGAATTCCCAGTAACTGGTTATCCAGGCCGTTCAGTGGGATGGCGTGGACACTCTCATCGTCTGCCGCATCGCCTGACCAATGAAGGAGTGCCGTGGCTTCCTGCTGATGCTGCTGGACTTGCTCAATCAGCGGTGCCAGTTGCTGCGCGTTACCCGATGGTCCGACCAGTAGAGGCGCAGAGAAGCCCTTGGCCAGGTTGCGATAAAGCATGGCCCGCATTCCGGCCGGGAGTTCGAGGCTGGCCATGAACTCCTGGTCGAGCCGACGACCGCCGATCACATAGATGGGCTTTTCGCCGATCTCGACTTGCCGGATAGCGGAAAGGCTCAGGGCAGCGCCGTCGGGGAGGTCCTCCTGCCGGAGAAAAGCGCCTCCTGGTGATGCTCCCGCAGGCAGCGATCCCTCCTTATAGCCGAACTTCGCTGGCCACTGCGCCGACGAGAGAATGGTGCCGCTGCTGTCCACGAACTCCAGAAAGTCCAGTTGCTGGTTGTCAGCCAGAGCCTTGGCCTCATTCACGTAGGCACTGTAATCCGTGGAACCACGGCTTACCGCAAGCGCCATGCGGGTCGCGGTCTCACTGCCAGCGATGGTTTCCACCCGGTGGGCCACCTCTTCTCCCCGCCGGCTGAACTCGCGGCGAAATTGGGCGATCAGCGCCGTCGTCTGATCTTCGCTCGCCCGCTCGAAGGCGCGCCGGGTCACCGTGGACACGATCCAGGAGACTGCGCCCACGCAAAGAAAAACCGTCAGCGCGAACACCAGTAAAAGTTTGCGGCGAAAGCTCAAGGTTTCCCCGTTTCCAGCCAGACGTTCTGCAAATGCCAGCTGCCGTCTGGATCTTCCTGCCAACCCATTACGTTTGCGCTTAGCGCAACCGCAGTTCGCAAATGCAGCAGGGGAATCACTCGCTGCGATTGCAGCAGAGCACTCTCCGCTGCATACTCCGTGGAAGCGTTTGCACTCTGCTGAAGGCGATCAACGTCGAATTTAGGCTGGGGCAGCCCGAGGCTGCCGGCAAACTCACCGAGCGCAACCCACGCATCGAGCGAAGGCAGCGGCATGCGGACCAGTCTTATGTCCGCGACCGCCGAGGTTGTAGTTTGAAGCGTGAGTCCGGCATCGCGCGCGTTCAGCGCAATTCTTTCCGTGATCACTCGCGCCAGCGGATCTGATCCATCGCAGGCCAGCGTCCACACCGGCGCCTGCTGAACTGCGTTCCGCGCCTGGCGCGCACGCTGCAGATCGACGGCCGTAGGAAAAAGGAACGCATAGCCGGTCATCCAGTTGGGCAGGAACGTGCCGGCGGGCTCTCCTCCGCCTTGCAACAGAACGTTGTTCATTGCGTCGCGATCGATGCTGAGCCCCAACGCTTCGCGCAATTTCCCATCCTGCGCGGACGGGACATCGCGGCTGAAGACCAGTGCCATCCATTCCGTGGGAGCTGAGCTCAACACACGGCGGCCCTCCAGAACCGCGTGACGCGTCTGGTCCGGCGCGATTTGCACGATGTCAGCCTTGGCCAGATCGAGCGCGATCGTCTGTTCGCGGAAGCTCTTGCCCATTTCGATCTCAATGGAGTCCACAAACGCGCGGCCACCCCAGTAATCGTCACGGGCAGTCAGTACGAGCTTCTTCCCCGCGTCCCAGCGGTTGATCGCAAATGGTCCACTGCCAACAACCTTCCCACCAGTGCGTTTGGCGATGCCGTAGCGCGCCAGGGCCAGGACCGCAGGCAGGTCCGGAGTCGGGGCGTCGCACTCGACGATGACCGCTTCTCCGGTGGCGAAGACTTTCCAGTTGGGATTAGCGGCGCGCAGGGAAGCCGCGACCGCATCAGAGCTCACCCCGGTCCCATCATGAAATGCCACTCCGCGGCGGATGCTGAACAGCCAGCGTTGATTGCCGGGATCGACTTGCCATGAAGGTGAGAGGGCGGGTTGAGCCTGGCCGCGCGCGTCCAGCGTGACCAGCGTGTCAAAGATCAGCCGCGAGAGACTGGGAGGCATCGACTTCCCCGCGGGGCTGACGTCGGCGGGATCGACCGATATAGGGGCTTCCCCTATAGCCAGGCGAAGGTTTCCACCGTAGTGCGGACGGGTGCGGGCCGGCGCCGCGACCGCAAGACACAGACTAACGGCCGCAAGTAAGAGTAAGGCGGAAGGCCTCATATCCCCCCGTTTCCGAATTGTGCACAACCGCCACGACGCCGTTTGCGCCGGATTCTGTCCACAAGGCGGTGACCGCGCCGCTTACCTCGAAGGGCGTGCTCACGGCGATAGGTTCCCGACCAGCGACTTCGAAAGCTTGTACCGCATCGCTCCTCCCCGCACCCGCTCCAGTTGCCAGAACCTGCCAGCCCGACCCACAGCCGCTGCGCAGGCTGGCGATGTCACTGCCCCAACCCAGTTTTTCCGCCACTTGATCGGTGACGCCGTCGAGCAGATGGACTTTCTCATCCACTGCGGCCAGCAGCCACCAGGTGGAGTGTTCGCGGGGAACGGCCGCCGCCGAGTAAAAGGGGGGCGCCGTCGTTTGGTTGCCTACTCCGGGTGAGAGTACGCCACTGAAAAAATTTCGCGAGGAGGTAAAAGACGCATTCAAGCTGAACAGGTCCGTCCCGATCGGCCAGGGATCACTGCTCTCGAAACATGTCATTGCCGGCGGCGGGCCCGTCAGTCCTCGACAATAGACGCCGGGCAGGTAGGCATCAAAAAGATGATCTTTGTCCCTGCGCAGTACCAGCCTTCCGCGCAGATCGCGCGGCCACGGTCGTGAATGGGCGACGGGAACGGATTGCTCCAGCAGCCAGCGGTTGTCCTGCATCCGGTAAGACGTCACCCCGTTTGCGTCCAACACCAGCATGCGTGCAGGATTGTCATCGATGACCGTAACATCCAGAATGCGTTCCGGCTGCGACCACAATGAAACCCCGCGGAGTACCATCGCCGAGGCCGCAGGTTCGACGGTCAGCACGGCAGATCGCGGCAGGGAAACCATCACCACCGAAGGTGCATTCGAACCCTGGCGAATCTCTGCGACCCAGACGTAGCTTTGCATGTCCTCGGAGAGTGAGACCCGCACGTTTGCGGCCGCCTGTTCGGGGGCAACGAAACGAACGCCTAGGACGGCCAATTGGGTCAGAAGATTGCGACGGATGTCGTCGGTTACGGCTGCACTGAGCGACGAGTGATTCAACACTTCCAGGACCATCGTCTTCGGGCCGGAGGCAGCCACGATCTTTCCTGCCAGCAGCCCTTCCGCACCGGCCCAGTTCTGCGCGTTTCCCGAGACGACGAAGAGCAACACAAACAGAACGGAGATGAAAAACCTCGAAAAGAGTGGCGTGAGCATGCCTGGGATGCGCAAATTGATGAGGGGATTGATGGGCGAATTATAAACTGCATAGCGCATGGCTCTGGACTCTGCACTTGGTACTCTCTGGGTTCGTCCGTTTAGCATTCAGCCCCAGACCCCTCGCCCCCTAAAAGCAAAGGGCCCTACGAACATTGACCTGCGCCCGCCGGCAAAGGTTCCAATTTGTCACGACTACTCGAGGCCTAGCGCTGGACGGCCGCCTTGGGCTGTGGCGCCCGAGGAGCGAAAAACGCGCAGAGCACCTTGCCGAAGATCAGCTCTTCCACAAGGATTGCGACAGCAAGCGAGAAGGTCATGCCCCCGATGACTGCGACGGTCGTGAATACGAGTTCCATATTTGCCTCCATTCGGACAGCCCGTATGTAGCGGGTGAATGGCCGTACGTATGTTATTGATTAAACATCACTTAGATTTAGGCAAACGTGGGTATTCGACGACATCGTGTCAGGGCTGACACGGCCGAGCTTGTGTGGGGCGGACACTCCTGTCCGCCGCCTTTGACTTGGAGCTTTGAGTGTTTAAGTAAATCGGGGCTTTGTAACCAGGCAACCGAGATCACTAACAGAAAGGACAACCACAAAGGAAAAACAAAGCCAAAGGAAGAACAACTCCAAAAGCGTCGGACAAGAGTGTCCGACCCACACAAGCAACGTTAAGCTTGAAGCAAATCAGCCGAATCTAGAATTCAGGCTCAGTAGAAACTGCACACAGTTCTTTTTCTTCTTCTTCTTCTTCTTTTCGTTCCGATTCCCGTCGCAAAACCGGTTCCGCTTCCATGGGGATCTCCTGACGCAGGGCGTCGAGCAGCGCATCCAGAATGACCTTCAGAGATTCCGGGTTTTCGGCCAGCACCCGTTCCAGACTTTCGCGATGGACAGCCAGTTCTCCGATTGGGCAGGCGCCGCTCATGTCAACCCGGCCGCCTGAAATTGTAGCGCGCCGCCAGCCGTTCGCCCCCAGGGCGGTTCGCGCGAAGGGATAGTCAAGACTCCCCGTCGTCATCCAGTGAATTACCAGTTCCTCGACATGGTCGATGCCGCAAGCTACCTGAATGCCTGCCCGCGAGGCCATCTGCTCATTCCACTGCAGAATCGTCAGTTTGTCCTCCCAGGTGTTCTCCGCTAACAGGAAACGGGGCTGGTTGGCCGAGCGCTCTTCTCCGCAGATCGCACACAGATGAGTTCTAAAGTGATTCATAAGGCACCTTTCAACTCCCCGGGATACGCGGTCATCGTCCGCTGCATTTCCGTCAGATGCACTGAAGGCACGGAGCGGTGCCGGGCGGGAAGCGGAACCGTCACCATTCCTTTCCCTCGTTCAAACGCCAGGGTAAGTACGGAGGAACAACCATCGCATAGCCAGTAGCGCTCCATGCGGCGAAGGGAACGCCCCCTTCGACCCCGGGTCCCCGAGGTCATGGTTTCGAAGTTGTCGGTCTCCAGAAGAGACAGCTTGCCGACGCTGAGGCTACGGAACGGAATGGGACAGGCGGGATTTGCGCACTTATGCAGCATCGAGGGTCTCCTAGGAGCATGGGCCGATAACCGGGAGCAGCTGGACGGCCGAAGGCATGCACGCCAGGGGCCGCAAGTCCAAGATGAGGGAAGTTACGTAACTGACTGAAGCCTTGAAGATCTCATGCGTCGATCTAGCGGACGCATGCCGACCTGAGGTCACTTCTGCCGACCGTCCGTCATCCAGTCTCTTGACTCGTCTTAGTGTCGACTCGCGAATCCCCGCAAAGCGCAGCAACGATTGCCCGCTCTCTGGCCCAGGAGTAAGATTGCCCAACGGCGGCCCAGCAGAACTGTCCCAAAAGCCTCGGGACGCTGTCCTCCAATTCTGAATTTTGTAGGCCCTATGGCGGAGTTTCAGCCCACTCTCGCAAGTTCGACTCAGCCCCAAGATTCCCTGTGTGGCAAGGTGGTGGGACGTTTTCGCATTGGAGAACGGCTCGGCAAAGGAGGGATGGGCGAGGTTTACAGCGCCGAGGACACCAAGCTCAAGCGCACTGTTGCCCTTAAACGCCTCGCGCCTTCCCTACGTGCTGATTCCCTATACCGCCACCGCTTCCTGGAGGAAGCAGAGCGCGCATCCCGCTTCGGCGACGCTCATGTAGCGGCTGTCTATGACGTTCTGGAGGAGCGTGGCGAGATATTCCTGATTCTGGAGTATGTGGAAGGCCAGAACTTGCGCCAGCGGCTGCGGCAGCCCCTGTCGCTGGATGAGTTTTTTGCGATTGCAGTTCAGTGTGCGGAAGCGCTGGTGTCAGCGCACAGGCATGGCATCGTTCACTGTGACATCAAGCCGGAAAACATCATGCTTACCACCACCGGCCAGGTCAAGATACTGGACTTCGGCGTGGCCAAGCACTTGCCGCGTTCCGACCAGAGCTCGACCGTGGACCGCTCCGGCACTTTTGCCGGCACGCCTGCCTATATGTCGCCGGAAGTTCTGCTGGAGCAGGCCCCGGACGGCCGGGCTGACATTTTTTCATTGGGCGTGGTCTTCTACGAAGTCCTGACCGGACAGCACCCCTTTCTCGCCGGCAGCTTCGTGGCGACCACCGACCGCATCCGGGGTGAAACCCCGGCATCCATCCGCATTTTTAATCGCTCTGTCTCCCGGGAGCTGGAGGCGGTGGTCAACAAGGCGATGGCTAAAGATGCAGGGCAGCGCTACGCCAGTGCACAAGAGCTGTTGGAGGCGCTGCGCGAGGTGCACCAGGGATTGACCTCCAGTGGGCTGGCGCGGCCAGTGCCCCTGCCAAAAACGCGTCCCCGGCGCAAGAAATGGCTCTGGGCAGCAGGCCTCGCGGCCGCCTTGCTGCTTTCGGTTCCTGTCTATCTCCATTACAAGGTCCGTCCGGGGCTGCTCTTGACTAAGTCTTCAGTGCCCGTTCAGTTGGCAGTGCTGCCTTTCGCGCCCACCACCAATGATCCCAGCAGCAAGGCCTTTGGCGACGGCCTGACCGAAACCCTGACTGCCAAGCTGGCCCAGCTCAGCGGTAATTATCCCCTGCAGGTGGTGGCGACCAGCGAGATACGCGCCGAAGGCGTGACCAGTGTCGAACAGGCGCGCAAGAACTTCGGCGTGGGATTGGTGTTGGAGGGAAACCTGCACAGCTCAGGCAACCAGGTACGCGTGAATTATTCTCTCGTGGATGCCGAAACCAACCGCCAGTTGAGCGCCGATACAGTGGACGCCGACGTCAGCGACGCCTTCGCGGTTGAAGACCAGGTGGTCGATGGCGTCCTTCACATGCTGGGCTTGTCGATCAAAGGCAACGAACGCGTGGTCCTGGCCGCTCATGGAACCGGCGATCCCACCGCCTACGACCAGTATCTGCGCGGTCGCGGATATCTGCTGGACTATCACAAGCACGAAAACATCGAGAATGCCATTTCCGCATTCAACCGCGCCCTTACTCTCGATCCAAAATATGGTCAGGCCTACGCCGGCCTTGGCAAGGCCTACTGGCTCGGCTACGGAGAGGGTTTGGGAAACGCCGAGTGGTTGGAAAAGGCACGCACAGCTTGTGATAAGGCTGTGGCCGACGCGCCCGATCTGGCCGACGGCTATGCCTGCCTGGGCAGCGTGTACCGGGACCGAGGAGAGTACGAGAAGGCCATTACCCAGTTCGAGAAAGCCACGGCACTTGACCCCGTTAACGATGACACCTTCCGTGGCCTGGCCGAAGTCTACCGGAAGCTCAACCGCGCTGCCGAGGCCGAAGCCACCTATCGGAAAGCCATTGAATTGAGGCCGCAGTATTGGGCCGGATACAGCTGGCTGGGACTGTTCTATCGGGAGGAAGGCCGATACGAAGACGCTGCCAAGATGTACCAGGAGGTCGTGACCCTGGCCCCGGACAATTTCCGGGGGTATTCCAACCTGGGAGCGATGTACGTGGTGCAGGGAAAGTATCCGCAGGCCATCGCTCTGCTGGAGAAGTCGATAGCCATTCGCCCGACCGTGGAGGTTTATGACAACCTGGGCACAGCCTATTTTTACATGCGGAAATTCGACCAGGCAGCAGCTAACTATGAAGAAGGCCTGAAATTCGACAAGACCAGCTGGCTCAGTTGGGGCAATCTGGGAGACGCATGTTATCAAGTCCCGGGGAAACGGGAGAAGGCGGTCGAGGCGTATCGGGAAGCCATTCGCCTGGCGGATGACGAGCTGCGCGTGAACAGCCGTGACGGGCGCATCTGGTCATTCAAGGCTGAGTATCTGGCAATGACTGAGAATAAACCGGAAGCCCTGGCGGCGCTGCAGAAGGCGGCGGCATTCGCGCCCGACAATCCGGGTGTGCTGTTTCGCGGCGCCCTGGTGCACAACCACTTCGAAGAGACGAGCCTCGCGCTCAAATGGCTTCAAAAAGCTTTGGCTGCGGGCCTTCCCGTCAATGTCGTAAATAGTACGCCCGACCTTGATCACTTACACTCCAACCCAGCGTTTCAGGCTATACTACGCGGCACTAAGGTGTGAGAGGGGCCCTTAGACAATTCAAGCATTCAAGGAGGAGCCATGAAAAGGGATCCAGCCAGGGTTCACGTACACATCTACGAGGATTGCGATGTGGACTGCGAAGCGGTCAATGTAAGTAAGGAATCCGGGGACGAGATTGAGTGGCATTCGACTGGTGAAGCTTTTACCGTCAAATTTGAAAGTTCACCGTTTAAGGATGCCGAGTTTGAGGTGCCGGCCGGAGGATGCAGATCATCAGGGCCGGTGGTGGACGATGCCCTGTACGTTACCTATCACTATGAGATTCGAAGCGTCGGAAGCCAACAAGCTGCTGCCGATCCCGACGTGAACGTGAAGCATTAGAGAAACCCGGCCGATCAAGGTGGTTTCTTTTGAGGGTGCGATGGTCATTCCTCCGGCCACGCACCCTCAATCGCTTTTCCAGCCATCTCGTTTTATCGACGCCGCCATCTGGCCGAGAAGCGTAGTCGCCCTACCCGTTTCGTTTTGTTGCCACTCAGCGATTCAAGCAAAATAGTTCACTGTGCCGTTTACCTATTCTCTGGGGCGTTACGGAAGGCCACTGCCCATTTCTTCGGTTACTTGCTGGGTCTTCACTCACAGATTTCAATAGCCGTGTGCTCGGAGGCCGAGGTCTCCGTCACGGGCGTTGTTGTGGGCGCCGGTCGGGATGAAGCGGTGACCCCGCCAGCCAAGACATCAACGCATATATCAATGCAGAGGAGTGCTATCGATGCGAAAACTCTTGACTGTGACCGTCCTGGCCCTGCTGGTGTCGTTATCGGCGGCGGCCCAGGATTTCCCCAAAGCGGAGATCTTTGGCGGGTACCAGCTCACCCGGCTGGACGGCACTACCCTGAACGGCTGGAACGCCGCTCTTACCGGAAACCTTAATCACTGGTTCGGAGTCACCGGGGACTTCAGTGGCGCCTACACATCGCAAGGTGGCGTGGACTTCCGCAATTACACCTACACATTCGGCCCAACCATCGCGGCCCGGGGCAATGAGACCTTCACTCCCTTTGCTCATGCCTTGTTTGGCGGGTCTCACGCTTCTGTTGGTTTCACTGGGCTCTCGGCGAGCGGTAACGCCTTCGTCATGATTTTCGGTGGTGGTGTGGATGCCAAGTTCTCGCCCCACCTGGCCTTTCGCGTGGCGCAGTTTGACTGGATGTCGTTCCACGCCAACGGAGGTTCATCCAATAACAATTTCCGGTACTCTGCGGGAATCGTGATTCGCCCGTAGTTATGGGCGACTGAATGCAGGGAAAGGAAAAGAGGGCGGCGCTGCTCCGCCCTCAATTTTTGCCCGCGTTTGGCGCAAGATATTGAATCTCTACTCGCCCATCACCTTCACGATCACGCGTTTGTCCCGCTGTCCGTCAAATTCCGCATAGAAGATCCGCTGCCAGGTACCCAAGTCAAGCTTGCCCGCGGTGACGGGAACAATTACCTCGTGGTGAATGAGCAGGGCCTTCAGGTGCGAGTCGCCGTTGTCTTCGCCGGTCTCGTGATGTCTGTAGTTTTTGCGGAAGGGCGCCAGCTTTTCCAGCCATTGATCGATGTCTTCGATGAGTCCGCTCTCGTTGTCATTCACATAGACTCCCGCCGTGATATGCATGGCCGAAACCAGCACCATGCCTTCCTGGACACCGCTCTTGCTTACAATCTGCTCCACTTGCGGCGTGATGTGAACGTAGGCGCGGTGGGATCTGGTGTGAAATTTCAAGTACTCGGTAAGACACTTCATGGTTCGTCCCCCTAATAATTCGTGAAAGCCAGACCAGTTTCGCAGATAATGCTCGAGAAATCAGTTTCCCGGAGGTGCGGTGGATCCTTCGAGTAGCGAACTGCAGGAGCTGCGGCGGCTGGTGGGCGAACTCACGGCGCGAGTGTTTCGCATTGAGCGCGCCTTAAACTTGCCGTCGGGAGTTGCGGCCGAAGCACCACGGCCCCAGGTACCCGCGCCGCCACCCCCGCCCGCAGCAGAAGTGAAGCCGGCGGCGGCGATGCCGGGAATTCCGCCGAGGCCGGCGCCAGCCTCATCAGCGAAAGCGAGCAGCGCGGACCTCGAATCCCGCATTGGTTCGCACTGGCTGAACCGGATCGGCATTGCCGCAGTGTTAATCGGCGTTTCCTACTTCCTGAAATTCGCCTTCGACAACAACTGGATCGGACCGGCCGGACGCGTAGCCATCGGGCTGCTGGCCGGGATCGCTATCGTGGTCTGGAGCGAAAAGTTTCGCCACCGCGGATACGTCATCTTTTCCTACTCCTTGAAAGCCGTCGGCATCGGCGTGCTTTATCTCTCGTTGTACGCGGCCTTCCAGGTGTACGGCCTGGTTCCCGGCGGCGTGGCCTTCACCATGATGTTCGCGGTGACAGCCGCAACGGCGGTGATGGCCTGGACTCAGGACGCGGAAATTCTGGCGGCATTCGCCCTGATCGGCGGTTTCACGACGCCTCTACTGCTGTCCACGGGCCAGAATCGCGAAGTTGCGTTGTTCACCTATGTTGTCCTCCTCGACGCAGGCGCGCTGGCCCTGGTGATCCTGAAGCCCTGGCGGCGCCTGCTGGTCCTGAGTTACGCCGGCACGATGCTGCTTTACGTCGGCTGGTACTCAAGTTTCTATGACGTGACCCAGGTCCGGATGACAGTCGGCTTCGCCACGCTGTTCTTCGCCATCTTCGCGGTGGCGCCTTTGTTGGCGCGCCCGGCGCAAAAAGGATGGCTGTCCGACTCGGTTCCGCCCCTGGTCGCAATAGTGAACGCGGCCGGATACTTTCTGCAGATCTACGTGATGTTCGAAGAAATCGGTACGAAAGACACGGCGTGGTTTGCCCTGGCCCTTGCCGCCCTGTACATCTTCCTCAGCCGCCAGGCTCGGGGACGAGCGGGTAGTCCCGAGGCGGCGCGCATCGTGGACCTGCTGCACCTTGCACTGGCCATCGGATTTATCACGGTCGCGATTCCCATACGGCTGGACGCTCACTGGATCACCATGGGCTGGTTTGTAGAAGTGGCAGTGTTGTTATGGATCGCCGACCGGATTCACTCCGAGTTGCTCAACGTCTTCGCCATCGGCGCACTGCTACTGGGAGTGGGCCGGCTTCTTCTGATCGATAACTTTTATGTTGCCCGTCCCATTTTCAATACGCGGATGGCGACGTACGCGGTTGCCATTGCAGTATTGGGGGCCGTTGCCTGGTACGGCAGCCGGCGGAAAGATGAAGCTGCGCGGACCGTGGCCGCGGTTTCCGTCGTGGCCTTGAATCTGCTGGCGTTGATTGCGTTGAGCCGCGAAGTGGCGGACTATTACAGCCGGGAGATGACGAGTCTTCGCCCGCAGGGGCAGTGGAATCCTTCGGCCTGGACAGACTGGCATCACGTGAAAATCGCCCGTGACTTTACTTACTCCGCCCTGTGGATGGCTTACGGCGCCATGCTGATGGTCGTCGGTTTCTGGCGGCGTTCGGCCTTTGTGCGCTGGCAGGCGCTGGTCCTGATCGCGTTCACCATCGGCAAAGTGTTTCTGTACGATGTGTCGGAGCTTGACCGCGGTTACCGCATCGTGAGTTTCATTGTGCTGGGAGTCTTGCTGCTGGCCATTTCGTTTATGTACCAGCGCGACTGGCTGAAGCTGTCGAGCCGCAATAATTCCAAAGAAAGCCCCGCTGGCCCATGAATTCTCCCGCATTCCCCTTCGCCTTGATTGTGGCTCTTGGCGCGGCTTTGACCGTGGGGCCTTCGATCTCCTATTTCACCAACATCCGCGATGTCCGCATCTCTCAGCCTGAGCAGCAGAATTACTTTGTGGTGGATGAAGAAATATGGGCCCGGGCGCGCCCCGATCTGGCCGACTTGCGAATCTATGACGGCGAATCCCAGGTGCAATACGCGTTCAGCGAACAGCGCGGAGGAACGTCCAGCCATGAAGCTGCCGCTAAAATCCTGAACCTGGGCAGCGTTGGCGGGCGTACTGAGTTTGATCTGGACATGTCTAATTTGGCGACGGGTGAAATCGGCGAATACGACCGCATCCGGTTGCAGTTGGACGCCAAAGACTTCGTGGTGACAGCGTCGCTCGCGGGCAGCAACCAGGTCGATGCGAAGTCCGCGACCCATTTGCCTCCGGCGACGCTCTATGACTTCAGTCGCGAGGATCTGGGCTCCAACACGGTACTGAAGCTGCCCCCTTTGAGCTTTCGCTATCTGCACGTCAAGCTTTCCGCTGGAGTCACTCCTGCCCAGGTCAAGGGCGCGTCGGTTTACAACCTGCAGGAGACCAAAGCCGTCTGGACCAGCGTGGGATCGTGTGGCCCGCCATCGCAGGTTGCGCGGACAACAGTGATCATTTGCAATTCACCAGTGCGAGTTCCGGTGGACCGGGTTCGCTTTCGCGTAGATCCCAGGCAAGTGAATTTCCGGCGAGCAGTGGTTCTCTCAGATTCGAGTGAACGTCAGTACGGAACTGGTGGCGAGATCACGCGGGTGCGGATCAATCGTGGCGGGACCACGGTGGTCTCGGAAGAAATGGATGTACCGATCGCGAGACAGAGCTCCGGCCGGATGAAGGTCACAGTGGACAACGGGGACAATCCGCCCCTGGCGATATCCGGAGTTGAGTTGCTGTCAGTCGAACGGCGCGTGTACTTTGATCCGCAGGGCAAATCGCTGCTGAGGCTCTACTACGGCGACAGCAAACTTGATGCGCCGGTCTACGATTACGCCAGGTTCTTCAAGGCCGATCCGGTCGCGGCCAAGGCGGAGTTATCAGCCGGTTCCCACAACCAGACCTACACGGGTCGTCCGGATGACCGCCCCTGGTCGGAGCGTCACAAAGGGGTGTTGTGGATGGCGATGCTGCTGGCGGTGGCAGTTCTGGCAGCGTTGGCGATTCGTGGATTAAAAGCAAAAGCCGTGTCATCCTGAGCGAAGCAGGAATTTCGCGAAGCGAAATTCTTGCGTAGTCGAAGGACCCCTATTGTTACGCTGCCGCGCGGGGTAGGGATCCTTCGACTGCGTCGGCGCTTCGCAATGCAAAGTACCGCCTCCGCTCAGGATGACAAGGAAATTCCCCTCACGATGACATTAGTAAGGTTCCCGCTTCAGCGCATCGACTCTTCTACTTCGGAAATCCAGGTGGGTCGCTTGAGAACTTCGCGTGGCTTGGGGCCATCCGCTGCGCCCACGATGCCGTCACGCTCCATCAGATCGATCAGGTGGGCGGCGCGGCCGTAGCCGATTCGCAGGCGGCGTTGCAGCAGGGAAGTGGAAGCTTTGCCGAATTCCACTACCAGGCGTACGGCGTCGTTGTAGAGGGGATCGTTTTCTTCATCTCCATCTTCGCCCGCGTCGCCGGCTTCACCCGGCGCGCGTTCGTCTTTCGGAGCTTGCAGGAATTTTTCTTCGTACTCGGCGGAGCCTTGCGATTTCCAGAACTCGACTACCGCCGCGATTTCTTTCTCGGTAACGAAGGGCGCGTGCAGGCGATGCACCCGGGCTGATCCGGAAGGCAGGTAGAGCATATCGCCGCGTCCCAGCAGAGCTTCGGCGCCGTTGGCATCAAGGATGGTGCGCGAGTCCACCTTGGTGGCCACCCGGAAAGAAATGCGGGCGGGGAAGTTGGCCTTGATCAGTCCGGTAATTACGTCAACCGATGGCCGCTGCGTTGCCAGCACAAGGTGAATTCCAACGGCCCGCGCCATCTGGGCCAGGCGCGTAACTGACTCTTCCACGTTGCCGGAGTCCAGCATCATCAGGTCAGCCAACTCGTCAATGATAATGACGATGTAAGGCAATGGCCGGTCTTCGGAATCCTCGCCAAAGAGGCTGCGCGTACCTTCGTCGTCGAACAATTTGTTGTACTGTTCCATGTTGCGCACGCCCTTTTCGGCCAGAAGTTTCAGGCGGCGTTCCATTTCACGGACAGCATTCCGCAACGCATTGGCGGCGAGCTTGGGCTCGGTGATGATCGGCGTAAAGAGATGCGGTACGCCCTCGTAGTTGCCCAACTCCAGGCGCTTGGGGTCCACCAGGATCAGCCGAACCTGGTCCGGCGTGGCCTTGTACAAGATGGACATGATCATGGCATTGATGGCCACGCTCTTGCCCGCGCCGGTTGAGCCTGCGATCAGCAGGTGCGGCATGCCGGCGAGATCGGCGGTGACGATGCGCCCGTTGATGTCCTTGCCCAGCGCCAGGGTCAGTTTCGATTTGGTGCCAATGAACTCGGAAGATTCGATGTTCTCACGCAGCCATATAATCTCGCGCTCGCGATTCGGCACCTGAATCCCCACCGTGGACTTGCCTGCCATGCGCTCAATGAGAATGCTCTCGGCCTTGAGCGCCAGGCACAGGTCATCGGTGAGATTGGTGATGCGGCTGTATTTGATGCCAGCCTCGGGCTTGTATTCAAATGTCGTGACCACCGGCCCGGGATTGATCTGAGTCACTTGCCCGTGGACGTCGAACTCTGAATATTTTTCCGTGAGCACCTGGGCCAGCAACTTCAACTCGTCGGCATCAATCGCCTGCTGCCCATCGGGACGATGTAGCAGGCTGCTGGGCGGCAACTTGAAGCCACCCGCCGCGATGCGGGGCATGGTCGTCTTCGGCTTGGCTCCGGTGTCGGCGCGTTCCGTAACTTCGACGTCCGGAATGATGGCTTCCGGGACACGGTGTTGAGCGGGTGGCTCGAAATCATGTTCTTCCCTGCGGATAGCCGCCGTCATGCGGTCAATGCCAGTGGTTCGCCCGGGCTCAGGCGTGTGAACCGGCGCTTGAGATGGAGCAGAACGCGCGGGAACCAGTTGAGCTGTGATCGTCGGCCGGGCAGCACGCCGCTTTTCCAGTTCTTTCTGCATCTTCCTTTTCGCGCGGTCTTCCTGCCAGTCTTTGTAGCGGTTCCAGAGCGCGACCACAAAGGCGAAGCGGGTCGGCGCCCACACTCGCAGGGAAGCGAACGAGAAGGCAGTCGTGAGATAGAGCGCCACCGCCAAGATTGTGGCGCACACAATGTAGGCGCCCGCCAGATTCAGGTAGTGGATGAGGACATCACCGACGATGCGTCCGGCGAGCCCTTCCATGGGAATGACGCCCATCCAGCGCATGTGCCCAGGCATAAGGCCCAAAAGTGCGGGGACGAAGACCAGCAACCAGATTGCGCCCAGGGATTTTGCAATCGGCGAGGTGACCTTGCGCGAGCAGAACCAGCGCGAGCCCAGCGCTCCCAGGAACACAGGAACCAGGAATGCCCCGATTCCAAAGCCTTGCAGCATCAGGTCCGAAACAATGGCGCCCACCAGACCGACCCAGTTGCGCGCGGACTGCGAACCGGTCAGCACGGACGCGCTGTTGAATGAGGGATCAAGCGGAGAATACGAGGCCAGAGCCAGGAACAAAAGCAGTCCCGAGACGCAAAGCACGAACCCGATCAGCTCATTGAGGCGACGGTTGTTCGTGGGAGCGAAGATATGCGAGAACTTCATTGGGTGTGTTTGGCAGCCTGACGGAAAGCGAGACCCACCTTTCGCAAGCCAGACCAGTCCAGAGCCCATTGATTATGCCAAGAAGCGTGCCACCCGACAACGAGGGAATTGAGCAAGAGTATCGAGTTAGTAGCGAACCCAATTCTCTCTGGCTCTGTGGTCGAACGCGCTCTTGCTCTCGGGCGGACATTCTGCCCTCCGCTCAGGCCGGCGGGACGTCCGCGCTACCCGGAACAGTTTTCAACCGGCGAGCCGGGCCGCGAACGCAAGTACAAGAATCCCTACCACGATCCGGTACACCGCGAACGGCACAAACCCGTGTTTTCGTACCCAGGCAATGAACCATGCTACCGCGGCATAGGCCACCAGATATGACACCACGAAGCCAATCGCGAGGATGACCCATCCGTGAGGATCAATCTGCGAGACGCCAATGGGATTCACGCCCTTTCCGCGCAGCGACTTCAGCAGGTCATAGAGAGTGGCGGCTGCCATGGTGGGGATGGAAAGAAAAAACGAAAACTCGAGCGCCGAAGCCCGCGACATGCCGGCCAGCTGCCCAGCCGCAATGGTTGCCATTGATCGTGACGTGCCCGGAAAAACTGCCGACAGAATCTGGCAGGCGCCAATCCAGACCGCCTGTCCCACGCTCATGGCTTCCATCTTCCAGGTGTGGATTCGGCTTCCGGGAGCAGGCCCGGCCGCTTCTGCCGGGGCATTCATGGCATCGACGATCCACATCACCACTCCGCCGATCAACAAAGAACTGCCGATGATG
>JAIQFF010000019.1 GCA_020073395.1 Terriglobia bacterium
CGCAACATCACCGCATTTCTGCTACACCTGGTGAAGGATGGCAAGCCGCAGCTTGACCTCGACGACGAGATCATTTGCGAAACCTTGCTGACCCGGGGCGGGAAACTGGTCAACCATCGGGTGCGGGAGTTCTTCTCTCAACCCGCGCTGGTTTCTGCGGGCGGAAATTAGGCTTCGGGTGGAGGAACAATGAGTTCCGCGCTAATCAATGGTCTCTTCGTTTTCATGTTGGCGGCCTTCATCGGATTTGAAGTAATCCGCCGGGTTTCTCCTTTGCTCCATACCCCCCTGATGTCGTTGACCAATGCTCTTGACGCCATTGCCGTGGTGGGCGCCATCGTGCTGGTGGGCCGGCACGAGAGCAGGCTTTCTTTCGTGCTCGGCATGCTGGCCATCATCGCTGCCACCAGCAATATCGTCGGCGGCTTCCTGATCACCGACCGCATGCTCAAAATGTTCCACAGCAGCCGCCCGACCAAGCCATGAATACTCTGCCTGTCACCCAGCCCGTCATCGAAATCACCTACCTGGTTGCCAGCGTCCTTTTCATTCTCTCGCTGAAATGGATGAGCTCGCCGAGCACTGCCCGGCATGGCGTCCGGGCAGGCGAAATCGGAATGCTGCTGGCTATCGCCGGGACCTTGTTGCAGCACGGCATCGTCGATTACAAGTGGATTGCGATCGCGCTGGTGCTCGGGACCTGCATCGGAATTCCTCTCGGCCTGGTGCAGATGACCGCCGTTCCCCAGCGGACGGCCCTCAGCCACGCTTTCGGCGCGTTCTGCGTCACCCTGGTGGGCACCGCTGAATTCTATCTGCGGAGTCCTGACATTTCCCGCTTCACCATGGCAGTCCTCTCCGCCGAGGTCATTCTTGGTTCCCTGACCTTCACCGGCAGCCTGATGGCTGCGGGAAAACTCCAGGAGATTCTGCCGCAGCGCCCGCTTACCTACAAAGGCCAGAACCTGGTCAATCTGTTATTTCTCGCCGTCGCAGTGGCGGGAGCCGGGTACCTCGTGCTGCATCCCGGTGCCAGGCAACTGTTCCCGATGATGGTGGGGGTTTCGCTTTTGTTCGGGGTGCTCATGATCGTCCCGATCGGCGGGGCGGACATGCCTACCGTCATCTCCCTGCTCAACTCTTATGCCGGGCTGTCCGCGGCGGCGATGGGATTTGTTCTCGACAGCAAGCTCCTGATTATTGCGGGCGCGCTCGACGGCTCTTCGGGATTCATCCTGTCCGTCATCATGTCGAAGGCAATGAATCGCTCCTTCGGCAACGTCCTCTTCGGGGCCTTCGGCCAGGTCCAGGCTGCGGCTGCGGCCGGGCAGGAAGCCAAGACGGTGCGCAGCGCGACTGCGGAAGAAGCAGCCGCGATCCTGGCCGCCGCCAACAAAGTCGTCATCATTCCGGGGTATGGAATGGCGGTGGCTCAGGCGCAGCACAAGGTGCGGGAACTCTATGACGCTCTCAGCAAGCGCGGAGTGGACGTGCGCTTCGCCATCCATCCCGTCGCTGGCCGCATGCCGGGGCACATGAACGTGCTGCTCGCCGAGGCTGACATTCCCTACGACCGGCTGGTGGAGATGGACGACATCAACGGCGAGTTTCCGCAGACCGATGTCGCGCTGGTGATCGGCGCCAACGACGTTACCAACCCTGCCGCCCGCACCGATTCCTCCAGCCCGATCTTCGGCATGCCCATTCTCGACGTCGACAAAGCCCGCACCGTCATGGTCATCAAACGCGGCATGAGCCCAGGGTTCGCCGGTATCGACAATCCCCTCTACTATCTTGGCAAGACGCTGATGCTGTTTGGAGACGCCAAGTCGTTCGTCAATGACATCGTTCATCAACTGGCCGGAGGCGGAGGCCATTGACTGGTTGAGGGACATTCAGTTCCTCCGCTGGACGGAACTCCAGTCTTCTGTTGCGGTGACCTCCGCAGAGGCGTACCCCCTGAAACCCCATCTGCTCCGAGGGGCAGAAATCACCGCCCAATTTAGTTGCTTTTTCGTGATCAGGCAGCAATCCGGCTCAAGAGTCCCCACCGCCGAGTCACGGCCCGATCTCAGGGAAGACAGGATTCGCACTCCCTGAAAAGGACCGTGTGACGGAAATCACACGCCAGGGCATGCCTGATCACGTCATTTAGCTGCCAACCGGTACTAAATTCAAGGGTGGAAGTCAGGAGGGATTTATGTCAGCCCTTGCCCAGTTACGAGAGCAGAAGGAGAGTGTGGGTTTCAAGCGTGTTCTTGTTGCCACAGACTTTTCAGCCGTTTCGGAGCGTGCCCTGGCTTATGCCCTTCCGATCGTCCGCCGATTCGGCTCCCTGGTGTCGATTGTGAATGTCATTCCTCCGGAAACGCGGGATATGATCATTTGGGGCCCGCTGCCGCGAGAACTCGACCGTCAACGACTTGAGGCAGAGCAGGAAATGGCGCGCCTTGCCGCAGAAGCAAGTATCAAGGACGTCAATCCTCATATGTTGCTCGCGCAAGGCCCGGTATGGGATGTGCTCTCGTCGATCATTCAGCGTGAGGACACTGATCTGCTGGTTCTGGGCACTCGCGGACGCGGAGGGCTGAAGAAATTAGCACTCGGATCGGTAGCGGAGGAAGCTCTGCGTCGGGCTACGTGCCCGGTTCTCACGATCGGCCCCAGTGTTCCTTTGCCAGATCCTGAAAAGAGCGGATTTAAGACGATCCTGTTTGCCACCGATTTTGGGCCCGCTTCGACGAGGGCTTTTCCCTATGCCCTGTCGCTGGCGGAGGAGTGTCACGCGAAGTTGATTCTCCTGCACATGTTGCCCCCCATGCCACTCGCTGTTATTGGTCCAGGCGCATATTGCCCTGGAGTTTTCGTCGCAGGCGATCTAGCAGACTGGCAGTCCACAATGAATCAAGAGAGCGTCCGAAAGCTGGGGGAACTGGTTCCCGCAGGAGCCAAGCTGATGAGCCAGCCCGAAATCGTGGTTGGAAAGGATTTCCTGCCTGAAGGCATCTTGGGTACCGCAGCGACACATAATGCCGACCTGATTGTCATGGGAGCAAACCGTGTTGCCTCTGCGCGCTTGGCCGCGCATGTCCCTTGGGCTCTCACCCACGATGTGATCTGTGAAGCCAGGTGCCCTGTTCTGACGGTCGCGGGCTGAGCGGTCGGGAATGGAGCGGTTCGAGGCCGCACGGGAAGCGGTCTGTGCGTTCGGCGGGTGCACGGTTTCCAAATAAGCGGCGCGAATTTGTTCGGCGGCTGATTCCGCTTGGGGTGGACTGCGCCGGCAACGTTTGCGCCACATCAGCCTCGGATGGTCAGCACCGGACACTTGGCGTTAGCGATCACTCGATGTGCGAACGCCCATGGAATATGCGTGGTTGCTCGATCCCATTCACCACCACTGCGAATGCCCATGACAATTGCGTCGGCTTTGCTGCGACTGGCGAACCCCGTAATGATTTTCAGCGGATGGCCAAATTCGACGTGTATCTTCTGTATCCTCTTTCGGAGGCCAGGATCGACTGACGCCTCGATCTTCAGCTTGGTTTCTCCTGCAATCCTGATTCGTTCTGTGCGAGACCTGATATTCGGGCTGACCGCCCGGACCACTGATATCTTCGCGTCGAACTTCCGGGCCAGTTGCGAGAGTCGAGCCAGGGCCGCGAGGGAATGAGGCTCCAGGGCAGTGGCAAAGGCCAACCGGTTTAGCTGTTGCCGACGACGGGCCCGCATCTTGGGTCCAAGTACCAGGACAAGACAATGGGCCTTGCGAAAGATTTCTTCCGCCACTGACCCCAGTAAAAGTCGAGCTGCGTGGCGGCGTGCCGAAGTGCCCAGCACTGCCAGATCTATGCTCTTCTGGTCTATGAATTGCGCAATCGCCGGCCCGGCCTCGCCTTCAATGACACTGACTGCGCAGCCCGTGAATTTGTTTGCTTTCAACCAATCAGACATCGCTTCCTGCGCCCTCGCCCATACTTTTTTCTTCTTTAGGTACCGCAAGTCCTTGGGGCCGAAGTTGTACTCGAAAGGATCGACCGCGTGAACGGCTGTGACCTTCTTCTTGTCGGTGCCAGCCAGTGCGAGAGCACAGGCCATCGCGGATGTCGAGCCAGGAGAGAAATCTGTTGGCACCGCGATCTTGCGCGGCAGTTCTCGGCGTGCTTTCACCGCAGTCTTCATGACAGCCTCCAGCCGGCCCCTGCTCAACCAACAATTGTAATGGTGACGCTCTTACCGCGCCGAAGGATGTGACGTGAGTCACGGAGGCTGGTGAAGCCTCTCACTCTCAACCCTGCGTCGCCTTTTGCAGACGCAAAATAGTCTGGTTCGGCTCCGTGCCCGCAGTCCGAGGCTCCTGCGCCGTCGATTCGAAATGTCCAGCGGAAGGTTGTCTGCACATCCAATTTGCCAGTCTTGCAAGATTGGGAGACACTGGAGCACGATTCCGAAGTCATCGGGGAACCAACCAACCAGCCCGGAGCAGAACGGCAAGAATGCGACCGATCACGATTGGTGTGTGCGCGCTACTCCTGCTGGTCTTTGCGGCGATCTCCTGCCCGCGGACCATATTTGCCCAGTCGCTTCCGGAACCCGCCTCGTACGGCCCATACAACGCAGTGTTCCAACAAGGTGGGAATGGTCTGAGCAAACCGCTTGAGCCAGCGGACACGGCGCTGCAGGCTACTTCTCCCTGGTCCCTCTATTGCTGGTATCAAGGCGAAGGAACTGAACCTGGTTCGACTTTGCTGGCAGGAGTGGGCAATCCCCTTGACGAGTATTCGCGTTATCTGGGTGTTCGGGACGGCAAGCTGATTTTCTGGATGGGCGAAGATAACGGATTGGTCGCTCCCGCTCCGCTGCCGTCCGCGGAGTGGCACTTCGCCGCGGCTACCTTCGAAGGAACCGTTGCGCATCTTTACAGCGACGGACAGGAAGTTGCGAGCGGCATTTTGACGCTCGGAAGAGTAGCGCCTGTCCTGCGAATGGCCCCCGAGGATCTGCCCTGGACAGGGGCAAAACATTTTGGAGGCAAGATCGCAGGCCTGACTCTTCTGCGGACAACCTTGAGCGCCGCCGAGATTCAACAGCTATACGCTCACGCCCCGAATCCCGCGCTGATTGTATTTGAAGAGGGCTCGAAGCCCTGGCCGCTGCAGACCCAGGAGCAGGCGGGATATCGGGCTCCCCAGGACCCGGCTTCTCTGCCAAAAAGTGCGGCGCCCTTCTCTGCGCCTATGGCGCACATTCCTCCACCCGCGCGCACTTCTCTGCGGTCGCTCGGAGACAATCAATGGGCGCTCGAAGGCGGATGGAAGCTCACGTCCGCGCCCAAGATCAGGGCCGATGGAGCGGCCGTAAGCCAGGTCGGCTTCGTCGCAAAAGACTGGTGGCCGGCAACAGTTCCGGGCACGGTCCTGACCACCATGGTGGACCGCGGTGTCTATCCCGACCCGGATTATGGCTTGAACAACCTTGCCATTCCTGAGCTGCTTAATAAGCAAGACTATTGGTATCGTGCCGAATTTACCGCCCCCAAGAGCGTCGATGGCCGTCATCTCACGCTCACCTTCAATGGCATCAATTACGCCGCAGTCGTGTGGCTGAACGGCCAGCGACTGGGCGATATCAAAGGGGCCTTTGTCCGGGGAACATTCGATGTAACTGAGTTATTGAAGCCGGGGCAGATGAATGCGCTCGCCGTGCAGGTTTCACCTCCACCGCATCCCGGGATCCCGCATGAGCAGTCGATCAAAGCCGGCCCGGGCGAAAACGGCGGCATGATGGTGCTGGACGGCCCCACCTTCATGGCGACAGAAGGGTGGGACTGGATTCCCTCCATTCGCGATCGCAATACCGGGATCTGGCAGGACGTAATCCTGTCAGCCACACGCGCGGTCCGGATCGGCGACCCGCAGGTGATCACCACGCTGCCGCTTCCGGACACCAGCCGCGCCGACCTCGAGATCAATATTCCGCTCAGCAATCTTTCGGCCTCACCGCTCAAGGGAACTCTCACCGCGTCTTTCGGAGAGACGACTGTCACCAAACAGGTCACCGTGCCTCCAGGTGAGTGCGCCGTGAAGCTGACGCCGGCGGAGTTCGCGCAGCTTACGGTACAGCATCCCAGGCTGTGGTGGCCCAACGGCTATGGCAAGCCTGAGCTGTACACGCTCAAGCTGACCTTCAGTTCTAACGGCCAGGACTCGGACACCAAAGAACTGATCTTCGGCGTCCGTGAGATCACTTATGAGTTGAGCTTGTATGATTCGGCCGGCCACCTGCGGCGCGTTGAGGTTTCTCCCGCTGTGGCGCGGCAACGCGGCGAGCAGGTCGTGGACGTCAGCCATGAAGGCATGCGGCAAATCTTCCACGGTTGGGTAGCTTCGCTTACGGCGGGTGCCGAGTCCTCCCCAGCTGTGAAGCAGCTGCAGGCATCGGGAGACGCCCCAGGTTTTACTGACCTGGTGATCAAAGTGAATGGCGTCAAGATCGCTTGCCGGGGCGGCAACTGGGGGATGGACGACTCACGCAAGCGCGTTTCCCGCGAACACCTGGAGCCCTTCTTCCGCCTGTATCAGGGCTCGGGCCTCAACATTATTCGCAACTGGGTTGGTCAGAATACAGAAGAGGTTTTTTACGACCTGGCGGACAAGTATGGCCAGCTTGTCTGGAATGATTTCTGGGCCACCACCCAGGACTACAACCTGGAGCCGCAAGATCCCGATCTGTTCCTGAAAAACGCTCGCGACACTATTCTGCGCTTTCGCAATCATCCTTCGATTGTGCTGTGGTGTGGCCGCAATGAGGGCGTGCCTCAACCCATTCTCAACCAAGGTCTGGCCGACCTGATTCAAAAGTTGGACGGCACCCGCTACTACTCTCCGAGTTCGAACCGTGTCAACCTGCGCGACAGTGGCCCCTATCAATATCAGGACCCGGCAACCTATTACAAAATCAACCACGGTTTCTCGGTCGAGTTGGGCATACCGTCGTTGTCAACCTTGGAATCGATTCGTCACTGGATTCCGAAAGCGGACCAGTGGCCCATCGGTGATGCCTGGGCATATCACGACTGGCACCAGGCCGGGAACGGTGATGTGGCGCCATTCATGCGCGAACTGGAAGCCGAGTTTGGAGCGGCCACCAGCCTGGAAGACTTCGAGCGCAAAGCGCAGATGCTCGATTATGTGGAGCATCGCGCCATCTTCGAAGGCTTCAACGCCCACCTGTGGTCGCCCAACAGTGGCCGCCTGCTGTGGATGACGCAACCCGCCTGGCCCAGTTCCAACTGGCAGATTCTCAGTTCAGATTACGATACGCAGGCGTCTTTCTACGGGGTCAAAAAGGCTTGCGAGCCCATCCACGCGCAGCTTGATCTCTCCGATTACAAAGTGGACGTGGTAAATATCACGGCCACCCCGATGCCGGACGTCTCCCTGAACGCCAGGGTGTTTTCGCTCGAGAACAAGCTGCTGTTCGAAAACACGCAGAAGCTGCAGCTTGCGGCCAACGCACTGACGCCTGGTTTCAAGCTGGAGCTGGCTCCGAATCTCTCCGCCGGGATGGTCCTGGTCAAGCTGGCGCTGAGCGATTCAACCGGCAAGCCGATTTCGGATAACTTGTATTGGCTGGGCGCAAGCGATTCGTCGTACCACCAGCTGAACAAGCTCCCCGCCGCCACGCTCGCCGCCTCCGCCACGGCGACTCGCGATGGCGATGAACTGAAGATTGAGGTTCAGCTGGAAAATCGGGGAACGTCCGCCGCCCTGGCCGGCAAACTTACACTGGTGAATGTTTCCGATGGGACCCGAATTCTCCCAGCCTATTTGAGCGACAATTATGTCTCCCTGTTGCCTGGCGAAAGTCGTGCGATCGAAATCGATTACCCGGCGAAAGCCGCATTGGGAGCAGCCAGACTCGAGATCAGGGGGTGGAATATCGCTCCGATGGCGGTCCCGGTTTCGAGTCGCTAAGCACAAGAATGGTCAGCGGTGGCCATGCCTTGCAGTCCAGATGCGGGACCGATTCGCCTAAAGCCCGGAGGTTTTCGTGCGCCGAAAACAAATCGTATGGCTGTCGTTTGTAACCGCCGTTGTCTGTCTATTTGCCAGTGAGACAAACCATTCCTGGGCGAAGCCCCCAGCGGCGCCTGTTGGAATATTCGAGGATCATGCCGATGTCGGTACGGTCCTGCACCCCGGCTCTGTTGAATATGATGCTTCGAAGGAAACCTACACCCTTACCGGTAGCGGCGAGAACATGTGGTTTGCCGCGGACGCCTTTCAGTTTGTCTGGAAGAAGGTCTCGGGTGATGTCACCCTGACCGCTGACATCTCATTTCCGACCACCACCGGAAATCCACACAAGAAGGCAGTTCTAATGCTGCGGCAGAGCCTCGACCCGGATTCCGTGTATGCCGACGTGGCGCTGCACGGCGTTGGGATGACCGCGCTGCAATATCGCGACGAAAAGGGAGCCGTCACCCGGGAGATTCAGTCGAATCTGTCCGGCCCCAGAAGACTGCGTATCGCAAGGCGGGGCGATTATGTGTACATGGCCCTGGCCGCTGCTGACGGCGAGCCCGAAGTCGCGGGCGGCTGGCTGCGCGTCCCTCTGCAGGGAAGTTTCTACGTCGGGATCGGTGTCTGCTCCCACGATAAAGACGTCATCGAGAAGGCGGTGTTTTCGAAGGTAGATTTGGCCACGACTGCATCCAGCACGGCCAAGCCCACGCTTTACAGCACGCTGGAAACGGTAGCAGTCGATTCCGGCGACCGGCGAGTGGCGTATATTGCGTCCGAACACTTCGAAGCCCCCAACTGGAGCCGCGATGGTTCGGCTTTCATCTTCAATAGCAGCGGGCACATTCTGCGCCTGCCTCTGGCCGGGGGCAAACCGGAAATCATCGACACGGGTTTCGCCAACCACTGCAACAACGATCACGGCATTTCGCCGGACGCCACCCAGCTCGCAATCAGCGATCAGTCGCAGGAGGATCACCACTCCATCGTTTACATCGTGCCTATTGGCGGCGGCGCTCCCCGGCGAATCACCAGGAATTCGCCGTCGTATTGGCATGGCTGGTCACCGGATGGAAAGACGCTGGCGTTCGTCGGCCAGCGCAATGATGAGTTCGACATCTACACCATCCCTGTCAGCGGAGGCGAAGAAACGCGTCTCACAACCGCCAAGGGCCTGGACGACGGCCCGGAGTATTCGCCCGACGGAAATTTCATTTACTTCAACTCCGAGCGTACCGGCAGCATGCAGATCTGGCGCATGCGCAGCGACGGCAGCCTTCAGGAGCAAGTCACATCTGACAAATTCAACAATTGGTTTCCGCACATCTCTCCCGACGGAAAGTGGATGGTCTTTCTCTCGTACGACCACAGCGTGACCGGACACCCGGAAAACAAGGATGTGACCCTTCGCCTGATGGCGCTCAGCGACAGGAAAATCAAGCTGTTGGCTAAACTCTTCGGCGGGCAGGGGACGATCAACGTTCCTTCCTGGTCGCCTGACAGCAAGCAGTTAGCCTTCGTGAGCTATCAGCTGATTCCAGATGAGGTCGCAGGGCAGAAATAGATGTTCACGCGGCTCGGGCTAAATAAACACGCCGGCCTTCTCCAGGTTGTGTTCCGCTGTCATTTCCACTGCATGATGCCAGCCTCCCGGCAGGCGTCGAGATAGTCGCTCACCAGATGTACAGGCAGAGGGCCGTACTCGGCCGACACCGCATCCCTGATTTCGCCTACGTTTCGTTTGCCATCAACAAAATTTACGATCTCATAGGCGTAGAGTTCCGAAAGATCCTGGGTGTTGAGCAAAGGTGTTGCCTCGCTGCTGAGCAGCTTGATTTTCGCCATTCGCTCGGGGGCCAGGCGTGCTTTGAGGACATCGTCGTTCTGATAGGTAAGCGGCCCGAACTCGCCGACCCGGACCGGGATCTTCTGCGCGGCTGCGTCTCCCGACCAGGGTGCTTTCGGTTCCGCACCCGGCGCTCCTCGAGCCTGGCCTTGGCTGTCGATCCAGGAATTGAGAGTTGATGCCTGATCGCTTAGGGCCTTCTCCTGGGTTGAATGGTTCGGATCGGAGCCACCAAACTTCAGCAGTGACGATAGCATCGCGAGTTCGCGCTGGAGGCCCTGGTGCAGCAGGTTGCTTGCCTCGTACCACGCCGCGCCGGCATCCAGCTTCGGGTCCGCCACCACTTGCTGTGCGCGTTGGAATAGTTGCGCCAGTCGTACTTCCGACTGCGACGCATAGAAGGGAAGCAGGTGCCGCGATCGTTCCGCATCCAGAGTGGCATACACATATCCGGCGGCGGCGCCGATCAGCGCCACCCGGCGCAGCTTGGTGGGATCGATCTGTTGCAGGGTGTCATGGTCGGTGTGAATGTAGATGTCCGGCCAGTCGCGCAAGTAGAGCGACGGCACCGCAATGGTGGACGAATCATAGTCGTCGTGATCACTACCCGCAGCGTAGGGGGTCACGTCGGCCAGAAACTGGTTGCGCGTGCCTTGCTCCCCGGCACGGGTCTCAATGACCGCTGTTTCGGGCGCATCGCCGCTTGCCGCGTAGTTGGCTGCTCCGGTGCGGATAACATCTGCCAGGGCGGCGCCAACGTCGGTCATAAAACTGGGCAGCGACCACGGAGTTTCGGTCACATGCAAAATGGATTTGTTTTTGAAGGGATCGCCGCCGACCATGTCCATGTGGATGTTGGCGCTCAGCCGAGCCCGGATATCGGGATGGCGGCTGAGATAGGCCATGGTGCCTTCAACCTCTGGCCCCCACACGAAGCGCAGCGTGCGTTTGGGATGCGGCAAGGCTCCGCTGCTGATCAGTCGCGCCAGCACGCGAGCCGATTCCAGAATGGTTACGCAGCCGCTGCCGTTGTCATTGGCCCCCGGCCGCTCGTGATCCAGATGACAGCTGTAAACTATTTCACCCGCAGCGGGGTCGGTCCCGGGAATGACGCCGTTCACCACCGTCCAGTGTCCAGGGCCCACTTCAGCTTTCACCTTGGCATGTAGGGTGATTTGCTGTCCCGCCCGCAGCCGTGCCCGCAGTGATTCAGCCGTATCCCGCGAAACCATGAAGGCGAATCCTGCCGGCTGGCGCGCATCCAGATGGCCCCAACGCACCACGGTGCGGTCCAGACCTGACCAGGCGGTGCTCTGGTTCGGCATGTCGCTCACAATGCCGGCGGCCCCGTATTTGGCCACTGCCAACGCCTGTACCCGGGCGAGCACGCCATCGGCCAGGGCAATCTTTCCCCGCACGTCCTTGCCAGCATAATCAGATTCATGGGAACCGTCGCCGACATCCACCAGCGCGGCTTCCACGTCAGCGGTGTGACTGTAGTCGGCCAGGCGGATCGGATCGGTCGCCCAATCTCCCAACAGTAAGTGTTGCGGCCGCACTTCCCACAGCTGACCTGCCTCGACGGTCCAGCCCAGGTAAGACCGCATCAGCCCGTATTGAGTCTTACCGTCGATAGGGAACTGCTCGCTCTGGACTTCCGCCAGCCCGTACTCGCGTGTCCGTTGCAGAACAAACTGGGCGGCTTGGTCAAATTCGGCGGTCGCAGGCACGCGATGCAAGCGGGTCAGGTAGCGCAGATTTTCATACGGGGCCGCGCCGCTGGCCTCATCGCGCAGCTTGACCCATTGCTCTGAGGAAAGAAATGGCTGTTGGGCAAGCGCGAAGGTTGCGGCGGACAGGAGTACAAGGCCAGCGAGAATTGAGCGGAGCATGGAGGGAGAGCATACATTTTGCTCGTCGCCCGGCGCAATCCTCGTTGGCTATGCTCTGGGTCCGGTCGTACCTTTCGTCCCCGGAAAGGCGTCATCCGGAGCTTGGAAAGGATCTGGCGTGGAGCAGATATCCCAGCTACGCGCTGAGCGCGGTTATCCTAGACCGGTCAAAGCTGTCGCTTTCCGACCTTCTTGCCTGGGGCGAGCAATGCCGGTCGTACACCCGATTCGCAATGCTCAGCACACTTTCAAAGCCTGCATTCTGGGGCAGAATTGCGCTGGCTAATTCACGAACGAATTGAATGCGACGGCTGAGACCGTCCATCTGCATTACGACCCTGGGATCCTCAATATTCCGGATCAGAGGCATGGCGCATACCTCCTTGAATTTCACCTACACACATAGATGATCGGTGACATTCAGGAGGCGCCACAATCCGGGAGATACGGGATTACTTTGGTACTAGACCGGAAATGCAATCGGACAACGGCCGCTACTGGCCAGTTGCGGGTTGCGAAGGTGAGTCAACTCTCACCGAGGCGGGAAGGCTGGCAGAATTCCACCCTCCGCCCAGGACCTTGATCAGGGAAACGCTGGCAGCCATGCGCCGGCGCAGAATATCCACTGCCGCCCGTTCGTCGGCCAGGGCCGTGCTTTGCGCCGTGGTCACTTCCAGATAGCTGACCACGCCGCCCCTGTAACGATTTGTGGAAAGCTCGAGCGAGTGCTCGGCTGCCGCCACCGCGGCTTGCTGGGCCTGGGCTTCGTCGTTGAGAATGCGCAAAACCGCCAGATTGTCTTCCACCTCCTGAAAGGCGGTAAGGACCGTCTGGCGATAATTTGCGACCGACTCGTCATAGGCTGCCCGGGCTTGTTCGGAGACGGCACGGCGGCGGCCTCCGTCGAAGGCAGTCACAGCCGCGGATGCCCCTGCGGTCAGGAACCCGCTGGGTCCCTGAATTAATGTTGTGATCGCCGTGCTTTCAAAGCCGCCCGAGCCGGTCAGCGTGAAGATCGGGAAGTAGGCGGAGCGGGCCACGCCCACCTGCGCATTGGCGGCCGCCACGCGGCGTTCCGCGGCCGCAATATCTGGCCGGCGCTCCAGCAGGTCTGACGGAAGCCCCGGCGGGATATCAGGCGGCGGCGAATTCCAGGCCGCTGCGGGAACGGTGAAAGCGGAAGCGGGTTGTCCGATCAGGGTTGCGATCGCGTGTTCGTTCTGCGACCGCTGAATCAAAACATCTATCGCCTGGGTACGAGTATTTTCCAGCTGAGTCTGGGCCTGCGCGACGTCAACCGCTGAGGCCACGCCGCCCTTATACCGGTTTTGGGTGAGTTCCAGCGCTCGTTCAAAAGAGGTCACGTTCGACTTCAGCAGTTGCTCTTCCGCGTCCAGTGTGCGCATCTGGAAATAGTCGAAGGCGAGTTCAGCATGCAAGCTCAGGCGCACCGATTCCAGATCGGCCGCGCTGGCCTGCGCATTCGAACGCGCGGCTTCGACCGTGTGCCGCACCCGTCCAAAAACATCCGCCTCGTAGGACACATCCACTGGGATGACCAGGTCGGTTACATTGGCTTGAGGGGATGAGGAAACCAATGGGCGGTGTTCGGAGAGATGCTCGCGGGCAGCCGATGCGCCCCCAGTCACCGTGGGATAGTAATCCGCCCGGTTGAACCGCACCATTGCCCGGGCCTGCCGGAATTGCGCTTCCGCTGCCTTGAGGTTCTGGTTGGAAACATTGATTTGTTCTTCGAGTGCGTTCAGTTGCGGGTCCTGGAAAATCTCCCACCACTTGCCTCGCGCGACCTGATCGCTGGGTTGAGCGGCCTTCCACGGCGGCGGCACTTCCTTGTAGGTCGGAGGCACCGGCGCCGCGGGTTTGGTATAGCGGGGACCCACTGCGCAACCGCTGAGCAGAAGCATCAGAACCAGACCTCCGACCGCGGACCTCAGACGTCGGCTGAAATGCCCGAGGTCCAAAGGCTCAGATCCGCAGTCCAACGTCTGGCGTCCGCGTTCTGGCGTCTGAGGGCCGAAGTCCGAAGTCCGAGGTTCGACGCCTGCTTTCCTCACTTGCCCCCCTGCTGGCCCTGCCCAATCCGCACGGTCTCGCCGTCCACAACCGAGTCTGGGGGATTGACGATTACGTTTTCATCTCCGCTCAAGCCGTCAACGACCTCGACCTCGGAGCCGAAATCATGGCCCAGGGTGATCGGCCTCAGCTCCACTTTCTGGCCCTGGGCCACCGTCGCGACCCGAAGACCCTCGGAGCGGAAGAGCAATGTATTGACCGGCAAGATTAATGAGGACGTCGGGGCTGGCAGCTTGAGATGCACTTCGGCATAGGAGCCGGTGAAAAGCTGACCGGTCGGATTATCCACGGCGATCTCGACCAGCAGCGTACGCGACGCCGGGTCGATGGCATTGGCGGTGCGCACCAGCTTGCCTGCGAAGCGGCGACCGGGGAACTCCGCCAGGGTCAGGTCAGCACTAAGCCCTGGCTTCGCCGCCTGCGAATAAACCTGCGGTACGCTGACGTAAACCCGCAGCTTGTCCGGCTGCGCGATGTGAAAAAGTTCATTTCCATTACCTCCGCTGCTGCCGGAGTTGATCAAGGCGCCGATGTCAGTATTGCGCGCCGTAATTACGCCGGAGAAGGGAGCGTAGATCTTCTGAAACGATTGCAGTTCTTCCAGACGCTTCACATTGGCTTGCGAAGACTGCAACGCGGCCTGCTTGGCTGCATAGTCACCGGCAGCATTGTCAGATTCCTGCTTCGAGACTGAATCGGTCTTCAACAGGCCCTCATAGCGGTCTGCCGTGATCTTTGAAAGATTGAGACTAGCCTGGGCCGTGGCCAGATCGGCGCGAGCTTGCCGCAGCTGCTGGTTCACTTCCGGGGTGTCGATTTCTGCCAGCAGTTGCCCCTCTTTTACCCGACTCCCAATGTCCACATACCAGCGCTTCAGGTAGCCATTGGTGCGGGCGTAGATGGGAGCATCCGCAAAGGCCTGTACGTTGGCGGGAAGAACAATTTCCTGCGCCGGAGCAGAACGCTTGGCCTGGACCACGGCCACGTTAGGCACAGCCATCTCCGCCGTCTCCCGGCGCAAAGCCGTCCGCGCCTGAATGCGGGGGAGAATACCGGCGATTACCAGCAGCACCGCTGTGACCACCGCGAGCACAAGGACCCACCAATGCAAGCGGCGGTCCTGCTTCAGGTCGTCTGACCCGTTGGCCGTTTCCGCACCGGCTTCTCGGTAGATACCGCCTTCGTTTTCAACCTTCATTCGCGCTCCCAGGGTTTGAAAATACTGATGATAGCAATTAAACGCCGGGTTCAACTTTCATCTGCGCCTTCACCTGGTCCCGCCATCCATGCAGCAGGCTGAAGAACACGGGAACAAAGAACAGGGTTGCCGCCGTGGCAAAAATCAAGCCACCGATCACCGCCCGGCCTAGGGGCGCATTTTGCTCTCCGCCTTCTCCTAAACCAACGGCCATCGGCATCATGCCAATAATCATGGCCAGGGCCGTCATCAAGACCGGCCGGAAGCGGGTGAATCCCGCCGCCAGCGCGGCCGTCAGCGCGTCCTTGCCTTCTTCCATCTGTTCCTTGGCAAAACTGACGACCAGAATGCTATTGGCGGTAGCCACGCCCATACACATGATAGATCCGATCAGGGCGGGCACGCTGATGCTGGTCTCGGTGATGAAGAGGAACCACACGATGCCCGCCAGGGCCGCGGGCAAGGCAGAGATAATGATGAACGGGTCCAGCCAGGATTGAAAGTTCACTACGATCAGCAGGTACACTAGCAGGATGGCAAATGCCAGACCGGAAAACAGTCCCGAGTAAGAGGATTGCATGGTCTGGACCTGGCCGCGCACCACCATTTCGGAACCGCGCGGCAGTTCTTTGCGGCTGTCATCAATGATCTTCTTGATGTCGTCGGCCACTCCGCCCAGATCACGCCGCTGCACCGATCCGTAAATATCGATCACCGGCTGTATGTCGTAATGCGAGACCAGGGCCATCCCCGTGCCCCGTTGAATGGATGCCAGCGAGCCCAGAATCGCCGGACTCGCTCCGCTGGACCCGGTAATGGGGATGTTCTCCAGTCCCTGCAGCGAATCCAGCCGGTATTGCGGAGTCTGGGTCGCGATCGAGTAGCTCACTCCATTCTTGGGGTTGAGCCAGTAGGTCGGCGAAGTCTGGAAGCTTCCGCTGAGTGAAATCAGCAGATTGGTGGCAATGTCGCGCTGTGTGAACCCGGCCAGCTGCGCCTTGGTCCGGTCCACATTAATGCGCAGATGCGGTTCATCGAAGGGCTGCTGGATGCGCAGGTCCGCCGTTCCCGGGACCATCTGGATTCGGTGCAGCAGTCGGTCGGCAAAGCGGCGGTTGTCCTGCAGGTTGTACCCGGTCACCTGGATGTCAATCGGCGAAGGCAGCCCAAAATTCAAGATCTGGCTCACGATGTCCGCCGGAAGAAAAGAAAAATCTACGCCGGCAAATTGTTGCGCCAGCTTCAAGCGCAGATCGTGGACATATTCTTCGGTCGGCCGATGGCCCGGAGTCAGCGTGACCAGAACGTCGGCATCCGCCGGTCCGGTCGGGGCTGAATTGCTGTAGGAGAGGTTGATGCTGCTGTAGGGCAAACCGATGTTGTCGATGATGCTGGAGATTTCGCTGGGCGGAATCTGTTCGCGTATGAAGCCTTCGACCCGGTCACAAAGGCCGGCAGTCTCTTCGATTCGGGTGCCCGCCCGTGCCCGCAGGTGCAGTTTGAATTGTCCGGCGTCCACTCTGGGAAAGAAATCCCGGCCCAGCCAAGGCACCAGGAGCACGCACGAGACCACGCACACCGCGGCAAAGCTCCACAAGAACGCGCTGCGGTGATGCAGGCTGCTCTCCAGCATCTCGTGGTAGCGGTCGCGGAACCTTTCGAACGCCAGCTCGAAGGCCACTTGCAGGCGTATCAGCGGATTGCGGCTGGAGGTGTCCAGGTGTCCGGCCTCCTGCTCATGGCCGCGGAGCAGATACTTGGCCATGGTGGGGACGAGCGTCCGGGACAGCAAGTAGGACGCCAGCATCGCAAACACGACCGCCTCGGCCAGCGGAACGAACAGATAGCGGGCTACGCCGGTAAGAAAGAACATGGGCGCAAACACGATGCAGATGGCCAGCGTGGAAACAAAGGCCGGGACAGCGATCTGTTGCGCGCCATCCAGAATCGCTTTTTGAATCTCTTTGCCTTGGGCAACGTTCCGGTTGATGTTCTCAATTTCCACGGTGGCATCATCCACCAGAATGCCGACTGCGAGCGCCAGGCCTCCGAGTGTCATGATGTTGATGGTCTCGCCTAACGCGCTCATGACAATGATGGAAGTAAGAATCGAAAGCGGAATCGAAACCGCGATGATCACCGTACTGCGCCAGCTTCCCAGGAAAATCAGAATCATCAGGCCGGTAAGGCAGGCCGCAATCAGACCCTCCCGGAGCACGCCATTGATGGAGGCGCGCACGAAAATGGACTGGTCCGCCAGCGGCTTGATCTCCAGTTCCGGAGGAAGCTGCGCCTGGATTCGCGGCAACATGGCCTTGATCCCGGAAATAATGTCGAGGGTCGAAGCATTCCCGGTTTTCTGAATGGTCAGCAGGGAAGCCCTCTTCCCATCCACCCGCACAATGTTGGTTTGCGGCGGGAAACCGTCGCGCACGAAGGCCACGTCACGGATGTAGATGGTCGTGTTGCCTACGCGTTTGATGGGCAGATCGTTCAACTCCGCCACCGTTTGTGGGCTGCCGTTTAGGTCCACGTCATATTCGAACTGTCCGATCTTGGAGGTTCCGGAAGGCAGAATCAGGTTCTGGGCGCTGATGGCGTTGACCACGTCGCTCGGCGACAGGCCTTTCGCCTGCATGGCGTTGATGTCCAGATCAACCTGAACTTGTCGCTGCTTGCCCCCGTAGGGGTAAGGGATGGCGGCGCCCTGAATCGTGACCAGCCGGGTGCGAATAAAATTCACTCCATAGTCGAACAGTTGTTGCTCGGAGAGCTTTTGCCCCGACAAGGCCAACTGCAGAATAGGTACTGTGGAGGCGTTGTAGGTGATAATCAGTGGCGGCGTTGTCCCGGGTGGCAGCTGCCGCAACTGGGTCTGACAAATAGCGGTGATCTGCGCGATCGCCTTTTCGATATTGGCGTGCGGCTGGAAGAACACCTTCACGACCGCAATCCCATTCAGCGATTGCGATTCGCTGTGCTCGACGTCGTCCACGGTGGTGGTCAAAACGCGCTCATTCAGAGTCACGATCCGGCTGGACAAGTCCTGCGCGTTCAGGCCGGCGTAGTTCCACAGAATGCTGACGACTGGAATGTCTATGTTCGGAAAAATGTCAGTGGGAGTGCGGAAAATAACGATCGGACCAAGGATCAGTAACAGCAGAGCGACGACAACGAAGGTGTAAGGCCGGCGCAGCGCCAGCGCAACGATCCACATGAAGGCCCCTTGAAGTTACGTTTCCCGCAACTTTATATGGATGTGGGAAGGCGCGGTTTGGTCGGTAAATTTCGTACTTGTCCGGAAATGAAAAAGGCCGGCCAAAGGCCGGCCTGAAAGGGGTTTACAAAACTTTACTGATTAGGATCCGGCTGGCTCGAATCCGATGTGTCATCGGGTCGATTCAGATGAGGCCGGTTCGGATCCGACTGGTTGGTGTCGGAGCGATTGGGATCCAGCCGGTGCCGTCCTTCATTCGGTCCCCGGTTGCTGGCGATGACGGTCACGGGAGCCTGCAGGGTAAAGTTCAGCACGGTCTCGGACGGCAGCTTGATTTGCTGCCCCTTGGTGGCTGCCTGAACGCCGCCACCCAGGCCGCCACCTGCAGCCGCTCCAATCGCGGCTCCTTTGCCTCCACCCGCGATGGCGCCAATGATGGCCCCGATACCAGCGCCAGCCCCGACCTTTGCCGCCGTGTTCTTGCCCCGCGATGAGCCTTGCCGCCGATATTGATCAGTCTGCAGGCTGTAGTACTTCCCGCCGGCCGAAATACGGTCCAGCTGCAAGGCCACCACCGACTGCCCGGCGAATTTGCCCGCGCTTTTCACTTCCACGAGATGACCTTCAACGTCATAGCCGGAGGGAATCACTACTTCCCCATCTACCGCCAGCGGAGAATCCAGCGTGGCGTGGAAAGTCTGGCCCTGCTGGCTGGTTTCCGAGTCGATGGTATCCACCAGCCGCACTGCCAGAGTTGTCCCTGAGGGAATCGTAACTTTTTTTGGTGGCGGCGGAGGCGGTGGCGTGGAAGGCCCCACAGCTACCGGTGCCGGAGGCGCCATCGCGGCTACAGGAGGGGCCGAGGTGGTGTCGCTGGACGAAGAAGGCATTCTGCGCTCGCGCGGCTCATGCCGGCGAGACTTGGCCGCGGGCGCCGGCGAAGGCTTGGTTTCCTCTACTGGCGGTGCTGCTTCTGCCGCTTCCGCCGGCGGCGGAGGGGCCACCTGCAAGTTGTTTATGATCTGCTTAACCCCGGGCTCGGTAGCAGCATAGCGGGCGGCCGCATCGCGTTGCGCATCGTTGTCCACCGTGCCCGTTAGAGTTACGGTCCCGCCTTCTGCTTTCACGCCCAGCTGCTTGCCCTGCAACCCTGAGTCTGAAGCCAGTTTGGTCTGGATGTCACTGGTAAGTTGGGCGTCATTCGGCGCCTTGGTGCAGCCCACGCCAACCGTCAGAATAGCGAGCAATGCGATCGCGGTGACGTACAGGGAGAATTTCGCGTTCATAGCCAATACTCCTGATTGAACTAGACCGAGTATAGCTAGTTTAGATGCAGAAAAGCTGCCGGTCTCGGTCAAAATTGTGGGCGGAGAGCCCGCCGATACCAAACCCATAACCGGGTGGCGAAGAACAACTTAGACCGCGATCCTGGGTTTTTGTGTTGGAGCAGGCAGCGGCTTTCATCACGGCCGCGTCAGTGTTGGCGGAGGAACTTGTAATCGAGAATTGATGCGGCCAGGCCGACCGACTCCGCATCGCGGACGTCCTTCCGTCGGATGATCCGGCCCTGGCACAGAACGGTGCTGTTCTTCTGGCCGGAAATCTCCTCCGGCATTTCGAACACCATTTCCACCAGCGTGTTATCCGGCAATTGCTGTGGTCCGAGCAGGAGTACGCCCGACTGGCTGAGGTTTTCGACCGTGCCCTCGTGCCAAGTCCCCAGGCCCTTGGGGCGATAGCGTACTGGGGCCTGCAGCGCCAGGCGCCGGGCGCGTGGAACCCAGGTTGGCTTCTTGTTGTTCCTGCTGCGCTGCGTCTCGGTGGTTGCTTCAGGCGCGTTAGCCACGCGCTTGATGCGCTTCATCGTCTTCCAGTCGTACTTGTACTCTGCGGCGCAAAGCAGGCACACCTGGTAGTACTGACCGTCGGCAGCCCGCCGAGGCCAGGAAAATTCGTGGGAGCAGCGGCCAAGCATGAGGACATCCATTAACTTCTGTGGCATGGTCGTTTCTTCCGGAGAGGATCGCCGGGACGACCTATCATCCAACAGCGCTTGCCACTTGGGCTAGGTTACTTTCGTCTAATCCGCCGGGGTCTCGCAACTGGCTGGAAACAAGAGCAGTTCTGTGATTCGGCGGTGAACGCGTGTAGCAGTAAAGGCCTCGTTCGCGCGCCGCCCTCGAAACTGAAGAGCGCCAGTTGTTGACACGCGCCCAAGACCACGAGGAGGACAATGCAGGCGTGTATTATCACGGCGTGGATTCTGTAACCGGGTTTGTCCTGGCGGGCGGCAAGAGCTCTCGCATGGGCCAGGACAAGGCGTTCATGCAGTTAGGAGGCCGTATTCTGCTGACGCATGCCCTGGAGTTGGTCGGGGCAGCGATCGGAAGCGCGCAGATTGTCGGCAGCGCCAAAAAATTTGCGGCGTTCGGCACGGTAGTGGAAGATATTTATCCGGGACAGGGACCTCTAGCTGGGATCCATGCAGCGCTGGCCAGCACAGGCACCGAACTGAATCTGATTGTTGCAGTGGATATGCCATTTCTTCAGCCCGAGTTGTTAAGCTATCTGGTCGATCAGGCGCGCCAGACCACGGCTATGGTGGTGGTGCCAGAGGCGGGCAGAGGCTTGCAGCCACTCTGTGCTGTTTACCGCCGACACTTTGCGGACGTTGCGGAACGATCGCTGCGTTTGGGGGAAAACAAGATCGCCCGGCTGTTCGCCGACGTCCAGACCCGAGTCATTGATCAGGAAGAGTTGGAACGAAATGGCTTCACGGAAGAAATGTTTCGTAATTTAAACACTGAGCAAGACTGGCAGGAAGCGAAGCTGAAATTGTCGGCCCGGTGATCGTAAGCATTTATCATTAGGCCCATCGGACATTGGCCGACGGGCCAGAACAACTTTGCGCACTTTGCGGAGTTCTTCGACGCAAAGAAGGGGCCGACGGCCAACGACCAACGACCGACGGCCAACGACTGATTCATGTCCACTAACGGCAAACCCGGACCGTATATCGAATTCAAGGATGTCTCCAAGGCGTTTGGCGACAATCACGTGCTGGTTCACGTCAGCTTCACTGTGATGGATGGAGAAACCGTCTGCATTCTGGGCCGCAGCGGTGTGGGCAAATCGGTCTCGTTGATGAACATCATGGGATTTCTCAAACCAGACTCAGGCCGGGTGATTGTGGCCCATGAGGACATCACCGACTATGGAGCGGCAGACCTGGAACGCATCCGCAAGAAGGTCACCATCGTGTTTCAGAACGGTGCCCTGTTCGACTCGCTCACTGTGGGCGAGAACGTGGCCTTTCCCCTGCGCGAACGGCGCCAGCTCTCAGAAGAGCAGATTTACCAGATCGTGGATGGTCTGCTGGACATGGTGGGAGTGAAAGAGATGCGCGATCAGTTGCCTTCCGACTTGTCCACTGGGATGAAGCGCTCGGTGGCAATCGCCCGCGCTCTGGCGGCCCAGCCCGAATGCGTCCTCTATGACGAGCCCACCACCATGGTCGATCCCCTGATGGCGCAACTGCTCGGCGATCTGATCAAACGGCTGAAAATTCAGTTGCACCTGACCAGCGTAGTCGTTACTCACGATATGCGCCTGGCCAAGAAACTGGCCGACCGGGTGGTGTTTCTCCACGAAGGCAAAGCTATTTTCTTCGGGACCTACGATGAAATGGAGCGCTGCGAGGAGCCTATCGTGCAGGAGTTTCTAAAACTGGATGCGCCGGGGATAGAGGCGTCGATTGAAGTAAATGCTTCGGCCGACAACAAGCCGGCGGATGAAGATGGTCCCCAGTCGTGACGTGTCGGATTCTCTAAAACCCCTCACTCACCAATCTCTTCACCGTGAGCGATGAGTTCGCCGATTCTCCCATCATCATCTTCTCCACGTATTTCGCCACCACGTCCACTTCGAGATTGACCGGATCGCCGGGCTTGAGCGACTTCAGGTTGGTCATTTTCACCGTATGCGGAATAATCGCGACCGTCACTTTCGTCCCTTCGATCTGGGCCACGGTCAGGCTGATCCCTTCGATGCACAGCGAACCCTTGAAGATCACGTAGCGCGCCAGTTCCGGTGGGATTTCAATGCGCAGCCAGTAATCGTCTGCTCCTGGAATTCGATCCAGCGCGAGAAACTTGCCGGTACCGTCCACGTGGCCCTGAACGATGTGGCCGCCGAAGCGACCATCGGCGCGCATGGGCAGCTCGAGATTCACCAGAGCATCTTTCCTGATGCGCGAGAAAGATGTGCGCTTCCAGGTTTCAGCCGCCAGGTCCGCGGAGAAGGACTGAGGCGTGATTTCGACCGCAGTCAGGCAAACGCCGCTGACGGCGATGCTGTCACCTTTTTTCAGTTCCTGATTCAGCCGGGCAGCCGCAACCGTAAGGCGACGGTTGCTGTTCTCGTGAGCGATGCCGGTGACGCGCCCGACCTCTTCGATGATGCCTGTGAACATGAGTGCTATTGTAGCGCCGGCGTCCCACGCCTGGCCCGGGGGCGTCCCCCACAAAGCGCTAAGTGAAGGAGCTGTGATTTTTGAGTAGCCCGAGATCGGGCAGTTATCGGCGAGTTTTCTGCCCAGGAAGCGATCTTTTTTCGTTCTCTAGGAGCTCCTCCAGCGCTTCCCGACTAAGGAATTTGCCGCGGAGGATTACAGCTCGAATCTTCTCCGTGTTTCGAATGTCGTCTGCAGGATTTGCATCAAGAAGAACCAAATTCGCCACTTTTCCCGTTTCTACCGAACCAAAATCACGTTGGATCCCGAGAAATTCTGCCGCTCGCAACGTAGCAGTTCGCAAAGCTTCCCTGGGCGACAGCCCGGCAGATACGAGGAGCTGCAGTTCCTCATGGAGGCTAAAGCCTGGATATGTGTACGGATTCGGAGTGTCCGTGCCTGCAAGCAGAGGAACACCAAAGGAATGCATGGCTCTAACGATTTCAATGTCGTGAGCAAAAAGGCGCAATTGAATGTCGTCATTACGGAGATCGGGCACCCCACCCGTGGATTCCCAGAATTTACGAAGGTCATCAGCGATGTAGGCGTTTCGAGGGTCCTCCCGAAGGCGAGGATTATGGATTGATGCATACGAACGAAGAACAACTAGAGTGGGGGTCTGCCAAGTGCTGTTGTGGACAAATTTTTCAAATAGAGCGTCAGCCTTCTTCGAATCATAACTCGCTAGGATTGCCTGATTGACCTTGTAAAACAGGTCGCGCGCCGTCTTCGGGTCGTCAGCATTGTCTGCCTCGGCCGACATTTTCTTCAGTTGCTCAGGTTCGGACGACAAGTAGAGAGGGATGCCCCACAGATGTTCGATGCTTTTCTGCCCAAGATCAGAAGCTTCCGCAGGTGTAACGCTATTAGGAATGTGGCCCACGAATGGAATTCGGGCGGCCTTCGCTTCGGAAGCGATTGCTAGATAGGTCTCACGAGAAAGTGTGTTGTAGACTTTCAGGAAGTCTGCCCCTCCATTGGTCAGTTCGGAGACGGCGCGATGTGCTTCGGCTGGATCCTTGACCGAAAGAGAGAACGGCCAAAACCGATGTTCCCCTTCCAGGATCGGGCCTGCAGCGTAGATCTCGGGACCAAGGCGAGAGCCCTCCGAAGTCTCTTTCTTTAATCGGGCGATGTGCTCTAAAGAGATGTCTCCACCCAAGTCCCTGATGCCGGTAACCCCATTGGCTACGAACAACGGAAAGAAGCGGTCGGGTTGGCCCTGGCTGAGCGAATGGACATGCATATCCCAAAGGCCAGCGATCAGAAATTTCCCCCTCGCATCAACGACAACGGCATTTGCAGCGCGCCTCGCGTGAGAATAGGGTGTGATGGATCTGATCCTGTCGCCCATGATAACGACGGACATGTCAAGCTTGGGTGAGGAAGTGGTCGCATCGATCACGGTAACGTGGTTGATGATCAAAATAGGAATCGACTGAGTGGCAGGTTGTCCGCGCAGAGCGAGAGGAAGAGATAAACACAGAAGAAAGAGTTGGAATGGCTTCACTGGCATCCTTTCAGCAGGCCACTAGTTAGATACTTTCTTGGGAAGAGATTAGACGAGCCGGCCATGCAAATGTCTCTCCGTTATCGTTGGAGGATGTGCGGTCGGCAATCCAGAAGGAATTCTGCTTAAGTTAGCGCTTCTGGGCGTCCCGGCTGAATGGTGTCGGCTGCATGGGAATCGCGGGGTGGGCAGGATGACCACCCGACAACCGGCGGGACGCAGGCGCTACAGGACTTCTGCGTACGGATCGCGGAGATATCCCTCGACCGCAAAATCTTCGCCGAAGCGGTGCAGCCGGAATGATCTCACATAAGCCGCCTCGCTCATGCGGGCGAAGCCGGGCCCCGTGGCAAAGGGCACTGAACCAGTTCCAGCCAGAATCTTAGGCGCGTAGTAAAGAAATACTTTGTCCACGATGCCCGAGGCCAGCGCCGCGCCGTTGATCATGGCGCCACCCTCGACCAGCAGGCTGGTGATTTCCATCGTCCCCAGGCGGCGGGCGATCTGTGTCATATCCGGACGGCCGTCCCCCACTCCTACCGGGACCTGCTCCACCATGATGCCCTGGCCCTGCAATTCGCGCTTCCGCTTCTCCTCCGCGAACGAGCACAGCACCAGCACATCTTCCTTTGCCGTCTTGACCACACGCGACTCGGGTGGCAGCCGCAGACGTGAATCGACAATCACCCGCAACAACCGCCGGCGCCGCGGAAGGCCGCTGCGATCGGTGAGCAGGGGATCGTCCGCGATGATCGTGCCCACTCCCACCATGATGGCATCGTGGCCATGACGAAGCTGCTGCACATGGGCGCGGGCCACATCACTGCTGATCCATCCCCCGGTTGCGCCACCACCACCGAGCGCCCCGGGATGGTGCAACTCGCCCGGAGGCGGAGCAATCTTGCCGTCCAGCGTCATGGCCGACTTGAGTGTGACCAGGGGGGTATGCTGGCGAATGTATTTGGCGAAGGCTTCATTCAACGGTTTAGCTTCTTCCTGTAAAATACCTGAAGCCACAGAGATTCCGGCATTGCGGAGGCGCTCAAAGCCTCTGCCCGCAACCAGCGGGTTGGGATCCTGCATGCAGGCCACGACGCGGCGTACACCGGCCGCGATGACCGCATTGGCGCATGCTCCAGTCCGGCCCTGATGCGAGCAAGGCTCAAGGTTGATGTAAAGAGTTGCGCCACGAGCTTTGTCGCCGGCTTGCTCCAACGCCAGCACTTCGGCGTGCTTAATACCCTCAAAGGTGTGTGAGCCTTCACCGATGACGTGGCCGGTGCGATCGACAATTACCGCGCCCACGCAAGGATTAGGCGAGGTTAAACCAATACCTTTATGTGCCAGCTCAAGTGCACGGTGGAGAAAGTATTCATCGGTTTCGCGACTCGATGAATTCGGGTCGCGTGGAGCCGGGGATTTTCGTGCAACTTTTCGGCTTTCGCGTTTGATTGCTTTCTTGGAAGTCATTAAGAATCTTCGGCTCAGGTAAGGTTTGATGCCGACGCAGGCTAAACGAAAAGCGAATCCACGAAATCCCTGGGATCGAAGGGCAACAGGTCGCCAGCCTTTTCGCCCACCCCAACGTAGCGCACCGGAACACCGAGCTCACGCGATATAGCAACCACTACGCCACCCTTGGCCGTGCCATCGAGCTTGGTCAGGACGATGCCGGTTACGCCAGCGGACTCCGTGAACATCCTCGCCTGTTGCAGGCCATTTTGCCCGGTGGTGGCGTCCATGACCAGCAGGGTCTCATGGGGCGCGCCGGGAATGATGCGCTGCGCCGTCCGCCGCATCTTCTCCAGCTCCGCCATCAGGTTGGTCTTGGTATGCAGGCGCCCGGCGGTATCGACGATCACGTAATCTGTGTGACGGGAGGAGGCAGCCTGCAGCGCATCGTAGAGCACGGCCGACGGATCTCCGCCCGCCTTGGTGCGGATGACTTCCGTCCCCGTCCGCTGGCCCCAGATTTCAAGCTGCTCGATGGCAGCGGCGCGAAAAGTATCTGCCGCACACAGCAAGACGGTCTTACCCTCCGAGCGCAACACCTGGGCCAGCTTGCCGATGGTCGTAGTTTTGCCGGTGCCGTTTACCCCCACCACTAGAATTACCTCGGGCGTTCCATCCACTCGGGCCACCGGTTGAGAATCCGTGGCGTTCAAGATCGCAAGAATTTCTTCTTTGAGCAGCCGCTTGAGCTCATCGACATTTCCAATTTGCTTGCGATCGGCCTTCTCGCGAAGTTTTTCCAGGACTTCATGGGTGGTGGTGGTGCCCAGGTCGGCCCCGAGAAGAGTGGCTTCAAGATCATCCAGCGTTGCCCGGTCGATCTCTTTGCCGAAAGAGACCACCTCTTCGATGCGCTCGGTGAGATTTTCTCGCGTGCGCGTCACCGCTTCCTTCATGCGATCAAGGAAGCTGGGTTTCTGCTGTTCGTCGAGGCTGCCAAAGAGAGTCTGAATCATGAAATTCCGGAGACCTGGAAGTGCTGACATCAATTATAGCGGGCAGAGGCTGACGTCTGTGGTCGGTGCTTGGTATAAGGGAGCACTTGGCAATTAGCAATTGGCATTCAGCTAAGTGCCAATTGCCAATTGCTTCCTCCAGCTAGCGTCCTGCGACTTCTGCCGCGGCCACTGCGGCCCGCGCTTCGGGAGCAGATGAGGGCGTGGCCGAAGGCTGGGCCGGCAGCGTTTGGGCCGGAGCATTTGGGGTTGTCGTCACAATCGGCGCCTGGATACGGATTTCGCCGCGCCTGTAAATTGTAGCCAGGGCGGCAACGGCGGTGGGATCCAGCCGCTTGCCGGAAAGATTGTGAATGATCCGCAGTGCGGCTTCCGGATCGTGTGCCTGCTGATAAGGACGGTTGGTGGTCAGCGCATCGAAGGTGTCAGCGACCGCAATAATGCGCGGCAATAAGGGAATCTCCGCATCCTGCAGGCCCCGGGGATAGCCGCGCCCGTCGAGCGATTCATGGTGCAGCTCGATGCCCGGAATCATGTCTTTCAACTGGGCCACCGGGCGCAGGATGTTGGCGCCCTTGGTGGTGTGGGTTTTCATGATTTCAAATTCTTCCGGGGTCAGCGCTCCTGGTTTTTTGAGGATGCGATCTTCAATGCCGATCTTGCCCACGTCGTGCAGTTGGGCGGAGACGCGCACAATTTCCAGAAATTCCTCGGGATGCCCCATCTCCCGCGCGATCAGCAGGGAATAGCGCGTTACCCGGTCGGAGTGTCCACGAGTGTAGGGGTCCTTTTCGTCAACCGCGCCGGCCAGCATCTGAATGGAACTCATGAACAGGTCGCGATTTTCCGTAGCGGCGCGTTTGAGGTCGAGCACAAAGTGCTCGAGTTCCTCGGACATGGTGTTGAAAGTTGACGCCAGTTCCCCGATCTCGGTGCGGCTCCTGAGTTTGACCCGCTGCGAGAAGTCACCGCGGGCGATGGCCCGGCTCGAAGCGGTGAGAACTTCCAGCGGATTGGTGATGCGGCGGGCGGCAAAAATACTGATGCCAACGCTCAACAAAATCGCCAGCAGCGCCAGGAGGCGGGCACTGCGCTGCATTTCGTACACTCCGCGGTAAGCTTCGTCGCGCGGCTTCTGCACGATCACGGCCCAGTCGAGATTCCCCACCGGGCTGTAGGTGCCAAGCATCTTGGTGCTCTTCTTGCCCTGGGTGACGCTGAATTCCCGGGTAGCCGCCACGAGTTGAGACTGGCCGCCTTGCTCCAGGAAGTTGCGTACGATCTCCGAGTTGGTCAGGTCCTGACCGGTGGCGTAATCGGGAGTGGCGCCAGCCACCAGCCGGCCTTCGCTATCGACCACGTAAGGCGTGAGCCCGCCGCGATTGACTTCCTGCAAACGGCGGATCAGGAACTGCAAATCCTCCACCGCTCCAATCATTCCCAGAAAGCGTCCGCCGTACATAACCGGCGTGCTGACCAGCATGACGGTGCGGGCCGACTTTCCACTGCCCACCACCAGGGCCTGGCCGCTATAGGCTCGGCCTTCGCGAGCGGCGTCATAGGCCCGAACCAGGTCGCGTTGCAGAAACGCGTCGGGCGCGATCCGGCCCGCCGAAATTCCCTTAGACTCCGAGTTCACCAGGGTGGCATACGCCAGATCGCCGGACGAAGAAACAAAATGCTCCAGCAGGGCGCGCAACTCGGGTGCTTCCACATGCTCGGCGGTAATGTCTCCGCCGCTGGCCACTTGCAGGGCGGAAGACAGGTTGGCCAACATCATGCGCAGCGATTCCTGGTGCTGCGAGATGTCGTCAGCCAGGGAGCGCGTCACGGTATTTTGCAGCAGCCGCTCGTTGGTGATCAGGCGTTCCCGATTGATCGCCTCCACCTGCTCCGAATAAAAATACATCGGCACCACGCTGATGAGCGCGAGCACACCCAGGATGACGTACAAAATAGGGACGCGTGATGGAAGGGGTAATTTCAAGACAAAGTGGCCCAGCCCCGCCTTTTGTCCACCGCCGGCGGCTATGGTGTCTCTTGGAATTTTACTGGGTGAGGCCGGTCACGAGGTCAAGACCGAAGGCCATGTCTATTACGAAAGTGCCAGTAAATTCCCGGACACCGGAGGTTAGCGGTCATGCCTAATTCATTGCAAACAATGGAGATGGACCACCGGTTTGGCGCGACCGGACGCGCTGCCACGAGCCGGTAGCTAGAAGCCGGAAAGCTGATAGCTGAAAGCTGACAGCTAAGACCGTATCTCACTCTTGACGCTACGCGTCATCAGATCGTGGATTGCTTCCGCCGGAGGCTTGGCACGATGCAGAATGGCATCCATTTGTTCGGTGATCGGCATTTCGACGCCATGAGCCCGAGCCAGCCCGACCGCAGCCTGGGTGGTGAAGACCCCTTCCGCGACCGCCCCGTGCATGCCGGCGATGATGTCTGGCAGCTTGCGGCCGCGTCCCAATTCGACGCCTACGCTGCGGTTGCGCGAGAGTCCGCCGGTGCAGGTGAGCACCAGATCACCCAGCCCGGCAAGTCCGGCCATGGTTTCCTGGCGGCCGCCGCAGGCCACGGCCAGCCGCGTGATCTCAGCCAGCCCACGAGTGATTAGGGCGGCAATGGAGTTGTGACCCAGTCCCAGTCCGTCGCACACTCCGGCCGCGATGGCGATAATGTTTTTCAGCGCTCCCCCGAGCTCAACTCCGACCACATCGTCGTTGGTATAAATCCGGAAGCGGCTATCGCTAAATTCCCGCTGCACCGTATCCGCCAGTGCAGAATCCTTCGAGGCTACTGTGATGGCGGTGGGATCGCCGCGGGCCACTTCCTTGGCGAACGACGGCCCGCTCAGCGCTCCGATGCGCGGCGCAAACCCACACCTCAATTGGATAACCTGCGCCGCCACTTCAGTCATCCTCAAAAGCGTGTCCTCCTCCAATCCTTTGGTCGCGCTCACAAAGAGAATCTCTGGTTTGAGGTACGGGAACATCTGTTGAAACAGGGAACGACAATGCTGTGAAGGCATAACGCTGACCACAATTTCAGCGCTCTCCAGAGCTTCCTGCAGGCTGCCCGTGGGCAAGATTGTCGGCGGTATGGACAGGCCGGGAAGGAATAATTCGTTCTCGTGACGGGCCAGGATCGAATCGCGGACTTCCTTTTCGTGCGCCCAGAGCCGCACCTGATGGCGGCCGCCGCGTCCCAGCACGATGGCGAGACCCGTGCCCCACGCACCCGCGCCGATGACCGCGATCCGGCTCATCCTCGTCTCCATTGAAAGCGAGGTTCAGTCCCGGCCAGAAGCCGGCGGATATTCTGGTGGTGCCTGGCGATGATGAGTACAGACGCAACCGCCATCAAGGCGAGCACTTGCGCCGCCTCGCTGTAGTCGTGCAAAAGCCACGCAAAAATGGGGAGAAGCGCGACTGCCAGCATGGAACCGAGAGAGACGCGACGAAACACCAGCACCACCGCGATGAAGACACCCAGAGTCAAGAGCAAGGCCTTGGGCGCAAGCAGCCCGAAAGATCCTAACGCCGTGGCCACACCTTTACCTCCACGAAACTTAAGCCAGAGGGGAAACATGTGTCCCATGACCGCAAAAAGCGCGGCCAGAGCAGCCAACAGGTTGTCTCCGGGATAGAAGACGCGAGTCAGAGCTACTGCAGCCAGTCCTTTGAATGCGTCAAGAACGAGCGTCAACAGACCCAGGGCGGGCGAAGAGCGCGCCACGTTGGTGGCGCCGATGTTGCCGCTGCCGGTCAGCCGGACATCCTGTCCGCGAAAGATACGCACCAGGAGAAAGCCAAAGGGAATCGATCCCAAAAGATAGCTGAAAGCGGCGGTGAGAATAATACTCATCGATTTTCGTAGCGCCGGCGCTACCCCAACTCAACGCGTGCAATCTTTGTGTACCGCGAACCGCCTTGCATCGGTTGGCTCTGGTACAGAAAGAACTCACGGGCGGTCATCGTACCAAACTCGATGGCCCGCATCGCAGCCAATTTCTCCTGCAAACGCTCAAACACCAGGTTAGGGCCGTCGTCTTTGCGCCAGTGAGGCGCGCCGGAACCACGTCGACTTGCCAAAGTGAGGTGCGGGCTGAACTCGTGTTCTTCTTTGGGAATGCCCAGGCCAGCCGTAACATCGTCCACCGACTTCGCCAGGGCGGCCAGTTGCGGGCCGGCCGCAATGCCGACCCAGAAAACGCGCGGCGCTTTCGCAGTAGGAAAGAACCCGTGACCACGAAACGAAATCTCGATTCCGCCAGCCCGGATGGCGCCCAGAGCCTGTTTGATCTCTTCCACCGCATCGGAGGATTTTTCTCCGATAAACTTGAGCGTCACATGCATCGACTCGGGACGCACCCACCGGGCTTCGGGCGCAAACCCGCGCACTCCGTCCAGAAACTGCTCCAGACGCGCACGAACCGCATTGTCGATATCGAGCCCAACGAAGACACGCATAAAGAGTCGTCAGTCGTCAGTCGTCAGCAAGACAGCCGGGCTTTCCCCACGCATTCTTTCTGAAGACTGACGACCGACGACTGACGACTGTTCTACATCAATTTTCTTCTGATCAAGTCCAGCGCCAGTTGGCTGGCGAAAAAACGGATGCGATTACGATCACCAGGGAAATTTCTCTCCGCCACTTCGGTCCCTTTTTCACTGGCCAGTGCGATGAATACCAGGCCCACGGGCTTTTCGGGCGTCCCCCCCGCCGGGCCTGCCACTCCTGTAATGCCAATTCCCAGTGTAGAGCCGCAGCGTTGGCGAATGCCCTCGGCCAGCGCGGCCGCCACCTCGCGGCTGACGGCGCCGTGCTTTTCGATCAACTCTGCAGGAACGTCAGCGAAGGCAGTCTTCAACTGGTTGGAGTAAACCACGGCCCCGCCCAGGAAGTAACGCGAGCTGCCGCTGACCGAAGTGATCCGCTCGGCCAGCAATCCGCCGGTGCAGGACTCGGCTACTGCCAGCGAGGCATTGCGCATCTGCAGGTAGTAACCGACGATTTGCTCAAGCGAGTCTCCATTATCGGAGAAAACGTTGTCGTCTAGTTCCTCTTCGATCTCTTCCGCCAGCCGGTCCACACGTTCCTGCGCGGCCTCGAGCGATCCTGCGCGGGTTTTCAAGTGCAGCTGGATCTCACCCGCCCCGGCCAGGATCGTGGTCTGTACATCGGTATAACGTTTGTAGATGGGCGCGACTCGCGCATCGCACTGCGACTCAGACATCATGGCGATCTTCAGAACCCGGGTTGCCATGAATTGCGGCGGCAGCTTGGCTCGCAGCCGATCCATACACTCCTCATCGAACAGGGCCTTCAGCTCATGCGGTGGGCCCGGCAGAAGCATGATGATCTTTTCTTCGCCCTCATACTTGCCGCTGATCCACTGCCCGGGGGCGCTGCCATTGGCGTTGGGCAGGACCACGGCCCCGGCAATCACGTCCGCCTGCTTGAGATTGTTGGCAGACATGTTCTTCCAGCCCCTCGCCGCGAAGCGGCGTTCCAGGCCGGCAACAATTTCAGGGTCGCGGCGCAATTCCAGACCTAAGGCATCCGCCACGGCTTCGCGGGTAAGGTCGTCTTCAGTAGGTCCCAGGCCGCCCATGAAGATCACAATTTCGGCGCGAGAGAGTGCGAGACTGGCCGCACCTGTGAGATGTTCGCGGTTGTCGCCCACGATAGTCTTGAAAATCACCTCGATGCCCAGCAGATTGAGCCTTTCCGTGAGGTAGAGGGAGTTCGTATCCTGGCGGAAGGGCGTCAGCAGCTCCGAGCCAATGGCGATAATCTCGGCATTCACGGTTAAGAGTGTAAATGAACCACGGAGGGCCCGGAGGACGCAGAGGCTTTGACGGGAAGGCGCAATGGTTGAGAGCTGAGAGCTATCCTTCCGGCACCAGCGGCGCTCCCTGCACTCCCCACGAAAGATGATGCACCGCGCCGGTAGTAGCCAGCACTGCGGATCGCCCCGGTGCGAACGCCAGACCAACCAGCCCCGGGCCGGCGACTTCGAGCGAGGCCTTGGCGTCAGGCGTGATCTTGACGATGCCACGCTTACCGGAGAGCGAAGCCGCCACATAAAGATTGCCGTCGATATCAAACGCCAGGCCTTGCGGCCGCCCCAAACCGCGGTAAAAGGTCGAGACACTTCCGTGAGAGTCAATCTTGTACACGGAATCGAAACTGGAGGTTGTGGGTCCGGTGACAAACAGGTCTCCGCGTGGGCCGAACGCCAGATGATAGGCGGAGACACTGGGTTCGAGTGTGGCGAAAACAAAAATCTGACGGTCTTTGCCGATCTTGAAAACCGTTCCGCTGCGATCGCCGACATAAAGATTTTCGTCGAGATCGAAGGCTATTCCAGTCGCCACGCCCATCCCTTCGGCATAGGTGGACATGGTGGCGTTCGGCGCAACCCGGTACACCGTCCCATCGAAGCGCGAGGAGACGTACATCTGGCCGGTTCGGTCAAAAGCGATGGCCGTGGCGTTGGTCATCTCGGCGAGGAACGGCTTGACGTTGTAGTTGGTGTCAATCTTGAAGATGGCCACGGGGACCTTCTGCCCGCGCGACCCTGAGAAGGTGACGTAAATGTTGCCCTCGGCGTCAAGCGCAGGGTTGGTCACGGGGTGCAGGTTCTCGGCAATCGGAGCGGCGACTTTGATTTGGTGCGGGTTGCTCGACAGGTCGTTGGTTGACACGATCACGGATCCGGAGGAAGCGCCTGGGGGTACGCGGGCCACCAGAAAATCGTCCGCGCTGATGACCACCGCGCCCTCGACATCGCCAAAGCGGACCTGCGGCCGGCGCAATTCGTGAGGTCGCAGGCCCCGGCCTACGATGCGCACCTCGCCGCCAGGCAGTGCGGCGCTGGGATGCACGGCCTCAATGTGCGGGTGGCCGTTGACATTCTTCTTGCCCAGCAGACGGTCGGAAATTCCCATGGACTCCAGCTTCCTGCTCTTATCGCGGTAGCAAGCCGAAATGCAGCACGCCTTGCATCACAGCCAGGCCGTAAAAACCGGCGGCCACATCATCGACCACGATACCCACACCCTCGGGGAGGCGTTCGAGGCGGCGCACCGGTGGCGGCTTGACGATGTCGAACCCTCTAAAAAGTATAAAGCCGAGCAGCAGAGATTGCCACGCAATCGGCGCTGCAATCAAAGTGATGAGCTGGCCCGAGACTTCGTCGATCACCACAAACTGTGGGTCTTTGCGACCACTGGCCCGAGCCACTCGAGTGGCCGCCGGGATGCCAGCCAGAACCGTAGTGAGAGCGAGTAAGACCGCTACCCAAGGCTGCCAGCCAGGCACGATCCATCGCGCCAGAAGCCACCACAGCAAGACCGTCGTCGCCGAGCCCCAGGTACCCGGTCCGGGCCGCAGATGGCCGATTCCGAAGAAAGTAGCTACAAGGGTGGCCCAGAGCGGAGCTCGCGGGCCAGACGCCCCCGAGACAGTCGGCTGGACGCCGGCGCTGCTGCGGTCGGGTTTTGATAGCGCCGGCGTCCCGCCGGCTGTCGGGTGGGCGTCCTGCCCGCCCTCAGAAGTTTTCATCGGGGTCTCTTGAGAGGTCTTCGATCCCATCGTCAGTGTCCTGCAACGGCGACGAGATCACGTACGCGCCGCTGGCCCACTTGCCCAGGTCAATCAAACGGCAGCGCTCGCTACAGAAAGGGAAGTCCGCATCCTGGCTGTTCACCGGCTTCTTGCAGATGGGGCACTTCAGCTTGAGGTTGCGCTTGCGAGCCATTGGCTTCCTACAGAATCTTGGCGACTAGATCGTAGTCGTGGGCCTCGGTGATCCGGCAACGATAGAACTCGCCAGTCTTCGGCTCCAGAGCGTCGGGAACGTCGTTGACGAATACCTTGCCGTCGATTTCGGGCGCGTGCATTGGGGTTCGGCCTTCGAGCAGGAGATCGCTTTCATCGGAGATACCTTCGAGCACCAGATCAAACTCCTGGCCCACCAGCGCCTTCTTTTTCCGCTTACTGATTTTGCGCTGGATTCCCATCAGGTGTTTGCGGCGGCGTTCAATGTCGCGCTCGGGCAACTTCTCTACCTGGGAGAACGCGGCCGCGCCTTCCTGGTCGGAGTAACCGAACGCGCCCATCCAGTCGAACTCGGAGTCGCGAACGAACTGACAAAGCTCCTCAAACTCTTTCTCCGTCTCCCCCGGGAAACCTACGATGAAAGATGTACGCAGCGTGACTCCCGGAATCGTGCGCCGCATCTTCTCAATCGAACGTAGGAAGATATCGCCTCCCGCGCCCCGCTTCATGCGCTTCAGCACCCCCGGCGATGCGTGCTGCAACGGCACATCAATGTAGGAACAAATCTTTTCGTGGGATGCGATCGTGTCGAGCAAGCGGCCGGTGATCTTGTTGGGATAGGCATAAAGAAAGCGGACCCAGCGCAGATCTTCAATTCCAGCCAGTTTCTCCAACAGGAGAGCGAGGCCGTCTTTCAGGCCGAAGTCCTCGCCATAGCAGGTGGTGTCCTGGCCGATGAGGGTGATTTCACGCACGCCGGAGCCGGCCAGGCGTTCCGCCTCAGCGATCACCGACTCAAACCGCCGCGACCGGAACTGGCCGCGGAGTTGAGGGATGATGCAAAACGTGCAGGGATGATCGCAGCCCTCGGCAATCTTGATGTAGGCCGTATGACGTGGAGTCGCCAGCACGCGGGGCGTGGCTTCGTCATACAGATAGTTGGGTAAGTCGGCGATGGCGCCGTCCCAACTCTCGCGCGAAAAGCGGCCTTGCTCGGCGCGGGCGTCACCTTCGGCCCGCGATTGCAGAATCCTGAAGGGCGAATCAACGGGCGCGGCGGGAGCGATTCCGGCGGCTGCCAGTATGCCTTCCAGTTCTCCCGTTCCGACTACAGCATCCACTTCCGGAATGTTCTGACGAATATCGTTGCGAAAGCGCTCCACCAGGCAGCCCGCGACCACCAGCTTCCGGGCGCGCCCCGTGTTTTTGTGCTTCGCCATTTCGAGGATCGTGTTGACCGATTCCTGCTGCGCGCTGGCGATGAACGAGCAGGTGTTGACCACGATAACGTCAGCCTCTTCGGCGCCCGAGACCAACTCGGCCCCGGCCTGTTGCAGCAACCCCATCATCACTTCGCTGTCCACCAGATTCTTGGGACAGCCCAGGCTCACGAAGCCCACCCGAGTAGGGCCTGAAGACACGGATGTTGCGGTTTGAATCGCGTCCTGAATCGATACAGATGAGGTTTTTGTGGGCATGCAATCTATTGATTTTAACACTCTTGCTGGATTGTTTCCCGAGGTGGGGCGGCACCAAACGAGGTATCGCTTTCCCAATAAAGCCCGCGTGGCGCGTGCTAACCTTTAGGCACAATCTCTTTAAAGTAACTTCGCGGGGGGGGAATGGCACGCAAACTATTCTCAGTTGCGGTTCTGGGGTTGCTGGCGGGCCTGATTCCGGCGGCCAGCGCCCAGGAAAAGAATGAGCTGACAGGACTGATCGGCCGCACCTTCGTTAGCGACCATGCGGCCACGGGGACCAGCACCCCCGGCGCGCTGCTCACCTCGGGCTCCGGCTGGAGCCTCGAAGCCAACTACGGACGGCGGCTCATGGACCTGGGCATCGTGGGCCTGACCGCTGAGGTGCCGCTCGTGGTCAACTTCGACGAAAACGTCCATTACCCCGTGAACCTTGTCCCCAAGGACTACAAGTCATTTATTGTTACGCCCTCGCTGCGCGTCAACCTTTTCCCGGGAAACGGCATTTCCCCATGGGTGAGCGCGGGCGGAGGATTTGGCTATTTCAAGGCGAATTCAACCCTGGAATTCGGCGGAACCAATCCCGGTGAAACCGGTACTACGACCGGAATCTTCCAGGCGGGTGTGGGACTCGATGTCAAATTATTGAGCCGCCTCAGCCTGCGCGGAGAAGCGAGGGACTTTTACTCCGGCGTGCCCCAGCTGAACGTGGATATCGGAAAAAGCCGCCAACACAATATCTTCGTTGGGGCGGGAGTTGTCTTCCACTTCTAGGAAGTCAGCGGCGTTGCAATTTCAGCCAAGAGACCAAGCACGAATGAATGAGTCAGCGACGACGACTGGCTGAAATCTCCTCATACAACTCCGGCAGGCGCCGCACGTGTTCCACGGAATCATCGAAGCGCGCGCTTTCGTAGTGCCGGGTGAATTCCGCGACTCTCTGGCGGACGCTGGCATCGTCAATCCGGGCCACGAATTCTTCGGGAGTCTGGGTAGGCAACTTGCGCCAACCAAGTCGCGCAACCCTTTCCGTCATCCGCTCGTACCAGAGGGTGGCGGCCCTGCGAGGCGACCGCTCCGGCCGCGCCGCCAGCCGGAATTTTTCCAGGGCCCGCAGGAGCCGCGGCGTTTTGACCACCAACAGAAGAGACGCTGCGATCAGCATTCCTCCCAGGCCCCAGCGCAAGGGTGAACCCGTCATGGTACCACCGGTACGACGGGCCGCCGCCAGCAGGTCCTCATAGTGGCGGTGCCACCAACGCCGTAAAACCCCAAACAGGTGGCGGCTGCGGCTGCTTGCGCTCTCTGCCAGCGATTGCTGGTGACCCACGTCGTAGTTAACCACCCACTCCCGCCAGAACGAGGCCATGGCATCGACATACAGCGATACTCGGCTCCAACCGGTGCGCATCGGAATCGACGCACCTGGAGTAGGATCGAAAGCCACCCAGCCGTTGCTCGGGAAGTAGGCCTCCACCCAGGAGTGAGCATTGCTGGCACGGACCACATATTGCGAGGTCAGGTCGTTGAACTCGCCGGCACGAAATCCGTTGACCACTCGCGACGGAATTCCCAACGTTCGCAGCATCACCGCCATCGAGGAGGCGAAGTATTCGCAGTGTCCCTGCTTACGATCGAAAAGGAAATTGGCCAGGGGATCGTGCGGCACCGTGCGCGGCAGTTGCAGGCTGTAGCCGAAACTAGTGCGCAGGTAAGTTTCCACGGCCAAGGCCCTGTCGTAGTCGTTGTTCGCCGAAGCCGTAATTTGTTTGGCGAGCAGGGGGATGCGACTATCCAGCGCGGGCAGGCCGAGATAGGTGGAAAGCACGTCAGGCGGATAAGTTCCGCCTGCGCTACGCAGGTCGCTGGCGGGAGCCTGTCCAATATCGGAGGTCGCCCGGTAACGGTTGACAGGATGGTCAGGGTCAAGATCGAAAACCGCTCCGCCACCGTCGATGGCCACGCGTCCGTAGTTGCCTTCCAGACTCTCCGGAGTGGCGGCCAGGAAAAAGACGTTCATTCCCACCGGCTCCATCAGCACCTGATAGTGAATGGGGCGGGAGGACCTTTTCCCGACCACGGCACGCGGCGGCAACAACGCGAAATGACCATCCAGTTGCTGAGACAGCGGGAACTGCTGCCGGTTGTTTGACCAAACCCGGCCGTCGAAGTTGCTGAGCGCGACCCCCCGCCATTTCAGGTCGAAGCTGCCGCGCTCATCTCCGTCGATCTGAATGTGCATGACCACCGAAGCGGACTGCTGGATCTCGCCAATGCGTCCCAGTTCGACCGTGTCGCTGAACCCACTGGTGATTTCTCCGCCCGGCGCATAGGCCCCCAGATAACCGCTGGAGACGCGGGGCAGGAGGAAGAAAATCCCGGCTGCGCCTAACAGAATACAAAGCACCAGGATGGGAGAGGTCACGGCCAGCGAAGTTGCCATGTTCCGGTAGGTCAGGTCCATGCCAGCCTGCCGCGAATGGATGCCGGCCTTGGCGGAGATATGGCGCATCTCCATCAGGATGAAACTGACCACAGCCATCAGCATGAAGACGCCAAAGGCCAGCAGGAAAACACTGTCCACCGTGAGCAGCGCAGCTGATAGCACCATCAGAAATGCGATGACCGAGAGAAAATAGAAATCGCGATCACGCTGCGCCGAAAACAACCGCACTACCATCACGAACAAAACCAGATGCACGGTGGCGTTGAGGAACCCGCCCGAAATCAGGAAATAGTCTGCCAGGTAAAACGCCACGTAACCCACGGTAAGAAAAGCGGTCCAGCGCTCGGGAACCAGCCAGGCACGACGCCGGAACAGCAAGTATCCGCGGACCGCCAGCGCAGCGCTGACCAGCAGCACCGTGCCCACACCCAGTCCTCCAGTAGCGGCCAGGGTGCCAAAGCCCGTGAACACCAAAAGATAGAGGGCGACCTCAAAGTAACGCTGGAGAGCGCTCGGAAACGGAGTCGTGGTGGGGCGCAGTTGGCTGGCTGACGCCATAGCTGCATTCTATTCTTCGCTATACCGGCCAGGAAGGGAAGAGTACTGAGGTCAGAGGTCAGTCGTCGGTCGTCAGTGTTCAGTCGTCAGCCCAGGTCTTGGGGCTCTGACGACTGACGACCGACGACTGAGGACTGGGTGTTAGAATCAAAGCGGTCAGGTATCGGTCCCGCGCGACGCACTCTCGCCAACCCCGCCAGGTCCGGAAGGAAGCAACGGTAACGGGCTCTTGCGTGTGCAGTGGGTGTCCGGTGCCTGGCTTTTTTCTTGCCTGGTCTCTCACCGGCCTCACCCACTACACCACGAAGTTCAAGAGCTGGTTGGAGAAGCTGGGCAGATTGGGGAAGATCGTCGGTACATCTGCCGTCGGCACTCCAAACCAGTTAGCCAGAGTTCCCGCGTATTGGTCGAGGGAGGTCGTGGGAATCCAGCGTCCTTCATCGCTGGAGTCGTCGGGGCCAGCCAGCGCCAGGGTGGGGAAGGTACCGTAGAAATCGCCGCCCTTGACCGCGCCGCCCATGATCAGGTGATGTCCACCCCAGGCATGGTCGGTTCCGGAAGTGCTGTCCGGGGCATAGGTCCGGCTGAAATCTGACAGGGTAAAAGTGGTCACTTGCGAGGCCGCACTCATTTCCACGGTGGCCTGATAGAAGGCATTCATGGCCTGGCTCAGCTGGGTGAAAAGGCTATTCTGGGCGACCAATTGATCGCTGTGGGTGTCGAAGCCTCCAATCGAAACGAAGAAGATCTGCCGCTGCAACCCCAACGCCGAGCGCACTGAGATAATCTGAGCTACCTGTTTGAGTTGGTTCCCCAGACCACTGTTGGGGAAGACCGTGGCCATGGCAGGACGCGCCGCCAGCGCATCCGCCAGCGCTTTGCTGTCCTGCAGGGCATTGGTCGTGGTACTGCTGGCCGCCTGGATCAGGGAGACGCCGGTATCGAATGTCAGCAGGTTCTGCAGCGCCGCCATCCGGCTCTGGGACTCGGCCGAATTGCCGAAGCCCGAGAGCAATCGTGTGGGGTCGCCGCTGGATTGAATCGCGCGGGCAGACAAGCCTTCACAAAAAATATTGGTCCCGGCCAGCGAAATAATAATGGGGAAACTCGCGCCGTAGATGGATTGAATCCTGTCCGCTGTTCTCCCAGCCCATCCCGTATCTCCGTTGCCGGCAGTGAGGGTTGCAGTCTGCATCTGCGCCTGCTGATCGTCGTGCGAGAAGAGGTTTCGCGGGAGTTTGGCCCCACCTTGTTGAAGCTGACTGCGGGTGGTGGGTCGAACCAGGGTGCCCACGTTGGCCAGCACAGCCAGATGCTGCTGGCTGAACAGGGCCTGCATCTCGGTGAATCTGGGATGGAAGCCAAACGAACCCGCGCTGGGCGGGGCGATGGGCAGCAGACTCGCTTGCGGCAGGGCCAGCACCGAGCGGATCTGCTGGTAGGATGCGTATCCAGCGCTGCTAAGAGGGACAATCATGTTGTTGCTGTCGTTGCCCCCGAACAGGAAGACGCAGACCAGGGCTTTGTAGTCCTGGGAGCTCTGGGCCAGCGCGTTCACCAGTCCAAACCGGTTGAAGCTGGCGGCGGCGAATCCCGCGGCTGCGGTGCAGCAGGTCCTCTTCAGAAAATCTCGTCGTGAAAATGCCATGGCTGTTCTCCCCTTTAGTGTTCGACCTGGAACTGAGATGAGCTTCCCATCAGATAGAAGGCCGCTTTCGTGCGCCGGGTATTGTCGGAAATTCCGGAAAGCGTGCTGACCAGAGTGCTGCGCATGTTGTCCGACACCTGGCCGTGCAGCATCACGGCCGCGACCGCCGTGACCAGTTGATCGGGATTGGCCGCCAGCGGCACGTATCCCGAGAGATCCACGGTGGTAGTGCCACTTACCGATCCGTAAACCAGGGTGTTCACAAAATTGATTCGGAAAATATCGGTGCTGGTGTCGAAAATCTCGAACTCGGGGCCCACCAGCATGGTGCCGTCAATAATGTGGTCGGGATGGTAGAAATTGAAGACCGTCGGCGAGAAGAAGGGCTCCTGCTTCATGTCCGAAGCGCGGTCCGACAGCGAATCTCCGTCGGAAACACCATTCATGGCCCGCAGCAGGTTGGTGATGAACAGGACGGGCTCTTTGAGCTTCCCGTCGCTGGGTTGGGCCTGCGCCGGATCGTCTCCGCGGCGCGCCTCTGGGTCAAGCAGTATGGCCGAAACCACGGCTTTCAGATCGCCGCGCACGCCACTACCGTTGTCGGCAAATACGGCGGCCACGCGGCCGACGTACTCGGGACTGGGAGTGCTCGTCACCAGGCGCTCGATGAGCTGCTTGGAGATGAAGGGACCCACGTTCGGGTGATTGACAATGTTTTGCAGCGCCGCCGTCAGATCAGCCTGGGTAGTCCCGCCGGCCGGCAGAGTTACTCCGTTGAGCAGGACTTTCGAGCCTGTATCGTGGTGACTGTCGAAGGCTTCCATCGGTCCGCCGTAGTACTCAGGGTTGCGCCACTTGGGGGTCGCGCCCGGCTTGGTGGGATAGGTCCATCCCGTAAAGGTGTGGGCCAAACCTACGATGGTGTCCTGGCCGTAGGTGGGGATGGGACTGCCGGAAGCATCCAGCTGCAATGTTCCGTCCGGATTCAGTTGCTCCAGTCCGATGGAGAACAGCTGCATGATTTCCCGGGCATAGTTCTCATTGGGGTTGGTTCCATTCCCCGGTTTGTCGTTGTTTACCATATCCAGATAGTTGCCCATCACCGGACTCAGGGTGACGTCGGTCAGCAGGGTGGAGAAGTTGCCGAAGGCGTCGTTCTGGAACATGTTCTGCCAGGCCACGAACGCGCTGGGATTGTTGATCTTGACCGCCGAAGTCACGATGATCTGCGACAGACCCCATGCTACTCGCTGGCGCAACTGGTCCTGTCCGGTAAGCGCGTTGGTGAAAAAGCGCTTTTGCACAAAGGACATATCGTCGTTGTCTCCGGGGGCGGGGAACGTCGAAATCGGCGCGGCGAACTGCTCGTTCAGGAAAGCCTGCATGCCCACCGCCTGCACGTGCGACAGGGACGCCGGATTTACGCCCCAGCTGGACTGTTCGAGCAAGCGTGCCGCCGCTGCCGCGCTCACAGTATTGGCTACACTTCCCACCTGCAAAGCAAACGCGTTGGAGGTCTTCGAGCCGGGATCGGGATTGATCACCGTAACCTGAACCGTGCCGGCTTGTGTGCTGGTGGCAGTGCCGGTTGCGGTGACCTCGGTGGCAGAGACAAAAGTGGTAGGCAGGAATGTGCCCCCAAACGACACTACGGCACCGCTCGCAAATTTCTGGCCGGTAACCACCAGGGTAAAGTCGCCCACCGGAATCGTGGTCGGCAGCACTGCGCTCACGATCGGCGCCGGATTTGTAAGAGTTGCCGTGCCGGTCGAAGTGGCGCTCGTGTCAGCCAGACTGGTGGCCTGGACTTGAATGGTATTGGGGACGGGAACGGTGGCTGGTGCCTGGTACATTCCGCCCGCTGAAATCGTTCCCAGGGTGGCATTGCCATTCGGTATTCCGTTGATCGCCCACTTCACCGCGGTATTGGCGCCCGCCCCGTTCAGGGCGGCCCGGTATTGGAAACTGGACCCGGCTGTAATCTCGGTGGTGGCTGGGATCACCTGCACCGATACCTGGCCGGCGGCTCCCACCTGCGCATTCATGGAAGCGGCGGAGTCGCTCTTGCCGGGGTCAGGATTTTCTACCGTGATCTTGACCGTTCCCACTTGGGCGGCCGTCGCGGTCCCAGTAGCTGTAAGCTGGGTGGGACCTACATATGTGGTAGATAGCGCGGTTCCGCCAAACAACACTTTGGATCCGCTCACAAAGTTGGCGCCGCCCACGTTCAGCATGAAATTGCCCACGGGGAGAAAGGTGGGACTCAAGGTCTGCAGCACTGGTATGGGGTTTTGGAGAGTCACAGCACTGGTAGCAGAACGGCTCTTGTCAGAATTGCTGACCGCCTTGATGGTCACTGAATTCGGTGTCGGCAGGGTCAGGGGCGCCCTGTACTTCCCGGTTTGGTCGATACTGCCGATGGTTGTATTCCCCGTCGCCACTCCGTTGACGTACCAGGTGAAGGTCTGGTTCATGCTTCCGGAACTTCCGGTGAGCTGGGCGGAGAACTGCGTAGTATCTCCGGAGCGCAGCGTAACGCTCGAGGGCGTAATCGTCATGCCGTTGGAGGTCGGTTCCGAACCCGAGGTACTCAAGCCGCCGCCGCAACCCGACCACACCACAATGGCTAGCCCAAGCACCACGGCGCCAACTAACCTTGCGCCTGAAAATTTTGTTGTTGCGATCATCTCTGATCCCCTTTCCTGAAGATCCGAGTACTGAAGAAGCGTTAATGGGCGCGTCACAGGGGGCGCGTCAAAAGTTTTTTTGAGTGGCTGGTGAAGAGTAGTGAAACGTTGTGCTTAAGCGAAGGTCACCGTGGTTCCATTCTGGGACTGTGCCAATTCGGCACTAGAGCTGTTTTTCGGAAGCACTAGTGGCTCGGCCTTGTCATCCCTCTGGCTTCCACACGTACATGTACCGGAGTAACGAGCGCGCTGCTGATGGAGTCCATGGAGTCTCTGCCTGAGTCTGCCGCAACCCTCTGCGGCACCTACAGTTGGACATTGCTGCGTGGCTAGGTCAAAATAGCCGGTTCGTCTACGAACGACATTAGAACTGGGAGAACTGATCGAGTGAGCCAACTGGTGCGCGCCAAGATTACGGCCCTGGGTACCTACGTCCCGCCGCGGCTTCTGACCAACGACGATCTGGAAAAGCTGGTGGAGACCTCCAACGACTGGATTGTGGAGCGTACCGGGATCCGCGAGCGCCACATCGCAGACAAGGGCGTAGCCAGCAGCGACCTGGCCACCGAAGCCGCCCGGCGTGCCCTGGCCGAGCGCGGTCTGGAGGCCTCCGAACTGGACGTGATCATCGTGGCCACGGTCACGCCGGACATGTTCTTTCCCTCCACCGCCTGTCTGGTGCAGCACAAGCTGGGGGCGAAAGGGGTTTGGGGATTTGATCTTTCGGCGGCTTGCTCCGCCTTCGTGTACGCCCTCCAGACCGGGGCGCAATTTATTGCCACCGGCGCTCACAAGAAAGTCATGGTGATCGGGGCCGACGTGATGTCCTCGATCATCGATTACACCGACCGCGCCACCTGCGTGATCTTTGGCGACGGAGCCGGCGCAGTCATACTCGAGCCGGCTGAGGATGACTCGGTGGGCTTGATCGATTTCCTCCACGAAATGGATGGTTCGGGTGGCTGTTCGCTCTACATGCCGGGCGGAGGCAGCCTCCATCCCTCCACGCGCGAGACGGTGGAGAAGCGGATGCACTACGTTCATCAGGATGGCCAGGCGGTCTTCAAGTTCGCGGTTCGCAAGCAGGCGGAGATTTGCGAAAAACTCCTGACCCGCAACCGGCTGAAGGGGAGCGATATCGATACCTTCATTCCGCACCAGGCCAATCTGCGGATCATCAAGGCCACGGCAGAACGTCTCGGCCTGAAAGCGGAGAGCGTGGTGGTCAATATCGATCGTTACGGCAACACCACCGCCGGAACCATCCCCCTGGCGATGGAGACGGCCCGGCAGGAAGGCAAGCTCAAGAAGGGCAACCTGGTAATGTTGGCGTCGGTGGGTGCCGGGTTTACCGTGGGTGCGACGCTGTTGCGGTGGGCTATCTAATGATTCACTGGCGGCGGAGTGCGGGACCCAATCTGCCGGGCCGCTCGTAGATCCTATGGACGAACTCCTGAAAAGCCAGGTCCGTCACATTTTCGACAGCGCCAACTTCGTTCACGATCTGGGCATCCAGTTGACCCGGATCGAAGACGAATATTGCGAGAGCACTCTGGTGCCCGCCGAGCGTCACCGGCAACAGCATGGCCTGATCCATGCCGGCGTGCTGGCCACCATGGCGGACCATACCTCCGGCTGCGCGGCGCGTGGCGCCGTCGGGCTGGACTACGATGTAGTGAGTGTCGAGTTCAAGATAAATTTTTTGCGTCCGGCCGTAGCCGACCGGTTGCGTTGCCGCGGCAAGGTGCTGCGCGCTGGCAAGATGCTGGTCATCTGCGAGGCGGAAGTCTTCGCGGAGAAAGATGCAGAAGAAAAGCTGGTCTCCAAGGCCATGGTCACACTGGCCGTCAAGCGCGCTTTCTAGTTTTATATCAAAGCGGCTGTCATCCTGAGCGAAGCTGACCGATTCGTTCCGAATCGGTCGGCGCAGTCGAAGGATCCCTACCTTTCGAGCGCGGCGTCCGTTCTTATGTAGGCACGAGCTTCCGCGCTCGTGCTGCAGCGCCACGAACCCAGCACGAGCGAGGATGCTCGCGCCCACAGCTGGCGGTGATGCTTATAGGGGTCCTTCGACTCCGCGAGTGCTTCGCGAAGCGAAGCACTCGCTGCGCTCAGGATGACATCTGGCCGGACGGATTGCTTATCCGTTCTTCTGGCGCTCGAATGCCTTCTGCAAATACCTTCGAGCTTCATCCAGGGCACCCTGGGTGTTGTCGTTGGTTTGCAGGGCTTGGCGGTATTCATTGGTAGCGCGCTCGCGCTGTCCGGTGACGTCGAAGATCTTACCCAGCTGGATGTGGCTCCAGACTTCGGTCCAGCGCGGCTCGCCGTCGCCGTTCAGGCATTCGCGGTAGGCGTTGGCCGCCGCCTGGTAGTTGCGCTGGAGGAAAAACACCTCGGCGATGCGATAGTGGGCCAGGGAACTATTCTTGTTGACGTCGAGCGCTTTGTTGAACTCCAGCAGCGCGCCGGCAAGATCTCCCTGCTGGGTCAGGCCCTGGCCGCGCTGGATGGAAGCTCGGAGCCTGACCTCGGATGAATTTTTCAGTACCCGGTCATCAGGATCGACCACGATTCGGCGCGGCTTGCCGTAGGTTTCAATGTTGAAGGCGGAATTTGTGCCTACCACTTCGACGCGCTTGTTCTCAGTCTTGCCGTCGGTATCGATCCTGAGGTCCACCGGCATGCGGAAAAGATCGAGGTCCTGCGAGATTTGGCCCACCACCCGGAAGCCTTTGCCGTTGCCCAGTCGGTAGATGGTGTACTTGGTCTTGAATTCCGGGGCGCCGGTGGAGTCGAGCCACTGGGAGAAGAACCAGGTAAGCTGCTGGCCATAGTTCTGCTCGGCCAGGGCGCGGAAATCATCCAGGGATGCCGACTTTCCCGCATACTTGGCGGCAAAGGTGCGCATGGTCTGATCGTACTTCTGATCGCCCAGCACCCAGCGCAACATGTGCAGGATCATGGCGCCCTTGTCAGTGACCAGAGACTGGAATTCGGGCGAGAAGATATCGAGTTTCCCAGCACTCGAGAGCGGGACGGTGTCGTAAGCCAGCGCCCCGACCGACATATCTTTGACCGTCTCCTCCAGTCCTGCCTCTCCCGCCGCCTGCTCGACATAACGCGCCTCGGAGTAACGAGCGAAGCCGTCGCTCAGCCACCAGTCATCGCGGGAGGCGGGACTGACCGAAGCGCCCCACCACTGGTGCGCGATGGTGTTGGCCAGCAATCGGTAATTCACCTTGTCCGTGACCGCCCGGCTGGCGATGGCGGCGATTTCCGGCGCCCAGGCTGCGGGCACGGTGTCATCCGGGATCTCGACTACCTTCAGAGTGGTCGAAGGCGCGGGGCCGTAGAGAGTCACGTAGTAGGTGAATTCTTTGACTGCGGTGGTGGCGTAAGTGGCTCCCATGTTCTGATGGGCCGGCTTGAAGAAGACGTGCAGATCCAGTCCGGCTTCATCGCTTTTGAACTCCTGAAAAATGCCAGCCACGATGGTGCCCGGAAAATTGGGCTTGTCCCAGGTGAAAGAGAAGGTCTTGGTGGGCAGAGAGCCGGCAGGCCGTTTGGCTGTGGGGGCACTGCCCGCAGTTTCTTTTCCGCTGCCGATGACCACCATGTGCGCCGGCACGGTGAGGTTCACGGTTGCGGTGAATCGGTTGAGGCCGTACGCGTTTACCGGGAACCAGCGCCCGGCGTACAGCAGGTAGCTGGTGTCATCGCCGATGTAGGCCAGCTTGAGACCCTGCACCGGACTCTCGTCGGCGGAATCGAGCACGCCCTCGTAGTCGAACGTAAGCGTGGTCGAAGTGTCCTTGGCCAGCGGAGTGGCGAGCTGCACCCGCACGGTCGAATCCTGGGTCACTCGCTCGGCGCTAAGCGGCTTGCCTGCTGCATCGAGCACCTTGGTGACGCGTAGAGCATTGTGCAGCTCAAAGGTGGCGATATTCAGATCTTCAAGCGCGGTAAACTTCACCTTGGTCTGCGCGGTAATCTTGTGGGCATGCGGAATGAGCTCGGCGTCGATCTGGTAGTCGTCCACTCGCAGCCGCATGGTCTCGGCTGCCCACGCCGGTAACGACATCAAAAGGAACGAGAAAACAAGGCACAGCCAGAGGACCCGACGCTGGCGCCAAGGTTGAAAAGAGATCAAAAGCAGTCTCCTAGCACAAGTACGATATTCCCTAAGATGAAGATTGTGGCGCAAAAGATGCTGGTAGGACAAGGTTTAGCCTGAATTTGACGCACTGACGGCTTCCCAAAGCGACATCACGGCCTGGGCGGCCCGATCCACGGGGTGGCGCCCCTCCTCGACTGGGCCGCGGAGCCGGGCTTTCACCCCAGCCAGCCCAGTGATCATTTTGTTTCGGGCAGGGCCCTCAACCAGGATTTCGTTGAGCCTGGTCACCACCTTTTCAGCGGTGAAATCCTGCTGCACCAACTCAGGCACAGCCTCTTCTCCTGCAATCAGGTTCACCATGGCGAAGTACGGTACTTTGACCCGCGGGCGCCCCAGCCGGTAGGTCAAAGGTGAGACCCGGTAAACCATCACGAATGGCGTTCCCATCATTGCCGCCTCGACGGTCGCGGTGCCGCTGGCCACAATCCCGGCGTGCGACTGGGCCAGCGCGGGCACGGCCTCCGGCACCAAGTGGATGGAAAGCTGGTTCGCGATCCCGGATTGCCGGATGAGCGCTTGCAGAAAACTCCGCTCCAGCGTGGGAGCCACCGGCAACAGGAATTCGTATGCCGGGCCCAATCTGGCGGCCGACTCCAGAATCCCCGGCAGATTCATACGCACTTCTTTCACCCGGCTGCCGGGCATGAGCGCGATCCAGGGCCTGACCGGGTCCAATTGATACTGCGTCGCATAGGCCGCGCGATCGATTTCAGGGCGGGGAAGGTCGGCCAGGGGGTGACCGACGAAAGTCGCGTCCACTCCGCGGTCGCGATAAAACTTTTCTTCGAAAGGAAAAATCACCAGTGCTTTATCAACGTACTTCCGGAGCAGGCGCACCCGTCCCTGGCGCCAGGCCCAGAATTGCGGACAGACGTAATAGACCACGGGAATGCCACGCTTGTGCATCTGGCGCGCCACGCGCCAATTGAACGCCGGAGAATCGATGACGATAGCCAGATCAGGCTTGCGCCTGTCGGCCTCTTTGATGAGTTTGTGAAACAGGCCCCATATTTTGGGCAGGTGGCTGAGAATTTCCGCGATGCCGACGACAGCCAGGTCCTTGGCATCGACCACAGTGTCGCAGCCCGCAGCCCGCATGCGGTCCCCGCCCACGCCAAAGAACTCCAGCTTTTGACTTAGTGTGGTCGCGGGCGACTCGCCCGCGAGGCGCTGCAAGGCGTCCATCAACAGCGCCCCGTACATTTCGCCGGAGGCCTCGCCGGCGGAGATCAGAATTCGCACGGAGGACATTGTAACGGGAGAACGTGTGGTCACGGGCGACTCGCCCGCGGGTAGCACTGGCATCCGGCCGACTGCTTAGAGGGGAATCCGTCAAGAGCGAAGTCGGAATTGTTCTGAGGCGGCGAGACGCCGCCTCGACAGCCGGCAAGACGCCGGCGCTACGAAGAAGAGACTGTCTTAGTCATCCGCGCCGGCCGTGACCTGCCCGCCGGCACCGACCGGAATCTCCTGGTCTTTATATTGCAGCTGGTAGAGCTTGTAATAAATCCCATGCTGGGCAAGGAGTTGCTGGTGGGTGCCGACTTCGCGCACCTGGCCCTTATGCATGACGATAATCTTGTCGGCGCGCTGGATGGTCGAAAGCCTGTGGGCGATGACCACCGAGGTGCGGCCTTCGACCATGCGGCTAAGGGCATCGCGCACCCGCGTCTCGGTTTCGGTGTCCACGCTCGACGTAGCCTCATCCAGAATCAGGATCTTCGGGTCGTGCGCCAGCGCCCTGGCAAATGAGATCAGTTGCTTCTGGCCGGTGGAGAGAGTTGAGCCGCGCTCGCGGACCTCTTCCTTGAAGCCTTGAGGCAGGGCGCGGATGAAGTCGGCCAGGTTCACATCTTCGGCGGCTTTTTCGATGTCCTCGTCCGTAATATCCTTCGTGCCCAGGCGAATGTTGCCTTCCACCGTTCCCGTAAACAGAAACGGATCTTGCAAGACTACGCCGTAGCGGCGGCGGAGTTCGGACAGGTCCATCTCCTTTACGTCCACGCCATCGATCTTGATCGCGCCCTTTTGCACGTCATAGAAGCGCATGAGCAGCGAGATGATTGTGGTTTTGCCGGCGCCGGTGTGGCCAACAATGGCGACGGTTTCGCCGGGTTCGATGGTGAATGACACATCGCGGAGAATCCAGTCCGGCTCGCTCGATCCAATAGACGAGCCTTGCTCGGCCTCGACGGGTCGGTGACCGGTCCCCACACGGCCATTGCCAGCCCGTGTGGCGCGGGCGCCCTCGCCCGCGGCTTTGCCAGTATCGCCCGGCACATTGCGGTAAGCGAACCAGACATGATCAAACTCAATCCGTCCGGGCCCAGTCGGCGTCTTCGTCACCGCGGGCGATATGATCTCGGCAGGCGTGTCCAGCAACTTGAATACCCGTTCGCTGGCCGCCATCGCTGACTGCAGGATATTGTATTTTTCGCTGAAGTCCTGAATGGGGCGGAAGAAGCGCTGGGCGTACTGGATGAAGGCGGTGAGAATTCCGATGCTCACCACGCTGTGAACCACGTGGAAAGAGAACAAATGCTGACGCGAGAAGTCCACTGCGACGCTGCTCACCGTCAGTTTGCGGATGATGTCATTCCCGCCAAACCAGATCACGCAGGCGATGGCTGTCGAGGACAGAATTTCGACCACCGGGTAATAGACCGCGTGCGCCATGATCGCGTCCTTGAAAGCTTCCATGTGGACGGCGTTTACTTCCGAAAACTTGTCGAAGGAGCGCTG
>JAIQFF010000184.1 GCA_020073395.1 Terriglobia bacterium
AGGTGGTTTTTGAAACATGGATCGTTCGCCTTGGTCATGAGCCGCGCGATTCCCGGAAGCCGTCTACCTCTTTATGTAGCCGCCGGCGCCTTACGGCTTCCGGTTCGAATGTTTGCCAAGACGACCGCGGTCTGCTCGGCTGTCTGGGTCTCCGCGATATTTGCCATCTGGCGGTTCATTCCTAAAGTGTCGTCCGGACATCAGAGATTGCTGCCGTGGCTACTGACCGCCCTTGTGCTGTTTGCACCGTGGCTGCTGAGCAAGAGCGCCAGATCATTCGGCGGATGGATTCGGAATCGTGAAAGTCTTCGAGACTGCCCAACGGTGAGCTTAGGTGCACTTTGACGGTTGTTACGTGTATGTGCGCCCTTTCCGATGACCAGTCCGCCGTCTTGGATCGCGAGCCCGCTCAGCGAAAGGCCCCGAAGACTCCGGCGCCCGCATCCGCTGCCCACTCTGCGGCTGCTCGTCCCGCAAGGAAGATCAGTGGTTCGGCACGTGCGGAAATGAGCGGAACGCGGGAGGCGTCTGCCCATCCTGCCTCCACCAATGGACTGAGACCCAGTGCCTCTCGTGTAGCTGTTGGTCCCCGCATTCCGACTGGTAATGCTCAGGGACTAAAAGGAGGAATCCATGGTAAAGGTTAGCGTGTTGTATCCGAATCGAGAAGGCACGAAGTTCGACATGGCGTATTACCTCAATCACCACATCCCTATGGTTCGTCAACTACTGGGATCGGCCTTGAAGGGAGTATCGGTCGAGCAGGGAATTTCGGCCGAGGAGCCGGGATCGACTGCTCCGTACGTCACAACGTGTCATCTTCTGTTTGACTCAGTTCAAGCCTATCAAACGAGCTCGGCCCATACGCGCAGGAGATCATGGAAGACATCCCTAAGTACGCGAAATCCGAGCCTCTCATTCAGATCGGGGAAGTCAAGCTCTAGCCATGGCTACAACCGGCGGATGGTTTCGGAAGCGCCAATGTGCTAGGGACCCCGGGGCGGTGGGCTTATGTGCACTTTGACTGTCGTCACTCGTAACGCCACGTACCTCATGGCAATGAATCGTGACGAGAAAATCGCACGGGGTACGGGGTTTCCTCCTGAGATCCATGAGTTTGAAGGTGTCAAGGCCATCTATCCCAGCGACGGCGACGGTGGCACATGGTTTGCCACCAACGAATATGGAATCACACTCGCACTGCTGAATTGGAATGACGTCACTCCGCACGGCACACATGCCAAGACTCGGAGCAGAGGACGAGTGATCCCGGCTCTCATTGATTCGCGATCGCTATCGGATTTGTATGCAGTTTTCGACGTTTCGAACTTGAAGGGAATGATGCCGTTTCGGCTCGTTGGAGTATTTCCTTCGGAACAAGAGATTTGGGAGTGGCGTTGGGACTCGAAACAACTTGGGTTGCGTACTCATGTGTGGGAATCGCGGCACTGGTTTTCATCGAGCCTCTCGGACGATCGGGCCGAGAGCTTGCGTGGAAATACATGCCGTGACGCTCTGCATGAATCGGACGCCAGCTCTGCGCCCTGGCTGCGAAGACTTCACGCGTCGCACGCGGGCGGTCCAGGGCCATTTGGTTTGTGCGTCCACCGAGAAGACGTGACGACGCTGAGTTATAGCGAGATCATGGTCACGCCTGGACACGTACAGATGGGTCATTTCCGCGGCAATCCTTGCACAATGGCTCAGATCCATCCAATAGAGATTGAAAGAGCCAACTGCCTGGATCCAGCTGTATGGGGTATCGGCAGTTCAGCGATTTGAAATCATGCCCCTCGCGATGGAACTCGACTCTGCTCAACCAAGACGGTCGTTCACCGGCGCCCTGAGTCGAGCGCGCAGCGAATTCTTCGGGCGGTTGAAGCGTTGGTCTCGCTGGGAGTTTTGGCCCCCCTATTTGTTTTATCCGCCGGTGGTTGCCTACATCGCTTATCTCGGAATCAGGTTTCGAAGTTGGACGTTGTTTACCGCGGCCAACCCAGCGATTCCGGCGGGCGGATTCGTCGGCGAGTCCAAGCATCAGATCCTGGAGCAATTGAAAAACGCCGCTGAATGGCTACCGTGCTCCACTCTTCTGGCAGTTGGAGTGCCCTCCCAACGCCTTGCTGAAGCTGAGGAATTCATGCGGCGGCATGGGCTGCAGTTTCCGGTCGTGTTGAAACCTGATGTTGGGCAGCGTGGCTCGGGGGTGGCGATCGTCCGCTCGCCGGAGCAATTGTGCGAGTATCTGACGTACACGTCGTTCCCGGCAATTTTGCAGGAGTATGCCCCCGGTGAGGAGTATGGGGTCTTTTACTATCGCTACCCAGGTAGCGAGCGAGGTCGAGTTTTCTCCGTCACTGAGAAGAGAATGCCCGTTCTTCTCGGTGATGGAAAGCGTACGTTGGAAGAGTTGATTCTCGCGGATGACCGCGCGGTTTGTATGTCAGACTTCTACCTGCGCAGGAATTCGGAGCGGACTCACGAGGTGCCGGCGGCGGGACAGAGTGTACAACTGGTTGAGATCGGGACCCATTGCCGGGGCGCCATCTTTCTCGACGGAGGCGAGACGATTACCCCAGATCTAGAAGAAGTCATCGACCGCATCGCCAAGACCTTTGACGGTTTCTTCTTCGGGCGCTTTGACATTCGTGTTCCTTCCCGACAAGACTTCATGGCAGGTCGCAACATGAAAATCGTTGAGCTAAACGGGGTGACCTCCGAAGCAACCCATATCTACGATCCTAAGCTCAGTCTCTTCGGCGCCTACCGTGTGTTGTTCGAACAATGGCGAATCGCTTTTGAGATTGGAGACCTCAACCGTGCACGGGGCATCCGCCCAGCTTCCGTGGCTGACCTGTTCAATGCTACCCGTGAGTATCGCCTCCTGGCGCAGAGTTACCCAGAATGAACCAGTTGAGCGGCTCGCATAGCGGGTTGGCCGGTTCAGATCTCGCCATCGCACTAGCATGGCTCATCTTCGTGGGCCTCTCCGCGCCAACTTCCCAGAAGCCGTTTTTGGCTAACTGCCGGGTAGCCGGCCACTGGCTGAAAGCACAGCACGACCGTGAACAATCTGATTCAGAGGCTACCGACCAATTCAAGTTTCGTAGCTCCCGGAGAAAGAAGCGCTCGAACGTCTCGCATCGGAGGCTGGCCGAAGAAGCGGCTGTATTCGCGATTGAACTGCGTTGCGCTTTCGTAGCCGACTTCAAAAGCGGCGCTAGCGGCGTCAAGTCCGCTGTTGAGCATGAGGTTTCGCGCTGACTGAAGTCGCAGTTGCTTTTGATACTGAACTGGGCTCATCGAAGTCAGCACACGGAAGTGATGATGCAGCGTGGACACCCCCATGCTTGCAAGCTCAGCGAGTTCCTCTACGCGGAAAGTCTTAGAATAGTTAGCCGCAATCCACGCAATAGCTTTCGCTGTTCGGTGACTTTGATCTCCTAGCGTTGCAATCGATCGCAGGCGCGCGCCCTCCGGTCCGCGCAGAATGCGATAGATGATCTCGCGCTGAATCAAGCCGTGCAGGAAAGGAATGTCCTGTGTGCTGTTCAGCAAATCCAGCAGGCGGCAGCATGCGCTCAGGAATTCAGGCGTCGTTTCGCCGATGGACATGGCGGGACTGTCTGACGGCGCGTCCTCAACGTGAATCTCCTCGCGACTGAGCAGCTCCCGAACCATGGAAAGATCCAGTTTGAGCGACAGCACGAGGCAGGGGACTTCCTTTGTGGCTTCGGCGACCCAACTCACAATCGGTAAATCGACCGCGGTCAAAAGGTAGTGCGCTTCGTCATAGGTGAAGCTGCTGCGACCAAGATTTACCTGCTTACGGCCCTGAGCAACCACGATGATGCCGGGATGGTACGTTGTCCGGCATGGAGGCGTAGGGGCGGTGCGCCGGTGCAAGCTGACGCCTGGAATTTCGGTTATCCGATTCTCTTCATTGCCAATGAGCGAGGCAATCTTGCGGGCCAATTCCGCGCGCAACGGGTGCGCCAGGTTTCCTTTGAAAGTGGCGATTTGTAGGTCTTTTTTCATTGTTAGTGACGTGTATGCTTCCGTTCAAAGATAACCCCTCCGCCGCGATCATGCCATTGATTTCTCCCACACCAAGAGAAATAGGCAATAAGTAAGCAGGATCAGGCTACCGCATTGGGGTGTCTCGCTCCTATTGTCTTGAAGAGGCAAAACTGCACGGCAGGAGAAGCAAATGAACAAGCGCACACTTGGAAAAAGCGGACTGGAAGTCTCGGCTATGGGACTGGGTTGCATGGGTCTGAGCTTTGGCTATGGTCCGGCTACCGAAAAGAACGAGGCGATTAAGTTGATCCGCGCCGCATTTGAGCGTGACGTGACGTTCTTCGATACGGCGGAAGCTTACGGTCCCTACGTGAACGAGGAAGTGGTAGGGGAGGCCGTCGAGCCGTTCCGAAAAAATGTAGTAATCGCCACCAAGTTCGGCTTCAAGGAAGGCACTCCCGCGAAAGGGCTGGACAGCCGGCCCGAACGCATTCGCGAGCACACCGAGGCGGCGCTGAAGAGGTTGCGGACCGACGTGATCGATCTCCTCTATCAGCACCGGGTCGATCCCAATGTGCCCATTGAGGATGTCGCCGGAACTGTTAAGGATTTAATACGCCAAGGCAAGGTAAAGCATTTTGGGATGTCGGAGGCAGGAGCTGAGAGCATTCGCCGCGCGCATGCCGTCCAGCCTGTCACAGCGCTGCAAAGCGAATATTCACTGTGGTGGCGGGAGCCGGAGAAAGACATCCTGCCGACGCTGGAGGAACTCGGCATCGGGTTTGTGCCGTTCAGCCCGTTGGGCAAAGGGTTTCTTACCGGAGCCATCTCCGACAAGACGGCGTTCGACAAAACAGACTTTCGCAATATCGTTCCGCGATTTTCCGAGGAAGCCCGCAAAGCGAACCAGGCACTGGTCGATGCGCTCGGAAGGATCGCGGACCGTAAGAAGGCGACCAAGGCGCAGGTTGCGCTCGCGTGGCTGCTCGCCCAGAAACCCTGGATCGTACCCATTCCCGGAACCACCAAGCTGCATCGCCTCGAAGAGAATCTTGGCGCGGCGAACGTAGCACTGACAACGAGCGATTTGAAAGAAATCCACGACGCGATTTCCGCGATCGATGTTCAGGGCGACAGGTATCCCGCGTACTTACAGAGCCTTGTAAACCGCTAGGCAATCGCAGTGTCGAGGCAAACTCTATGAGCCGAAAATATCAGAAGCCGTTAGTCGCACTGTGGCTGGTCGTGGTCGCTACGTTGGGTTCAGCGCGCGCGCAGGAGAAGAACAATAGCAAGCCGGAGCCCACGCCAACGACGAAGGTCCTTAGCCTTTGGCCCGGCGTCGCGCCGGGTTCCGAAGAGTGGACGCAGCAAGAGACCACGATGGGTTCTGCTGGCATGGAGACAACTGTCAATGTTGTTACGCCGACGCTGACGGTATTTCTGCCGGATGCTGCTTCTGCGACAGGCACCGGGGTCATCATTGCGCCCGGTGGTGGCTTCATAGGATTGTCCATCAAGTCGGAGGGTCACGATGTTGCAGAGTGGCTTGTCGCTCGCGGCTTTGCGGCCATAGTTCTGAAATACCGCACGAAGCAAATTGAAGGGAAGGATGCCGCTGATCTGGGCCAATCTGCTCGCGCGGCCTTCATGGCTCAGCTGAACAACCACGCGCTGATCGCCGAAGACGGCAAGTACGGTGTCGCCGATGGCATCCAGGCGGTGAAAGTGGTACGGGCGCACGCGACCGAATGGGGTATAGCTCCGGATCGCATCGTTTTCACAGGATTTTCGGCAGGCGGTATGATCACGGAGCTTACGGCTATACAGTCGGATGTGATCGCGCGTCCGAACTATGCGGCTCCGATTTACGGCGCGACTTTTCCGGACGTGCCTCCAATACCAATAGAAGTGCCGCCCTTCTTCATGGCCATGGCGCAAGACGACAACCTGGCGGGCCCATATATCGTCCGCTTCTACGAGGCGCTCAAGGCCGCCGGACACAACCCAGAATTTCACATCTATAACCACGGCGGTCACGGCTGGGGCATGCGCAAACAAGGCACGTCGAGCGACCACTGGATCGACGAGTTCTACTGGTGGTTGGAAGTGCAAGGGCTGACGCGGCCACACAAGTAACCAAATCCAAAACGCAGAAAAAGAGGATTAAAAAATGAGGACGAAATTTCAGATCATCGCTCTTGTCGTAGGCATGGCATTCAGTCTCCAGTCCCAAGCACAAACAGGAGACGCAATTTTCCCAAAGGGTGAACTATCCACAGTTAAAAATCATACGGGAAACATTTGGCTTAAAGAGCTAAATGTAGGTGGTAGTACGTTCGATCCCAGTATTGCTGTGGCAACCTACGATGCCGGCGCAAAGCTGGATTGGCATATTCATCCCGGTGGTCAAGTTTTGCTCATTACGGAAGGCACTGGCTATTATCAGGAAAGGGGAAAGCCGATACAGGTGGTACACAAGGGGGATGTAATCAAATGTCTTCCGGGCGTAGAGCATTGGCACGGTGCATCGCCGAAGGGTGGCTTTGCCTATGTCGCGGTTACACCGACTCAAAAGGGAACAACAATTTGGTTGGAGCCTGTTAGCGATAAAGACTATAACAGCTTGAAATAAAACATTTCAGGGTAACCGAGGCCAAGCGCCAACACTGTCTGCCTCTTGGCACATTGGGGACTGACCGGAACTGTCCTCCAATTCCATTCATACCGGCTTCCGCATCAAGATCCAGGGGCAACGCGCACTTTCCGATGAGAGGCGAAGTTGTCTCGAAGTCTTCTTCTGGGAAGTTGGACATTCCAGCAGCGGGTTCGCCCGTTTCCGTCGGATGACGGATCGGCCGCCCGATAAGGAATTCGACCTTGAGCGCTTACGAGGCTGCTTCCAGAGCTTCCACTCTGTCTTTGGCACGCGGGCGAGCTTGCGGCTCCGGTCTCTCGACGGGCGGCGCTGGTCGAATGCCTTTCACATCCTCGACGTAAGCCCGCAGGATTTCAGCCACGCTCCAGGCTTGGGCCATGCATCCACACGGCCGCTGCGGTGCGTCGCCGTCGAGAATCTCTGAGATGTGGCCAAGCCCACCATCCGCAAGGTGATCCTTTAGCGGAGCCAGCCATTCGGTCGCCTGCCGGCAGGCGGCGTCACTGAAACCGTTTACCTTTACGTTTGCGGTGATGAACGGTCCCAACAGCCACGGCCACACGGTTCCTTGGTGATAAGCACCATCACGCTCAGTGGGGCCGCCTGAGTACCGACCGCGGTACTGCGGATCGGTGGGTGCCAGGCTGCGCAGACCATACGGCGTGAGCAGATGCTCTTGAACTTTCTGCACCACACTCTTGGCGCGTTCGGGCGACAGCATACTGTGTGTCAGGCTGACTGCAAAGACCTGGTTAGGGCGGATCGACGGGTCTGGCGGCGCACCGTTTGTCACATCGTACAGACAGCCTGTGCTCTCATTCCAAAAGAGACGATTGAAACTCAAGCTCGCGACCGTTGCCATGTTGCGGTAACGCTTTTGACCGGGTTCGTCACCGAATTTGCCGGCCAGATCTTCCATAATGCAGAGAGCGTTGTACCAGAGCGCCTGGATTTCAACCGGCTTGCCACGGCGAGGTGTCACGACCCAGTCACCGACTTTGGCATCCATCCATGTGAGCTGAACGCCTTGCTCACCTGACGTGAGCAATCCGCTGGGATCCACCTTGATTCCATAACGCGTGCCGCGGACATGCCAGGAGATGATGTCCGCGAACACGGGATAGAGTTCATTGCGCACAAACTCGAGGTCGCCGGTATAGGCGAGGAAAGCACGAGCTGCCTCGAAGAACCATAGCGTGGCATCGACTGTGTTGTATTCCGGTGTTTCCCCCGCATCTGGGAAACGGTTCGGCAGCATCCCTTGATCCACATGTTTGGCGAACGTGCGCAGAATGCTTCGAGCGACGTCATGCTTGCCAGTCGGCAAGGTGAGGCCGGGCAGGGCGATCATGGTGTCGCGGCCCCAGTCGCTGAACCAGTGATAGCCGGCAATGACCGTCTTCTGGTCGCCACGGGAAACGATGTACTGGTCGGCGGCATTGGCAAGATCCTGGACGAAGGCATCCTCCACCGGCGACGATACGGCTACATTTCGGCGACGTGTGATTTCTGCCTGCCGATATTCAGCCACTTGGTCAACATCGCGCGGCTCCGTGGAGGCAATCACCGAGGCTTGACGGCGAAGGCGCAGGTCGAAACGTAGAACCAAGGGGTTGAAGAGGTCTTCTGAGAAATCGAGCCCCCGTTCGCGTTCGACGTCATATTCAAAGTTCCGGTACCAGTCCCCCGTCCTCCGCAATTCGGCAGCGTTGTTGGCCAGATACAGCGACGGCAGTCCTTCATAAGGAGCGACACTCGCCAATCCAGAACGCTCCTCGACCGCTGGATTGATGGCACCATTCTCGTGGGTGGTGCTGTGATAGTCGCGGAACGCGATCAGAGGCCTGAGTTCAAGCCACAACTTCTTTGGTCGTTCTGGGTGATTGTTTTTCTTCAGTTCGTATTGCACGACCGTGCTGTTTTCACCATGGACCATGAAAACTGACTTCTCGATCTCGATGCCTTCGATTTCGTAGGTGAAGACAGGAAATGGGTCGAGGCGAAACTGTTTGAGGTACTTAAAACCCTGTGGGTGAATGACACCAGGGTACTGGTTTGCCGAAAGATCAAACGCTTGCCCCTCGATATAGAACGTCTCTTCCAGCTTGGAGAGCATCACAACGCGCCCAACCGGCGGTTTAGTGGCAGCCACCAGTAACCCGTGGTAGCGGCGCGTGTTCAATCCCACGATTGTCGACGAAGCGAAGCCGCCGAGCCCGTTGGTTTCAAGCCACTCGCGTCGGAGAGCAGCGTCTAGGTCACCGCATGTTTCTTTCGTGAACT
>JAIQFF010000185.1 GCA_020073395.1 Terriglobia bacterium
AAACGACTACAACCCACGTGAGAAATACGAGCACGGCGACAATCAGTGCTATGAAGAACTCGACCACAGGAAGAACATATTAGCCCAAAATAGTGCAACCGTTTGTAGTTGTTGAAATATCGCCATAACGCTCAAAACCTCCCAATCGGTCGGTCACTTGGCACTTCGGGCAAAGCGGGAGCGCTGGGAGGTAGGGCAGCATATTGCCTCTGTCCGATACATGGAGCCTTGCCAAGGCTGTCCACAAGGTCGAGTTCGAACTATTACAGTTCAACTGTTCAACTCGGCTGCGCGATCCGGACCACCCCACTCTGTAGCAGCGCAATCAGTATCCGCAGCGGAACCTTCCTCCAGCCGCCGTTTGGCAGCCTTTGTCGCACTTCATCCGGATGCAGAAGTTCCAAGAGTTCCAAAGTGAAATGATCGGTGACAGATATGGGATCACCTAGCCCTCAAAACACCTCGAAAACACCCTATTCTTGGTGACGAATTGGTGACGAGTTTCTTGTTCCTGGGCCGAAAGGAAATCTTTTTGGCTCAGAACCTCGTCATGGATCTCTTACGGTAGGAAAGCCAGATTTCCCTGCGATCTGTGGACGGGGATCAGAAGGCCGGAAAGCTTGCCGAAAGCTACAATTCAGTCCGGACGCGCTCTGGAGACTAGAAGCGCATTCGACTGTCGCTATCCTTGCATGCATTTGTTTGGACTGCTCGGGTAAGAACATAAGAGTCCCCATGGCAATGCGGTGAAGCTCATTGCTTTCCCAATGTGCTCGCATGATGCCGCTAATAGCATGGGCATTTGATCCGAGCAGTAGGTGCCCCATCTCGTGAGCGATGACGCTGCCGAGAATGCCGGCAAGATCAACGTTCGAGTTCGCGTGAAGCTCCTGCGCTTTTTTCCAAAATACATCGCTGTAACGGCCGGTTCCATCAGGCGCCAGGAAGGCCGCCCCGAACGCGGCATCGCTCTTGCAGCTTGCGGTATGAGCGATGATCCGCACCGCGACGTGGCCTGGCACGTCGAAACTGTTACAGGCCGCGGCCCTAACGCCACTGTTTACGTGAGTACATCTGAGCCACGTGACGTCAAGACCAGCGCGTGAGAAGATACTCGCTGCTTGTTGCTCGGCACGCGTCAAAATATCGGGTGGGACTTGGGCGTCGTTGTAGACAGAGACCGTGAATTGGCCATCCGCTGGTCGCGATTGAGTAGACTCGATATGGTCGAATACCGTTGACTGGTCCTGTTGGCTCCGCGACCCAAGCGTTAAGTGGGCAGGCTCCGTGGCCTCATCGTCACCTGGCGCAAGCGTCGTGTCCTCGACGGTGAATGGAAATGGCACGCGGACGCGGAAGTTCAGATCGCCACTCTGGCCATGGGCTGCTGTGGGGATCAGGCCAATCGCTACGGTTGCAGCTGCAAGGCACATCCAGCGTTTCACATTTGCTCCCCAGACTTTGGGGTTCGTATTTGAGTCGCGCCGATCGGGCGATTCTCACCCCGGGTGGCTGTACCATCGCATCGCTCTCAGTTGGGTTCCATAGACGGCGGGTGAATCGCCTTATGAACTGCGGGTGAACTGACAAACTTGCTGAAACCCATGAACTTAGCGGTATGAATGAACAGCTGAATTCACCCCACTCAACCGAAACCCTGAGGTACACTTCGCAACTACGTAGTCGAGGTTCAGGTGACTACCTCCAGTTCAGCTCCGGCAGGTGCGAGGTTCGATCGATTTAGCGTCGACTTGAACAGCGGCGCATTGCTCCGCTCGGGCGTGCGTGTGCCCATTCAGGGCCAGCCCTTGCAGGTGTTACGTGTGTTGCTGAAGGCTGAGGGAAAAGTTGTTACCCGAGAAGAATTGCGTCAGGCCTTGTGGCCGGAAGACACCTTTGTTGACTTTGAACTTGGTGTGAACACTGCAGTAAAGAAGCTACGCCAGGCGCTCGAAGACTCAGCCGAACATCCGAAGTTCATCGAGACCTTGCCGAAGTTTGGATACCGCTTCATGGTTCCAGTGGAGTGGGTGCCCGGTGTCGCGGCCGACCCGGGGCGAAGCAAATCATCCTTCATGCAAGCCATGGCGATCCCATCAGCCCGGCCCACACCGTGGCAGTGGCTGTTCACAACGAGGAACGCTGTTATAGGTGGATTAACGGCGTGTGCTCTTGGGCTCTCTTTTCTGTACTACGACCATTCGCTCAGATCCAAAGCAGGTCAACCGGCTGTTACTCCGGTCGTAACCAATCTGGGCGAAAAATATACTCCAAGTCTTTCGCCAGACGGCCAGCATTTAGCCTTTGCTTGGAACGGCGGAGCCGGCCCTCACTTCAGCTTATATGTGAAGCTCATCGGGACCGAGGAATCGCTACGACTGACGAAGGAGGCGTCACTCGACTTCAATCCGGTTTGGTCGCCTGATGGCCGCTATATCGCATTCTGTCGCATTCTAGAAGGTGAGACAGGCATTTACATCATCCCAGCATTGGGTGGCGCTGAGCGCAGAGTGCGCAAGACACTTTGGGAGGAACAAGAGTTCTACCAAGTTATTTGGACCGCAGGGCGCCTCTCGTGGTCGCCGGATGGGAAGGTACTCGCGTTTTCTGACCGTGCATCCCGTAACGAAGCTCCTTCTATTTTTCTACTGTCGCTCGATTCGCTGGAAGTTCGCAGACTCACTTCGTCGCTACGTTCGAGTGGCGATTTCAATCTTGCATTCTCCCCCGATGGCCAAACGTTGGCCTTCACCAGGGCTTCGCAAGCATTCGACGCAATCTACACGGTGCCGGTTTCGGGAGGAGAGGAACAGCGTCTTATCTCGGATGGTACAGACCACTGGGGTCTAGCGTGGACCCGTGATGGTCGCGACATCGTTTTCGCAAATGCCGGTTGGCCCGTAAACGCTGGTTGGCTTTGGAAGGTACCCCTTCGTGGGGGTGAGCCAGAACGACTACAATTCGGCCAAGAAGGGATCGAACCTTCGATTCAAGGGAACCGATTGGTGTATGTGCGCCAGATGGCGAATCTCAACATCTGGAGGAGGAAGCTCAATTCATTGCTTTCGGCCAGTCCTCCCGAGAGGCTCATATCTTCCACGAGAATGGAAAGTGGTCCTCAGTTTTCGCCTGATGGAAGCAAAATCGCCTTCGAATCTACTCGCAGCGGCGCGTATGAAGTCTGGATGTGCCGGAGCGACGGCAGTGGCCTCGTTCAGCTAACCCACTTCAACTCTGTGACTGGAACTCCGCGTTGGTCGCCCGATGGACAACAGATTGCTTTCGATTCCGGCGCCGGCGACAATGTAGACATCTACGTTGTGGATTCTGAGGGTGGCTCACCTCGCAGGCTCACCACGGAGCCATCGATCGAAGCCGTGCCAAGTTGGTCGCGAGACGGCCGGTGGATATACTTCACATCAAATCGCACCGGCAGTGGGCAAGTATGGAAGATGCCGTCGACAGGTGGACCCGCTGCGCAGGTGACCCATCAAGGTGGATTTGCAGCGTTCGAATCGCCCGACGGTAGATACCTGTATTATGCAAAAGGTCTGACCGTTCCGGGATTATGGTGCATTCCGACTAGCGGCGGCGAAGAAATCGAGGTCATAAGCTCTCTGGAACCAGGTTACTGGGGCTATTGGGCAGTGGTCGAGAACGGTATTTATTACCTCGACACGACACCGAAAACTGGAATCAATTTCTTCGACATTGCTACCCATCGGATTACGCGAGTGTTCGATCTGGAGAGCGCTCCCGCCAGGAGAGCGCCAGGATTGGCCGTCTCTTCGGATAAAAGGACAATCCTCTACACACAGTTGGATGCGCTAAATAGCGACATCATTCTGGTGGATAACTTCCAATAAACTGAACCAGCCTAGCACGCGGGTCATGGAGAAGCACAATGCCGCAGCAACCATCTTCCAGCCAAGCAGCCTCCCCGTATCGGCTTGACGCGTGACGAAATTTCACCAGCTGTTCCTGCCCGTCCGGAGCACACGTTTTTGGCACACGGCCTGATCGCTGGGTCGTACTTGAGTTGACGCGCGCGAAGTGGGCCATTCACCTACGCTGAACTGTACAATCGGATTTATTACGAGCGAAAAAACGTATGCCCACGAGCAATAGGAGGGAAAACACTCTCATATCCATGTTTCTGTCAGCTTACGAAAACGATGCCTGGCGCGATTGCATAAAAGCTCCGCTGGACGAAAAAGAAGACGGGGCGGTTGAGATCCTCGCAACGCGGCCATCCGACGGCACCACATTAGCGATCGAGCATACTTTGATCCAGCCGTTCGTTCTGCATAAACAAGAGTTCGCGCGATTGAGAGAAACGTTTCTTCCGATTCAGGACGACAAGTCGTTGATTGTTCCGGGCCGCGCGATAGATGTCTTTATTCCAGCTGGCATCCTAGGAAAGAGGGGCAATTGGAAATCGCAAAGTGGGGCCGTGCAGAAGTGGTTGCAATGCAACATATCGTCACTTCCAGAGGGCGAGTCCCGTCACTCAGTCAGGGTGGATAGAAATACGGAGTTTTCTCTTCTCATTCGCGTGGTGGCCATCCCTGGTTATGGGGGCACCCTTACAATCGGGATAGATGGTAGTCAACTTCCTGATGGCAGTCTGGGCGCGGTCGTCGAGAAAGCCCTCAAAATGAAGCTCCCGAAGTTAATAAGTACAGAAGCCGACAGGCGAATCCTGCTTCTTGAGCGTGACGAGTTTACACTCCCTGAATCTGCAATCCACAAAGAGATCGAAAAGCGGCGCCGAATGTTCTCGGATTTAGGGAGGGTGAATGAGATCTGGTTTGCGGAAACAGTCTTCTTTCATTCGGCAGAATATGTAAGATTCTCTCTCATCAGTAGCGGAGTCGAGACACGGGCTTTAGCGTTTCATCGAGGCCAATTAATCACGAGATCCTAGTCACAGCTAACGTCGCTGATGGGTTGAATAGTCGAAGATCGCACCTTGGGCCAAAAATGTAGGAGACTACAGGTTTCTAAGTTGCTGATGGGACTTGATCACGATTAAGCAGCCGGTTCCTGCGAAAAGTACATGATTGTCACACGCCAGAGTCCAGTTTCCGGATAGCGTCACTCGGACCCGACGCTCCCGCGAGGGACTTGACCACCTATTCTCACCTTCACAGGCGGAATTGAGTCTTAGAATTTCAGCGAATATTGCTGTGTACTTAGAGCCGCCAGGAAGAGGACGCCATGTGTGCTTCCCAAAAAGGTAAAAGGACGGTTTGACAGCCGGTCTAAAGCCGCGCACGGAAGTGGCGAGCCGACCTCGCGCCCGTACGCGAAAAGCTATGCAATTGCGCAGACGTGTTCTTTTGAAGATGATTGAATCTCGCCACATGCCCATCGGGAGAGAACCGGAAGCCAATCTTGGAGACGCCGTGGGACGGTATGACTACTGGATAGTGCTTAAACTATCCGGCAATGAACGATCCGGCAATGAGACCAATATAGCGGAGAAAATTGTCCTCGAATACGCCCACTTTCCGCAGACTTTACCTCAAGCGGTCGTCTTTGCTGGAACCGGAAAGGGGCGAACCACCTCGCCCCTTCATTGACTCTCATTGCCCTCCGCTCCCACCAATCTTTCCCCCACTCATTCGAGGCGACTCGCGACGCTCGTTGCGCAGCCCGTCACAATCACGTTACCGTTGGGATCGAAGATTTCAAGGGCAACTGTATCAGTGAACGCGTCCCCGTCAATACTGACCTCGATGGCGCGTGTGAGTCTGTGTGTCTGTATCCAGACCCCGGCAGGGCTAAAAACGAAGGCGTCGGTGACCGCGCTGTAATTGTGGCCCTGGGCGTGCCGCCAGGCACCCAAACCGGTCGTGGCTAGGGAGGGGAGCTGGCCTGCTGTGATTACGGTTGCCGTACCCCCTTTGGCAAACGTGAACACGGCGGGGAACGTCCTTAGCGCCTGACCCGTGTTACAGTCGCGGACGGTGAGCTGCAAGCGCCAGGCGCCTTCAAGACCTCTCTGCGAATTATGCCCCTCAGATTGAGCTCGAGCTGTTAGTCCCGACCCCAGCAAAAGCATGCCGGCCAAGACCAATACTGCTGCTCGACCGGAAGCTGCAAAGCGATTCAAATTTCTTGATGTCAAGCGATTTCTCCTTCTTGTTTCGAATGTTGCTGATGTTCCGCCGCTGCGGCGATCACCGGCGTCATAGTGACATTAGCCAGCATTGATGACCATAGAGAGCGCCTGAAGTTAATCTGGAGTTTTTCTGAAGCGGCGGATAGCATGTAAGGCAGAGATGGCATCTAGGCCTATGTCGCAACCTGATTCACAGTCAACCCTTCGATTTGGTGAGTTCGAGCTCGATATATCGGCCTACGAGCTGCGCCGAGGCGGGCAGCCAGTCCACCTTGAGCGCCAACCTATGGACCTGCTCATCCTTTTAGTAGAACGCCATCGTCAGCTCGTCTGGCGGGCCGATATCGCAAAGCGTTTGTGGGATCCGGGTGTCTTCGTTGACGTCGAAATGGGAGTCAATACAGCGGTCCGTAAGGTGCGGCAAGCTCTGCGGGATTCGCGAGAGTCGCCGGCATTCATTGAAACAATTTCGGGCAAGGGATACCGTTTCATCGCTCCGGTCGACGCGGCGCCCCTTGGGCGCCACCAGGAGGCCATCGAATCGGTGGCGGTGCTGCCCTTCGCCAATGACAGCGCCGATCCCGATGGGGAATACTTGAGCGACGGCATCACCGAAACCCTGATCAACAATCTCTCGCAAATCTGGAACTTGCGCGTAGTGGCACGCAGCACGGTGTTCCGCTACAAAGGAAAGGACATCGACCCGCAAAAGGCCGGGAACGATCTGCACGTTCGCGCCGTGGTCTCGGGGAGATTGCTGCAGCGCGGGAATACGCTGATCGTCCGGGCCGAACTGATGAATGTTGCAACGGGCGGGCAGCTGTGGGGTGGCCAATACAACCGCAAGCCGGAGGACGTTTTTGCCCTCCAAGAGGATCTTTCCAGAGAAATTTCTGAGAAGCTGCGGCTGCAGTTAACCGGCGAAGAGAGGCAGCGACTGACGAAACGCTACACCGAGGACTCCGAAGCGTATCGGCTCTATCTGAAGGGACGCCACCACTGGAACAAACGGAGCCCAGAAGGCTTGCAGAAAGCCGTTGAATATTTCCAGCAGGCTCTAGACAGAGACCCAGCTTATTCGCTGGCTTACGCAGGCTTGGCTGACACCTACGCCTATTTGTCTTTTTTCAATGTGGTTGCTCCGCGTGAGGCCATGCCAAAAGCGAAGACCGCCGCCGTAAAGGGGCTGGAAATAGACAAAGCCCTCGCGGAGGCGCACGTATCACTGGGATACATCAGCTTTACCTATGATGGAGATTGGCCGGCCGCCGGAAAGCACTTCGAGCAAGCCCTCACCCTGAATCCGGCTTACACCAGGGGCCACACCTTCTACACTTTTTATCTCAGCTCAAGCGGAAGATCAGAGGAAGCCTTGGAGGTGGCAAAAGGAGCCTTGGATCTTGATCCTGCTTCGCCCGCTGTGAGCCACAGCTTGGCCGTGCAACTTTACCTCGCACGGAAATTTGACCGGGCTATCGAACAGGCCCATGACACGCTGGAGATGGATGCGAATTTTGCCATTTCATACGCGGTGCTGGGAGAAGTGTATCTCTCGAAAGGAATGTACCGAGAAGGTCTGTCCGCGATGGAAAAATATTCCGCACTAAGCCGAAGCGGTGCCGCTTCTCTCGCCCTTCTTGGATACTCGCATGCTCGATTAGGCGAGCGAAAGAAGTCGCTACAGGTAATCGAGGCGCTTAAGGCGGCTTCGAAGCAGAGTTTTGTACCCGCCCTTTTCGTTGCGCTGGTTTACGCGGGGCTGGAAGATAAAGATCAGGCCTTCACTTGGCTAGAAAAGGCTTACGAGGAGCGGTTCAATCGTCTTGCTTACCTCAAAGTAGAGGCACTCTGGGACCCCCTTCGCTCCGATCCCCGGTTCGCCGACCTGCTTCGACGCGTCGGCATCCCGCCGTAAGCTCGTATGATGGACATGGCCTATCGAGTGCCACACTCCCTGCTTATTAGACGTCCTTCAAGATTCCTATTTGAAAAATCCCCTTCTCACCAGTAAATAAAAAATCGATCTCACGCCAAATTAGCACCCTCACTTGGATGTGTAACGGGCAAACCGTACATGTAGCAACCCGGATTCGCCATTCATCGGTGTGCAGTGAATCCGACGATTCTGGGCGAGTCGTCGGCCACTCGGAAGTTATCCGAGTGGGGCGTGGCCGTACGGTCCGCTTGTCGGAGAGGTGGGCCGAAAGGGTTTCTTTCCGGCACAATTCTTGGCCGGGACAGCGAAGCGGGTGTCGGTGGAGAGCTTACGGTTGTGCAGAAATACTGAGAGCAGGTTTCCGGCATCACGGAGAGGGATTTAAAGTCTCTTGGATTTTGAGCTTTTCTTCTTGTTTTTAAGTTTTTCTTCTTGTTTTTAAGGTTTCTTGGTTTAAGTATGCATTTGGTTTAAGGGTTTAAGGCTTAATTAAGAGTTATCATACACTAGCATGTGCGATTGAGATAAACACCCCCTATAAGAAACAAGACGACTAAATGACAAAATCTCGTGTCTTGGCAATCTTTTTAAGAAGCGGGAAGTTCTTAAGACCAGACGATGTTTGCAATCTACTTAAGCCGGTTCCCGACCGTCGGTCTTTCTACAGCTATCTCGGACGGCTCCGAGAGCAGGGCCTCTTGCAA
>JAIQFF010000186.1 GCA_020073395.1 Terriglobia bacterium
CCCATGCAAATCCAACCCGCGGACCCCATCCCTGCGGTCTGTTATTCGTCACGTATCCATTCTTCCCGCCCCGGACGGACATCGTTCCGTTGGCGACCTGGGAAGCAAAATCGTTCCCGGAACCCAACGAGAAGAAAGGAAATGGGGTGTGGGAGTTGTAGTAGGTCCCCCAGTGGCCGAAGTAGTCGTAGCGAAGACCCAGATTTAGCGTGAACCGGTGCGTCACCTTCCAGTCATCCTGGACGAATGCTCCGGCATAAAGCCAGCGCAGGACCTGATACAGGTCGCTGGCCAAGGCGCCGTTAGATACCTGCATTGCCGGGCCAAACTGGTCAAAAGGCTGATCCTGGGCGAAGTCAATGAGGTTGGCAAAGTCGAAATTCGGCCGGAGCAGCGGACTGGTAAATCTATCGTCGTCATGGTGCCGGTCGATATCAGCTCCCGCACTGATGGTGTGACTGCCATGCGTCCAAGTCAGCACGTCATGCCAACTGTAGTTCTGATGCACCCAGCCCGCCGGACCCCACTGTGAAAACCCCGCCTGGCCTGTGAAGAAGAAGGCATTGGGAAGGTTCTGGTTGTTGATTGCACTGGGATTGGATCCGTCAGCATCGATCCAGGTGAAACCGGCGTCATTCAAGAGTCTGGGAGAAAACGCGTGCGTCCAGTCGAGTTTGGCGAAAAACCCGTTGTTTGGAAGCTTTACTCGATAGATTGGGCGCGGGTCGGCTTGCAGTTGGTCCGAATAAGTCCGGAACCAATCGAAGAAGAAGCGATCCTTCGATTCATTAACGTTGTAGTCGAGCCGGACATGCCACTGGTAGGCGTTATGGGTCAAGCTCAGTGGAAAAGTCGCTGTCCCGAAAGCGGGCAGATCGGGATTGTTTTGAAACGCAGCAGACTCCGGATAGAAACCGGGCTGGGTCGCCTGGAGTTGTCCCACTGTGACAATGTCACTGGTTGGCGCGGCCCCCGGGGGGGCCTGCTTGAAGAATGTCGATGAAATATTATTCGGAAAATTCTGCTCGACAAATTGAGCGAACTGAGGCGTCTCGACGGGGGAAACCAAGGTTGTTGCATTGGAGGATCTCAACACAAAGAGGCCGCCAAATGCGAACAGTTTGTTTTTGATAATCGGACCACCCAGGGTTCCGCCGAATTCGTTTCTTCGAAAAGCCGGAATGGCGCGGCACCCGGCCGATCCCGGTGGGCAGTACTGAAACTCGGTCCGGGCCGTCAACGCATTATTGGTGTGGAACTCCGACAACGACCCATGTAACTCGTTGGTTCCTGGTTTGGTGAAGACCTGCACGTATGCCCCGCTGTAGCGGCCCTTGGAGGCGTCAATCGTCGCTCCTGAAACACGCACGGCCTGAATAAAGTCCGGCTCGGGAGACAGGTTTACCACTCCGTCCCGAGAGGCGCTCACCGCGATGCTGCCGTCGACATCGTACTGGTTGTTCTCCTGCCGCTGGCCGGCAGCGTTGATCTGGTATCCCGCTTCCTGCTCAAAACTATCGTTGTTCGCGGAACCGGAACCGAGTGCGCCTCCAGCCGGCAGGCCCGAGCCGGTTACACCGGGCGCTAATTCGATCAAACTGGTGTAGATATTTCGCCCGAGCAAGGGTGCGGCATGGATGGTAGAGTCGCCGATTTCCCGCGAAGTGTTGCTCTTGTCCGTTTCAATCGCCGCCACCTCTGCCGTCACGTCCACGGAGACTGTTTCGTTGGGCAAGACCAGGGTCGGGTGAAGACTCTTTACCTGGTTGGATTCCAGCTGCAGGTCCTTCTGCACCCATGTTTTGAACCCCGCCTGCTGGACCTCAACTGTGTACATCGCGCCGGGCAGCGACGTAATACGGAAGTCCCCGTTATCCGCGGTAGTCGTATATCGACTGACGTGAGTATCCTGATTGGTAACAACGATTTTGGCTCCCGAGATCGCCGCGCCAGTCTGGTCCGTCACCGTTCCCGTTAATCCACTGTTGAATTGAGCGTAGGCAGGCGAAATAAAAGCCAGTAACAAGAAAGCAAGCCTGAATGCGGTTGCTACTGCACGAGATCTCTTCATGGTGCCTTCCCTTCTTCTGAGGCCCGGTTCATCTCCGAGCCAATTGGAGACTGGGCTTCTGTTGTTCCTTGAGTTTCTCGGCTTGCTGCTGGCGTTCAAACGCCTCAACCAAAGCTCGTCCTTGATCTCGCCTTCCGGTCTTGAGATAGAGACGGCCTAAGCTGTACTCCGCCGATAAGTGGTGCGGATCCAGCCTTAGGCAGGCCAGCAAGTTTTCCTCGGCCAGTTTCGGGTCGTTTTGCAAATACAGCTTCGCTAGGTGGTAATAAGAGTCCGCAAAGGAAGGATTTAATCGGATGGCTTGCCTGAACGCTTCCGCAGCCCTGGTGTTGTGCTCTAACGTCTGTTCAAGGGCAATACCCAGGTAGTACTGCATCTGGAAATTGGAGGAAAAGACTTTGATTGCAGATGAAAGTGTGTCGATCGCATCTTGGAACTCGCCCGCATGGGTCTGGATGATGCCCATACTTAAAACGGCAACACTGTTGTCTTCCTGGAGCTTGCTGGCTCTACGCACAATCGCTTCAGCTTCGCTAAAGCGGCCAAGTTTTTCGAGGATAGCGCCCTTTTGCACCAGCAAGCGATAGGAACTGGGAAGGTGTGCCAGGCCGACATCAGCAGCTTGCAGGGCCAGAGGATAATTTTCGTAGTCCATGCAGATAGTGCTGAAGTCCAGATAGTTCACTTCCTTTTCTGGCTGCAACAGTGCAGCTTGGCGCAAAGACTGGATGGCCAGATTGAGGTCACCGCTTCTTCGTGCCAGCTCAGCCAACAGGTTCAGGGAGTCGGCGTCGGGATTGGTGCTGGTGAGACGCTGGAGTAGTTTCAGGGCCTCATCGGAACGGCCCAACTGGTCTAGGACAAACGCCCTCTGGAACTGGAGTCCCGCCAACCGGGGGGCCACTTTGTCCGCCCTTTCGAATTCTGCGAGGGCCTGGTGGTGTTGCCTCTGTTGCGAGTAGAGCTGTCCTGCCTGGAAGTATTCAGAAGCCGTAACGCCTGGCATCGTGTCCAGGCGACTTAACGCCGCACTCGCCCTCCCCGGTTGCTTCAACTCAAAAAGAGAGTGCGCAAACGATAGCAGTGCTTGCGGATACTGATCGACAATGTCTCCGGCCTCTGCCAGCAGCGAAGCCGATTTCCCGAAGTCCTTTTGCTTTTCCGCAATGATTCCCAAAAAAAGAGAAGCGACCGGGCGCGAGCTGCCCGGTGAATTGATGAGTCTTTCAAATTCCGTAGTGGCTAAATCGTATTTGCCTGAGTTGAAATAGCTTATCGCGAGATTTCTTCGAGCCGGCTCAAACCCCGGGTCGGTTTGCAGGCTCCTGAGCAAATAAATGTTGGCCTGCTCGAAATCACCTTTCAAGCTATAGGCAGCCCCGATCAAGTTCAGCAGGGCGGCATTCTGTGGATCACTCTCGAGGTCATGCTTAAACGCTGATATGGCCTCGTCGAAGCGTCCTTCTTTGACCAGGCTCATACCTGAGCGATATGCGTTCGAAGTTTCAGGTCCATTGGCGGCCGGGGAAATCTGAGCAGGTTGCGCCCAAAGGGCCAGCGAACCCAAGACAGCTATACCCAGCCCAATCGCTGCCCGCCTGCAGCAATGCAATAGCTCGACACTTCGGCCCCTGAAATGAGTTGAGCCTCTGGTCATGTGATTTTCGAGAGCGCCTGGAGTGCCCTCGACCCCCACGAAGCTGGTATCACGATTTACGAAGTAGCCTTCTTCGGAAATCATCAAACCATTGCGCGGCAGAACTTAAATCGTTTCAAAATACTTTGTCAAGGAAAATTTCTTGCGGGTTGGGGTCCGCCTATCCCTGTCCGCCCCAGGGCCAGCGTCCAGGTTCCGTGACGGTGGGTCTGGCCCGGTCCCCGAGCGCCTCCAGATGCCTGGTGTCAGGCGAAATCAGAACGACGATCCTTGAGGGGCTTACTGAATTTGAGGGGGGGCTCCTCAGAATCGAAGAAAACGCCGGGAACTGGCGGAAACGGTCAGCGTACGCTGGTTGAGGGACTGTACCTTTTTCCTCGACCGTTAGCCGCGGCTCTCGCAACGGGTGGGGACGAGGAGTGCCGGATCTTCAGCTCGATCGGCAAGACCAACTTCTTGGGGCGCTCCTTCAAACCATCAATTCGTTCCACCAGCAGACGCGCCGCCGTCGCTCCAAGTTGATAACCGGATTGGTGCACTGTGGTAAGGGCCGGCGCTGTGAATTCAGTGAAGTCCAGATTGTCGAAGCCGACGATGGACAACTCCTCCGGGCACGACACGTTCAACTCTCGAGCGGCCAGGAGTACCCCAAGCGCCATCAAATCGTTGCATGCGAAGATGGCAGTAGGTCTGGGCAGCATACGTAGGAGGCGAAGTGCGGCATGATAACCGCTCGTGCGGTCGAAGCGGGCTTCCTGGATGTATTCCGGCTCAATCGAGACGCGCGCTTCGTCCAGCGCACGGCGAAAGCCCTTCAGCCGCTCGACTGCGTTTGCGAGATGCAGCGGCCCGGTTATCACTGCAAGATTGCGGTGGCCCATGCGGAGCAGATATCGAGTGGCAGCGTACGAACCTGCGTCGTTGGCCACGACTACCACATCTCCGTCCCACCCAGTCGGACGGCGGTCGATGCACACTACCGGCGGCCCGGAGGTGGCCAAAGAACGCAATTGGACGGCAATGTGGCTTTCCGCGGCCGGAATGACCAGTAGCCCAGCCGGACGGTACGACCTCAATTCGTTGAAGTAAGAAGTCTCTTTGTGTGGATCGTTATCGGTATTGCACAGAATGACCCTGAACGAACGTTTGTAGGCAACGTCCTCGACTCCACGAACCACGGCAGGGAAAAACGGGTTCGTCACGTCCGGGATGATCATCCCCAACATGCTCGTCTGATTGCGACGCAGACCGCGCGCCAGTTGACTTGGCTGGTACCCGAGGTTTCGAATTGCCTCTACGACTCGGATACGTAGTTTCTCTCGGACTTTGGCGGTCCCATTGATGACATGCGACACGGTGCCGATGGAAACCTCAGCCCGCTCCGCAATTTGTCGCATTGTCACCGGCACACTCATATGAGGTCAGGCAAGAATATAGCAGCAGGGTGGACCCAGACGCGCGGACTGGTTAACCGTGGCCGGCATCCCAAGGCCGGATTCACTCCGCGTCTTGAACACACCGAAAACCCGCGCCGCCGGAACGATCCATGCTCGGGGCCGTCATTAATAGTTTTCCGTGTTCATTGAGCTTGTAGGCCTGCGGAAAGTACCAGATCGACCCTTGAGGTTGGTAATAGCTGCCGCCACGGAGAATACCTCCCCGTGTGTGATCATCCTGAAATTCCTCCGTCCACTGCCAAACGTTTCCGACCATGTCCATCACTCCGAAGGGGCTCGCACCCTCCGGGTGAGCATCGATCCTATCAGGCCCGCGCATCGTACGGCCCTTGTCGGGCGCAGGGACGGCCTCCATTTTCCACGCATCCCCCCAAGGATATGTTCGGCCGTCCGTGCCTTGAGCAGCGTATTGCCACTCCCATTCATGCGGCAGACGCTTGCCCGCCCATGCGGCATAGGCACGAGCGTCTTCGATCGACACCCAGGTCACTGGCTTATTGTCCCAACCCTGGGGATACTTTCCGTTCTGCCAGTCACGCAAGAAGTTCAAGGCGTCTTGCGGGCGATAGTGGGTCGCGTCAACGAATTTCCTGAATTGCTCGTTGGTAACCGGATACTTGTCAATCCAGAATGACTTGATGTGCATGGGATGATCGTGGAAGCGTCGCGGCGTGTCCTCCCACGGGTACTGAACGTCAACACCGATGTCGTTAAATCCTTCGATCTCGATTCCTTCGACACGGAAACGGAAATCACTCTCAGGGATCTTCACCATATCCGCGGGTGAATTTGCCGGAGGCTTGGTTGCAGAGATGGCCACAATCTGCTGCGGCACGACCTTCCACTCGTTGGAGTAGGTGACCAGAGGCTTGGCGGTGAGGTCCTTCATTTTCCCCATGAGCGTTTGGATGCTCGATTCAGGAGCCGTCCGTGATGCCAATAGTGCTCCGTAGCCGTGGGCCTCGATGTTGAAGCTCAGAACGATCCGGCCAACATGGTTTTTCGTGGAGGTGAGTTCGACACCGTGATAAAGATCGAAGTAGCGGATGCCATCCTCCGGCGCCAGTTCGATTTGCGGACCCTCCACGTCGTATTCGTTGCGGTTCACAATGGTCCAGACAGTCTGCGACCCCAGCGGCCATCGGCTGGCAAATACGCCATAGCGCAACATAGGCGCCAGAGGCTCCCAGTCGGCGCTGATCAGAAAGGGAGCGAGCGCACGTTCCATCGTGGCTACGCGGCGGGTGCTCTCCGCATCGCGCGGCGTGATCCCGTTCCAGATACCCCAAATATTTTCCCAGGATTCCCAGCCCACGCCGTTAAAGAATGCAAATTGCAGGTTGTCCGTTTTGCTGCGGTTCCAGCGATCCGAAATGTTGACCATGTGGCGTGACTCGAGCCACTTGTACTTGTCCACCATGGGCACGAATGGGTATTTGTACTGCCCCCAGGTCATGACGTTCCAGGCCAGCGCCTCGTCCGAGGGTCCCCCTTCCGGCTCGAAGGCCAGCGGGTGGCCAACCTTGTCCGCCGCCAGAGAGAACGCCAGTGGCACTCCGTCCTGGGTGTCACCGTTGATCCCGTCAGGGCCCACTTCCGCCATCAACTCGGCGATGGCTTGGGGCCAAGGGATTCCAGGATCCCGAGTGCCCTGATCCCACATCATCATGGGGAACAGCACGCGAACTCCCCTGCGGTGGAAGTCCGCAATCATCTGGCGGACGCCAGCGACGCCGCCCGGCATGCTGCGGATCATGTCGTGCTGATTCCGGTTATCGATGCCCATATTCGGATACGTGGGCCAGATGAGCACGGAATCGATACCGCCGTATCTCTTCTCCAGATCATCGAGATAACGATCGACCGTGTAGCGGTGGGTCACCGGGTCATAGAAATAGCGGTCTTCCACCATCATTTGAGGCTGGAAAAAGCTTGACTGGGTCCACTTCAGCGCTGCCAGGTCGTAGCGCGAGCCGTCATAGCCTATGCGAATGCGGCGTTCTTCGCGCCAGTGCCGAATGTCCGCCAACCAGGCGGCGTGTTCATCCTGGCTGCAAGGCTTTGATCCGCCCATCCACGCTCCTTTCATGATGAGGCAGTCGGGCGTGGGAATCTGCTGACTATCGGGACGGAAGTGTGAGTCTTGGGCTGAAACTACACTGGCTGCAGACAGCAGCATTGCAGCGACGAAAGGCGCGATTCCGAGTTTCATGATGCGCTCCGGGTGTGCGAGCGGTTTGCGGCTAGCCAATATAAAACGATTCAAGCGTTATGTCCATCCGCGCTTTCTCGTTGGGTGTTCGCTGACCTCAACCCGACTTTAACGAAACGACACCCACCCCGAGCCATCTTAAGCGTCTCTGTGGTCTTGCTCACTTTTAGGGAAGGCGTCATGGCGCTTTGTGTCGCGCTCTTGCAAATCTCGATCCGTGAAGGTGGGGACGGACTGGTGGAGACCGAAGGGAACATCGCTCAATATCACATGCGCCCGACACAGACTAGAAATTCATGTCGCCTGACTATGGTGTGCGGCACGAAATCGCCGCCACCCATCCGCGGCAAGAATACGCAAGCCCGCATGCACCGATGGACCCAGAGATCGTTCACAGCTGGTCTCCCGGCCCTGACTAGTGCGCCAGTCTTCCCGCATGAATCGAGCTGCTCCTCTTCAACCTCCCGCTTGCAACTGTCCGTCTGCAGAGCAGATCACTGACATGCTAGCGAACGTGAAAGACCACGCGTTTCGTCGAAAGCACCCACCATCCACCCATGTTAGAATTCCTTCGTGCTCCCGCCGGAGAGGTGGCAGAGTGGCCGAATGCGGCGGTTTGCTAAACCGTTGTACTGGCTAATACCGGTACCGAGGGTTCGAATCCCTCCCTCTCCGCCAGAAATCCTAACCACATGAAAATAGAGCCGTCTGCACGGACGGCTACTATTTCTGCCTAAATCTCGACTACCCATCAAATTCTCAGTATTGGCTCTTAGGAGAAGAACTATGAGCCAAATTCTGCCATCAGTGAGCCTCTACATCCGTATCACGGACGCTAAGGGGCGTCGCTACGAGCGGGTCAACTGCCGCAATCCTCAAACGGGCGGCGTCTACTGAGTCCACTACTACGAGCAGGGCAAGCGCAAGTGGGAGACCGTGGGCACCGACATCAACGAGGCGATGCGGCCCCGTATGAGGAAGGAGTCCGAGCTTTGCCTCAGAGCAAAGGAAGAGTCCGCCCCACCAAAACCATCACCCGCCGCCCCGAAGACGCTGGAGGAGCTTCGAGAAGCATCGAGAAGCATTCCTCCGTGACCGTAGGACCACATTCAAGAAGGACGGTAGCCCGCTGGACGCTGATACCATCACGTCCCATGAAAAGGTGACGCAGGAGTTCCTCACCATCATCAAGCGCAAACTGCCCGGCGAGATTGGCAAGCAAGACTTGAAGGACTACATCGCCGCGCTCCGGCTCCGCATCAGTCATCCCACCGTCTGCAACTACTACGTCAGCATCGTCTGCTTCTTCCACTTCTGCGGTGTTG
>JAIQFF010000187.1 GCA_020073395.1 Terriglobia bacterium
AAGGTGACTCCCGCCAGACCGTCTTCGATTGAGAACATAAAAACCGAGACCTATCCTCCGTGCTTCTCCGTGTCTAAGACCCTTTCCTTGGTCCGAAGATTGCTGTGCCCACACGAACGCAGGTCGAACCTTCTTCAATCGCAATTTCAAAATCATGCGACATACCCATCGACAGCACGTCCACGCGGACCGCGGGCAGGCGTTGCGCAGCGATCTGGTCGCGCAGAGCGCGCAGCTGGCGAAAATACGGTCGCGCTTCCTGTGCGTCTTCGGTGAAAGGAGGAATGGTCATCAGCCCGCGAAGTTCGAGATGATCGAGTCCCGGAGCAGCCATCAGGAGATCTTCCAGGTCGCCGGAGTCCGGAGCCAGGCCACTCTTTGCGGTCTCGCCGCCCACATTGATTTCGATCAGCACTCCTAGTTTCTTGCCCAGCTTTTCGGCGGACGCATTCAGCTTCTCGGCCAGCCTTAGGGAATCGAGCGAATCGATGGCGGTGAACAATTCAGCCGCAGCCGCGGCTTTGTTCGATTGCAGATGCCCGATCATATGCCATTCGGCATCTCGCAAATTCCGCAGCGCTGCGGCTTTCCCGATAAATTCCTGCACCCGATTTTCGCCGAAAACTCGAAGGCCATCTGCGTACGCCTCGCGAATGTGCTCTACAGCAAAGGTCTTGCTCACAGCCATCAATGTGATTTCTCCGGGATCACGTCCGGCACGGCGGGCCGCGGCGGTGATCCGCTCGCGTACATCCGCAATATTTTCCGCGACAGACATCTAAACAGTAAACCACGAAGGGCACCAAGGATCACGAAGGAAAGGCAGGCCAATATTTCTTCCAAGGCGCGCGGCGAGGGGGGCCGCGCCACACGGATATTCTTACATCATGGCGGTTGGGGGTGCGGGTTCGTTGGGGTCGCCCGCGGCCGTAATCGGCAGTCGAATGAGGAGGGCGGCGAGACCAGCCAGCACAATCAGGCCGCCCACAAGATAAGACGGGTTGCTGAAAAGTTGGGGCGGATGGTTCGGGGACTTCCATTGGGGTACAAACTGCAATCCTGCCCAAACCAATCCGAGCACCGCTTCGCCGGCGATCAGTCCGGAAGCTGTCAGGACGCCGGCATTTTCCACCCGGGCCTTTTGCGCCGAATTATAGCCCCGACGATCCGCCACCCAGTCTCCGACAGATCGGAATACACCGCCGACGAAAATCGCAAAAGTCGTGCCGAACGGCAGGTACATACCCACCGCCACCAGCATGGGGCTCTTCACTTGCATCATGATCATGGCGAGCCCGAACACGATGCCGACCCCCACGAGGGCCCAAGGCATGTCTCCGCCCACGATCCCCTGCGCCAGTGTGGCCATGAGCCCCGCTTGCGGAGCCGGCAAATCCGGTCCGCCAAAGCCGACGCCACCGGAGTTGATACTGCCCTGGTGGAGCAGCATCAATGGCCAGTACATCACCAGGCTGGCGACGACCACGGCAATCAGCTCCGCGATCTGTATGTTTCGGGGTGTGCCGCCCAGAATGTATCCAACCTTGAAGTCTTGCAGCAGTTCACCTGCGACCGATGAAGAAACACACACCACCGCGGCTACACCCAGGACGATGGCCACACCCTTTCCTCCGGAAACGCCCAGAGACACCATTAATAGCGCTGCGATCAACAAGGTCGAGAGGGTCAAGCCGGAGACGGGATTGTTAGAGGAGCCGATAAATCCAACCAGGTTGCCGGAAACGGTGGCGAAGAAGAAACCTACAATCAGCATTACGACAGCCGCCAGAATCGCAGGCCAAAGCAAGCCGGAAATCTGGACGTAGAGTACACACATCAGGACAAACATCAGTGCGATCAGTCCAAGGACTGTCTTGAAACTCATGTAGCGCTCCGTACGGCCTAACTTGGCCCGCTGATCAGCGCTCTGTCGCATATCGGAAAGAGCCTTGCTGAATCCAGAGGTCAAGCTCTTTCGCATCTTGAATAACGTGTACGCGGCGCCCACGAGCATGCCGCCAACCGCGATGGGCCGGACAATATATCTCCACACTGCATCCGCCGTATCTGCCCAATCCTGAGGCGTGCCTGCGGGAATGTATTTTTGGAGCCCGGGGCCCAGGAAATAGATCATCATGGGGACCAGCAGACCCCACGCCAGGACACTGCCCGCGAACTGGATTGAGGCCAGACGGAGTCCGATGATGTAGCCCACTCCAAGATAGGCGGGACTCACGCTGGGAGCGGCGAACACGCTGGTTCCTCCGGTTGCCAGCACCTTGGTGCTTTCCAGGGTTCCAAGTCGAACCTGGCTGTGACCCAGATTTCCCACGGCAAAGGGAAAATCCTGATCGGCGGCATACAGCCCAAATTTTCCAAGTATGTACACCACGCCGCCCACGCCGATGTTCCAGAAGAGATATTTCGCGGCTTGAGCTCCGCGCTGTCCGGCCTTATGGATTTCCGACGCCGCCACCGATTCGGGGAAGGGCAATTCCGGATCTTCCACCATTACTCTTCGCACCAAGGAAATGAAAAGTACCCCGAGGATGCTGCCGACCATGATCAGAGCGGTGGATTTCCAGTAGGCGTCACCCGGGCTAAATGAAGGCCAGGCCTTGGCAATCAGGAACGCGGGAATTGTGAAGATTGCTCCGGCTGCGATGCCTTCTCCGATCGAACCTGCGGTTCTGGCGATGTTCTCTTCCAGCAGCGAACCCTTCCACGCTCGCATCGCGGCCATCGCAATGACCGCCGCCGGATAAGTTGCCGCGATCGTGATACCTGCGCGCAGGCCGAGATAGGCATTGGCCGCACCCAGCACGATGGTCAGCGCCAGTCCCAGCAGAATCGCGCGCCAAGTGAACTCGCGCATCTCCATCTCTTCGGGGACATAGGGTTTAAATTTTTTTTCGGTTTCGCCGGCGGGTATGGGGTTGTCCGTACTCATGATCGGGAATCCTCGGAAGTGCCAGGAACAGTTGGGTCTTGAATAATAAAGATCATAGATAATAAAGCTCTTAGGCGATAAATGAGACGGCGCACGTTAACATGCGTACCACCCCTTTTACAAGTGCCTCAGCGGTGCTCCCTGGAGGGTGGGCCCCTGATTTCCACCCCCGGGTACCTTTTCAGATGCCGCACTGGTGGCTAGTTCTGGTATGATGTCCCGCGTTATTCCTCTGGCCTCCCGAGGTCTACAGTTATGTCCCCCAAACTGTTTGAGTGTCGGGATTGTGGCGGTTTTCGCGGTTACCGCTCACGTCCAAAGAATCTCACCGAGAAGTTCCTGCTGCCCTTAATGTTTCTTCGTCCAGTGCGCTGCGGCGATTGTTACAGGCGTTCGTATCAATCGTCATTCATTCCGGTACTCCCGCGGCGGGAAACCAAAAAGGCACAAGGTGTAACTGCCTGAGCGTTGCTTGAGGCATTGCGGCCCGCTATACTAAGATAAGTTTGCCCGCAGCGTCCTTTGCCGTACCGGGCGAACGCGGGAGGCTCGTCTTCAGCAGTAGCGAGGACCCAATCCGGGCTACCGGGACCAAGCTCTTGACGCGGGACGGTTTGCTGTTGTCAATGCTGGTCTCGTCATTGAGCGGTGTTGCAGAAAGTCTCTTCGCTACTCTCTTTCCTTCCGATTGTCGTCTTTGCGGCACCCCCCTGGTAAACATTTCCCGCCTGCCGGTTTGCCGGCCCTGCCTCTCCGATATCCGTCCCATTGCGGGGGGCGTTTGCTCCAGGTGCGGAGAGCGGGTTTTCAGTCCATATGCTCTCGGTAGTGACGCCAGCGAAGTTCTTTGTGGTTTGTGCCGACGGCTGGAGCCGCCCTTTGCCAAAGCGGTGGCCTACGGCAGTTACGATGGCGGGCTGCGCGAACTCATCCACCTGCTGAAGTACGAACAGGTTCAACCGGCCGCCACGGTTCTGGGTCGCATGCTGGCGGAAGCATTAAGCAGGCTGAATTCTTGCTGGATCCAGGGTACGGTGCTGGTTGTTCCCGTCCCTCTGCACGCCCAGAAACTGCGACAGCGCGGATTCAACCAGTCCGAATTGATTGCCCGGGCTGCGATTAAGCAGGATGCCATCAAGCGGGAAGGGGCAAGCGGGCGGCTGGTTCTGCACCCCAGGGTCCTGGAACGGCGGCGAGAAACCCAATCCCAGACCGGACTCACGAGCCATCAGCGCCGCGAGAACATCCGTGGGTCGTTCGCCGTGGCTAGCCCAGGGGAAATTGCCGGCCGCGAAATCCTGCTGGTCGATGATGTCTTCACCACCGGTACTACGGTCTCGGAATGCGCTCGCGTATTGCGACGGGCGGGCGCATCTAAAATATATGTCGCCACAGTGGCGCGCACGCTGAAGGCCGACGCGAAGGGCATAGATCTAGCGCGGGACTCCGCTGAGGGCGAGCGGATCCTGGCGGCCACGGGATAAACCGGCGGGAAGGCTCGTAGCGGGTACAGTGCCCCAGCGGCTGACCTAGCCCGGTAGTTGTTGTCCGGTAGTAAACGTATGTCGGGGAAGTGGAACAATTCGATGAACGGCTCGATGATGCGGAGCCACGCGCCTCTGCCGCCGGTGCATCGCGAGAGCAACGGTCACGCCTTGCACGCGCCCGTGCTGGTTTTGAACGCGTCCTACGAGCCCATCAATGTTTGTGCAGCGCGCCGGGCCATCGTGCTGGTGCTAAAGGGCGTAGCCATGACGGAGGAAGAGAACGGACACTTCCTGCACGCTGCCCGCCTGGCGATCCGCGTTCCCTCGGTGATTCGGCTGCTTGAGTACCGCCGCATTCCGCACCAGACCCGCGCGCTCTCACGCAAGAACATCCTGCTGCGCGACCGCAACACCTGCCAATATTGCGGTGAAGTGCTGGCTTCGAGTGAGTTGACTCTCGACCACGTCGTGCCGCGCTCGCGAGGCGGAGCCTCCACCTGGGAAAACCTGGTGGCCTGCTGCCATTCCTGCAATCGCCAGAAGGGCAATCAGTTTCCCTCCGAAGCCGATATGCAACTTTTGCGGGAGCCCCGCGCTTTCAACTTGCATACCAGCCGCCACATCATGCGCCTGATGGGCCGTTCCGACGACAAGTGGCGCAAGTATCTCTTCTACTAGCTCTCACCTGTCATGAAAGACGTAGGGGCAGATGTCCTCATCTGCCCGGCGGAGCGAAGCTCCGCTATCTTTCGCCGTATGCAAGAGTCTGTCGAGCTTGCGCTCGACCGGGCAGATGAGGACATCTGCCCCTACATTAATTCTTCGGTTTCTCTGTCGATGGCTGGGTCTGACCCTTGTCGCTCGGCGCCTTCTGCACTTCCTGGCCCTCGTACGTGATCTTCACATTCGATCCGAAACGCTTGTAGTCGCTGTACTTCACGATCTCGCGGATGCGGATGTCGCCGCTGGAGAAGTGCAGAGTGTCGTCGGCTTTCGTATAGGTGGGGAACCAGTACTTGCCGTCGATTTGCTCTCGCCAGGTGGTGAATTTCGGGAAAAGGTTCTCTTGTCCTTTTTTCTTGCGAATGTCGGGGACGGTCTTGCCGTAAGTTTTCACGATCTGAAAATCGCGATCATCCACCCAGATGCGGCCCTGGAAATAGCGCTTCTTGCCGACGATCTCCTTGGGAGCGATATCGAATACGTAGCAATGCAGCTCGTCCTGCTGCTGCTGTCCCACATAGAGAATCTGATATTCGGGAATTTCGTCACTGGTGAGCACGAAGGGCAGCCGATGCCGGATGTCATCAACGTCTTCGGGAGACATCGAGATCAGGTTCAAAGAAGATTGCGGCGCATAAACGACATTCTCCAGACGCTTTCCCTGGTCATCAAAAAGCACATCGAAGATTTCGTGGTACTCACCACTGTCGTCGGGGGTTATCACGCGCACGTCCTGCCGGTAGGTGTACTGGTCGCGCGCCGTTTGGAAATCTTTCTCCTTGGTCGTGAAATGGCGAATAATCTCGTCCGTGGTGACGCCCTTGGGCGGCGCGGGGTCGAGAGGCCCTTCCTGGGCATGGGTAGCAGGCGATAGCCAGAGTAAAGTAAAGAGCAGGACTACGGCTGACACCACTCCAACCCGCAGCATCGATTTCATAGAGACAAGTGTAGCGAAATCTGAGAGGGAAAGCTGCAACCTCACCGCGGCTTCTCCCACAAGAGAGCTGCAGTTTTCTTCACACAGTTAGATGCCATCAACAGCCATGAGTTGCCGGGAGTCTACGATTGTGGCTGCCGCGGCTGTCGCACTCGCAGATCCCTGGGAAGGTTTTCGGGCGAATTCTGATCGTTCCTGCGTGGGGCATCCTGCTGAGGACGTGACGAGCCGGACAGCGCCGAGGGCGCTACCGGTAACAGAGACTGGAGCTGGAAGGGAAGAACGCTGGTTCCGGCGGCAGCCGTACCCTGAATCACAAGCGCTCCTTGAGCTGCGCCGGTTGAGGGTTGAAGTGTGGCCAGTCCCAACGTGTCCGACAACACGGTGATCTGTGACGACGACACGATGACCGGCGGAGGATTTTTGCCAATGATAATTCCGCCGATCGAAACCGGCGGGGACGCGGCCGTGGGGCGCGACACCACAACCTGGAAGGTCACGTTCGCGCCGAGCACCGGGTGGGGAGCGATCGCCGAATCGATGACGCGCACGCTAACCGGTTGGAAACTCCGACCCGCGGGAAGGAGCTGAACGCTTCCTGCCACCGGCTCCAGCCGGAGCATCGAAGGCGGCACCGCGGTCACGAAAAAGATTTGGCACGGCAGGTTGGCCGGGGCGACACATGCGCTCACCTGCACATCTCCTGCTATGGCCGCCAGGTGCAGCGTAGTGTTGGCAAAGCCGTTGACGTCACTGTTGATGCTGGCAGAACCAAGAGTGCCCGACCCTTTTACCAGCTGATAGTTCACCTGGGTCGCGGCTACAGGTAGGCCATTCGACAGCAGGCGGGCAGCCAGCGCAATATCCACCGTCGCGCCCTGGGCAATCCAGGCAAAGGCCGAGGTCAGTGAGATATCCAGCGGAGAAGTGGTTCCGAGAATCGTTGCCTGCACCGATTTCGGCGTGTGGTAGGATGCCGGCGCCAGCAGCACGCTGATGTTGATCACGGCGGCTTGCAGTACCGTGACCCGCGTCGATGCATGGCCGCTGTCGTCCGTAAGCAGCGTGCAACTGCCGGCGCCTCCGCACGCCGACAACGAAGACACCGGCGTGGAGATGAAGAAGACGCTGGCGCCGGCTACTGGCGTCGTCCCATCTGGCGCCAGCACCTGTACGCGAACCGGGTTGGGCGCCTGGCCCCCGACCGGTGTCGCCGGATTCGATCCCTGAATCAGCTTGATGGTGTCTCTGGGTCCGGCACCATAGGTGAGAACATTGGTCATGGTCGAGGACGCACCCGTGGCGGGGTCTCTCAACCCGATGTTCTGCAGTCCGTCCGCTATGGCGGGCGCGGTTGCGATCACCTGGTTCGCCGAGGCGGCCAGCACGGGTGCATTCACCGATGCGATGGTGATGGAGGTATTGGTTCGGAAACCGATCCCCTGTACTGTGATCGCCGAGCCGCCGTCCACCCGAGCCCGCGCCGGCAGTGCGCTGTCGGCGTAGAGGACCCGGCCGTGGTAACGGTAGTCGGGACGGCCGTCGCTTCTATAGTCGAAGATGCCCAGGCGAAACGCGGTGCTGGCCTGGAGCGCGGCATCGAGCCGGGTCATGCCGAGATTAGAGCTATTGAAGGCCAGACCGGTGTTTGCGGGCGCGGGAAATGTGCCCGGGTCCGCCAGCGTCCACATGCCGATGACCGGCTGTGCTTTTGCCAAAGAAGCGGCTTTGGCCTCGTCAAGCGCCGTCACTTCTTCCGACAGGGTGCGCTCCGATTGCCCAATGAACCAGAAATAGTCGGCATTGCCCAAGCCACTCAGGGTCCCGAGCCAGTCTCCTGAAGGCGGCAGAGTTGCGGGCGCCGCAAATGAAGTAGGCTCGAACCAGTCCCGGGCCTGCACCGCGCTCGCTTGCATCAGGATGTCCTGTTGCAGGTCGCTACCCTTGCTCACCGTTACGATTAAAGGTTGGAACCCGCCCGAAGGCTGCACCTGCCAGGGCCCATAGGGTCCGACGGGCTGCGACCACAAGGGATCCAGAGCTTCCACACTCAGCTGATATTGGGCACTGCTCGCGCCATTCGGAATTTCCAATCCGGCAAGGTCAAAAAATCCTTCCACTGCCGAATCATCGGAACCAAAACGGTCCCACGCTTGCCCGGTGCTGTCGTAGAATCCGGTGGCAGCGTTGCCCGCGTTTCCGCGGAACAGAAAACCCGAAACCGAAGCCGCACCATAGGTCCGGGAAGGCTGGCCAGTAGCAGGATCAATCCAGCGAGCCACTACGTTCACGCCCTGCATCGGCTGTGCCGGCTGGCCGTTGGTATCCGCAAAATAAACACTGCCGTGAATGCGCACGGTATTTTCGGAAAACAACTGCTTCCCCGGGAATGCTGCCTGGTTTTGCGCGGTGACCGGGTACAATCGCGAGAGCGCCGCCCGGTCGTCCATCTTGGGTTGGTCAGCATTGGGATAACAGATGGAAATCGGAATGCAATTGATCGGGTCCGTGGCGTGCATGATGGAAAGCCCGGCATAGTCGGACGCTGTGGGTGCGGGGCTGCGGGTGAAAACGTTGACATTCATCTGCGACCAGTCCAGCCCCAGCGCGCGTCCC
>JAIQFF010000020.1 GCA_020073395.1 Terriglobia bacterium
GGATGTCCTGTATTTCACGCTGATCCTTGTTCGAAAGAGGAACAGCAGCAGCGACACCTTGTCGTGGGGTTACCATACGATCCTCCTCCACGCTGACACACTATTTCACTCCTTTAGATGCTACAAACGCTACAGCGCCACAAGAAATGTCCCGCAGTTCCCCGCACAGGTACGCGGCCGGTGGCTTAGCTTAGTGTGAGATTTGAAATCACGTAACACCATGCGCAAACTGCTGAGCCCCAGTAAACAACACGTGTGATAGTGGTCACAGATTTCGCAACATCACTGGCGGCTGGAAAACCAGAGAGATGTTCAAGCGCTATGCCATCACGGATAGCAAAGACATCGCTGCTGCGATTGCGAAACGAGAACGAGCGCAGGCTGAGAACAGCCGTGATTTCAGCCATGATTTGCCCTCTGACACCCCAGCAGAAGTTGAATCAACCGTTGGTGTAATTAACAGAACTTCTTGAGGCGGCTGGGATTAAATGGTGCCCGGGATCGGAATCGAACCGATACGACTCTTTCGAGTCTCGGGATTTTAAGTCCCGTGCGTCTGCCAGTTTCGCCACCCGGGCGGGCAGGGAAGTTGTCGAAGTCAATATATCAGTTTGATGTGTGCGGGCTGGCAGGGGCGGCGCGAAGCGCGCGGGACTGTTTCTGTAGGCTCCAAAACAAAACGTCCCAGACTGGTTAGAGTCATGGGACGCTCGTCGAACAAGCCCTCCCCCGAAAGATTGTTCATGAACAGCCTATCGTTAGTGGGGGGACCTGGGAATGGCACGAATGGGCTATTTCTGTGAATTTGGCCTATCTTTAGTAACTCTCGCGCCGGTTACGTCAGGGAAGCGCCTTCTCTTCATCAAGCACCACGACCCGGCTTAAATTGCGGGGATTGTCAGGATCGAGACCTTTTCCCAGTCCGGTGTAGAGGCCGGTCAACTGGCCGGCGAACACGTAGGGCGCCAGACGGGCTACCTCCGGCAGGTCAAAATCGAATTCGACGAGAAGATCGGACGCGGCCCGGGCCCGTTTGTCCGCCCGATTCGTAACCGCCAATGTCGTGCCCCCAAGCCTCTTCATCTCCTCCAGGACGTCGCACTCGGCGTCGTAGCCTTGCTCGGACAGCAGGAAGACGATGAGCGTCTCCGGTGCGACAATCGATTTGGGTCCGTGGCGGAATTCCAGAGTGTGAAAACTCTGCGCATAGGAGACCGACATCTCGGTGAGCTTAAGTGCAGTCTCGCAGGCCAATCCGAAGTAAGGCCCTTGGGCCAGGCAAACGAAGTCGACAAACTGGTGCGCGCCAACGAAGTCGCGGATCTGGGGATGCAGACTGTCCATGGCCGGCTGCGCCAAGCCGGGTAATTTGCCAAGGGATTTCAGCAGCGTGGAATCGTCAGCCTGGCAGGCCGCCAGGTATTGCAGGCCCAGCAGCATCGACGTAAATGACCGCGTCATCACCGTGCTTTGCTCGTCGCAGGGCAGCAGTGGCAGGGTGGTGGTAGCGATCTGCTCGAGCGGTTGGTCGGGCGTGCCGGTGACGGCCAGAACGCGAATGTTCTTCTCTCGCTCCAGTAATCGCGCCGCTTGTACGGCCTCTGACGTGCGGCCAGAACGCGAAATGACAACCGCTGCGAGGTCCTCTGCATCTGCCAGCACCAGGTCGGGAAACAGCAACAACTCGGACGCAGGAATTGCCCGGGCTCGTATTCCCGTGATGCGGCTCCATGCTGCCGCCGCCGAAAGTGCGATGTAGTAGCTCGAGCCGCACCCAATAAACAGCCATTGGCTGGCGGAATGAAATGGCCGCCGGATTTGCGCCAGCGATCCTTCACGCTCCAGTCCCTGGATACAACGGCCCCAGAATTGGGGCTGAGAGAGAATTTCTGCCAGGGAATAAGCGCCTGGAACGCCCATCATCTTGGACGGATCGGTCTTTTTCTGGTCGAACAAGCGCTGGTCAGACAAGCGTCACCTCAATCCCCATCTTTTTGAGTGCTTTTAGGTCGGACTTGGGAATGCCGTGGTCGGTGACGACTTCCTGCAAAGCTGTGGGTGGGACAATCAGCGACAAGCTGCGCCGACCGAACTTGCTGGAGTCGCACACCGCAACGGTTCGCTTCGCAACTTCAACCATGATGCGGTTTACTTTGGCTTCAAGAAGATTAGGATCGGCCCCACCAGCGAAAAAGAGTTTTTGCGCAAGGTGCCGCCGGTCAGGATCACTTCCACCGGGGCCCCGGTCAGATCGGCCGCAATGTTCAACCCGTTGGTGATAATCGTAATGTTATGAAAGTTCCGCAAAGCGCGCGCGATGGCCGTGGTGGTGGTGCCGGAATCGAGAATCACCACCTGGCCTTCCTTGACCTGGGCCGCTGCAGAAGCCGCGATCCGCACCTTCTCTTTGCGGTGCAGCTTTTCTTTTTCCCGCAGGGATGGGTCTTCCAGCGCGCCTTCGCGGGCCGGTAACGCGCCGCCGTGGGTGCGATGCACCAGGCCATGGGCGTGGAGGACTTCCAGATCTTTCCGGATTGTGACCTGGGAGGTATCGAATTTGCGGGCCATGTCCGCGACCAGCACACGGCCATCGCGCTCCAGATCCTCGATAATGGCCCGTCGGCGTTCTTCGTTGAGCACGTCTTGTCCCGAAACCAGGGCTTATGATTGCCCTTTCTTTTTATATCGTTTGCTTTCGGTTGTCCAGTCTAAAAGGAAAAGCAGGCCCTCGGTGTGGCTGGAACTTGGAGGCAGGGTCACTGAGCCGGCTAGAATTCGATTCCCAGACGAATGCTGTAATTACGCGGCGGTCCAATACCGGTGCCCGAGAAGAGGCCGGCAAAATTGATCACATTAAGCCGGTTGTTAAAGTTCTGCACGTCGGCTTGCAAGCGCATGAGCAGGTGTTCTCTCTTCACCAGTTCGGCGCCGACCGAGGCCCCGAGCGATAGCGAAGGCCGCACCCGGCCCCGGTTAAAGTTCACGCGATCAACAATCTGTTGCCCGAATTGCTGGACGGCGTCCTGGATGGTGCCATCGAACTCGGTGGGCAAGCCGCTGCCGTAGGCTCCTCCGAGCGCCACCCAGGCGCGTGACACCACCTGATAGCGAAAGCGGCTGCTGATGGTATTTCGCTGGTCCTGGGAGACAGCAAAGCGGCCGGTATTGGCCAGTGCGTCAGAGGCCTCATCGCCCAGGAACAGGCCGCCGGTCACGGGCGTGTAACCAAAGCCCACCATGTTGGAGTAACTGATTTGACCGGAGAGGCGTCCCCAGTTTGGCAGGTCCAGCTTGGCCTCGACGCCGTGAATGGTGCCGCGGCGGAAGGCGATGGGAAAACTCACTCCCGTATCAAACAGCACATCGTCATCAGCGTAGTTGTCAAAGACGCGATCGTAATAATTCAGGTCCAGCCTCATTTTTCCGAAGAAGCCTTTCGTGATTCCGGCTTCGTAGAAAGTTCCGTGCGAGGGCTCCACGGGAAGACGCAACACTTCGGGATCAAGCGCGCCCACAGCGGGCGAACTGGCGAGCAGAATGTTTTCCGCCGCAGGAGTCTGAAAAATCCGGTCATAGGAAACGTGCAGCACCAGGTCGGCCCGGGGCCAATACCAGGCGATTCCAAGCCGGGGACTCAGCGCGTTGCGATCGACCACCAGGCGATAGTGGTCCCAACGCAACCCAGCGCTCAGCGTCCAGCGGCCCATGCGCATCAGGTCCTGGACGTAGAGAGCTTGCTCACGATCCAATCCGTGGCCCAGGAAATTGAAAGCCGGCGGCGTACCGGGATTGAACTGGCTGAAATCGGTAATGGCGTAATTGAATTGTTCATGGATGGATCCGTAGTCCATGTCCGCGCCAGCCTTGATCTCATGAATGCCATGATGAACCGAGATATTACCCTTGACGTAAAGTTCGCGGAAGCTGCGTTGTTGCCCGGCGATGATGGGAGTGGAGAGAGCGTTCGATGAAAGGCCCGACGAATCGTCTCTCGACATGAGCCGGAAATCGCCCAGCACGTTGGACGAAAAAACATGCTGGTAGGAGAGAATGCCGATAGTCTCATTGCTGTTGCGGTCCTGGCGTTGCCCGGCGCTCTGCTGCAAGAATTCGTTGGGCACCTGAAATACGGTCTGCTCGTGGCGAACGATAAATCCAACGCGGTCGCGATCGGTGAGGTCGCGCTCGTAGTGCGCCGCAAAACTGCTGGTCGTGGCTCGATTGGTGAAGTTGTCGAGCACGGGCGGATCGAGGTAGCGGTCGGTCAGGGCGCCTTCGGCGCTGATTCCGAGAGTGTTCTTGCCCCAGCCCTGCTGCACCATCAGGTAGCCGTCTGCCGTGCCGAAACTGCCGCCCGAGGCGACGAAGTTGCCGTGAAAGCCCGGCCGGAAATCGCGGGCGGTAGAAATCTCAACCACTCCGCCAAGTTTCCTCCCATATTCGGCAGGGAAATTCGCCGTGAGGATGGTCATCGACTCGGCATCGTCAGCCTCAATCTCCGGCGCGAACGACGGCGAACGATTGTCGGTCAGTGGAATTCCATCGACTACGTATTGCGTCTGGTATTCCGAACCCCGGGGATGTAATACGCCATTTGATTCGAGCAGCCAGCCGGGCTGCGAGTTCACCAGGTCAATGACGGAACGACCCGGCAGCGCCGTGCTGCGATGCTCGAGCGTGTCCGTTCCCACTCGGTTAATCGTGCCCGTGCGATGGGGATCGACCAGGGTGTCGGAGTCCCTGACCTCTACCGCGGTCTGCGTGGATGCAACCGAAAGTTGGATGCGCAGTTCGCTCGAAATCGCCGACCGCACTTCAACCACGCTGGAATAAAGAGCAAAGCCGGCGCGCTTCACCTCGACGTGGTAAACGCCGAAAGGAAGATTTCTGGCCACCAGAATGCCTGCTTCATCGGTGACGTAGCTCTGGCGAAACTGATTGGCCTCGGAGACCAACTCCACCCCAGTTTGCAGACCAAGCCCGGTGGGGTCCACAACCCTCAGCCGCAACCCGCCCGAGTTACTCTGCCCGAAGAGCTGCACCGCAAACAGGCAAAAAAGCAGGCCCTTCCTCATTGTCTCCCGCCACAATCAACCACTTTAACCAGGCTTACGTATGTTACACCGGCGTGAAGGATCCACACTCCTGCCTCTAAGAGGTCGCCACCTTTCAAATTGAGGCAGGAATAGCCTTCACGGCCAATGCGAAAATGGGTGCCTGGGTGGGGTTAGGCGGAATCTGGTCGTTGAAGGACGTCTTCCATTTCACGAAAACTTCAGGACTTCCTTCTTCAAACGGCGCAGGTTGTCCAGGGCCGCCTTGATTTCCCCCCGTTCAGTGAAACCATCGGGACTCTGCACCAGGACTTCGCGGCGAGTGAGGATAGCAGCCTCTGCGAGCTCGATTCGCTTGAATAGAGTCCGGTGGTCAGTTTCCTGCAAGGCGGCCTCGTATTCCATTTGCCATTGGGGATAAGACTGCTCTGGAACCGAAGAGGAGAATTCATGGGACGCCATCGATCATCTCCTTACCGGTGACGCAACCGGTCGAGCAACAGGCCATCGTAAAAAAGGAAACCCGGAGGCGTCTGCCCGCTGGCGTACATGCATTCGTACTCCGCCGGACTTGAGAATGGAGGCCAGGACGTGTCAAGGCCAGGACGTGTCAAGGCCAGGACGTTGATTTGGCTGGCCCGAACCAATAGAATGACGTGATTTCATGCGACCAGACGGGCGCAAATCTGACTGGTTGATCGATTTTTGGGGGACTATGAAACTATCGAACAGGAAGCTGCCACTACTTGACACCTTGGTGCCCGTCGCCACGCTGGTTATTGCCATCACGACGGCTGCAAGCCCGGCCGCCGGTCAGGGCAATGCGGCCGGCGCAGATGTGTACAAGGCCAAGTGTGCCACCTGCCACGGCCAGGACGGCAGCGGCAACACTCCCGTGGGAAAAAGCCTGCAGGTAGCCGATCTGCGCTCCGCGGCAGTCCAGAGCAAATCGGACGCTGAACTCATCCAGTCCGTCACCGAGGGAAAAGGCAACATGCCGGGATTCAAAGGGAACATCACCGACGACGAAATTCACGCGGTGGTGACATTTATTCGTACCTTTGCCGGCAAGGGCGATTCCGCTCCCAAGAAAAAATAGGGCGGCTACCAAACTTCACATTCGGTCTTCGGCGCGGAACAGATCGGCGCATATGTAGCGTCGTTCATGTCGCATTTCATGGGAGGCCTCCGCGCTTCGCCGAAGCTGATCACCTCCGCTATATACTTTCATCTCGCAGGCACCTCCGGAGCTCTATGAAACGAACCCCGTTCATCATTGTCGCGATGGGGCTGTGGTTGACTCTCCTGTCCGTAGCGGCTGCGCAGGACTCATCGAAGGTCATTGCCATGGAGAACTTGTGGAACCGCGCTGAGTTGAACAATGATGCCTCTGCGGTGCGGCTCCTGCTGGCCGATGATTTCGTCATGACTCTGGCCGAGGGCACTCTCTACAACAAGTCCCAGATCGTGGCCTCGGTGGCCGATAAGTCCTACCGCCCTGAAGCTCTACAATCCTCCAACATGGTGGTTCATTCCTACGGCAATACGGCCGTGGTAACCGGCGCTTACTACGAAAAGGGAGTGGACAAGGGCAAGCCGTGGGAACGTCGCGGCCGCTTCACCGATACCTGGATGAACCTGGATGGGCGCTGGCAATGCATAGCCAGCCACTTCAGCGTCAAGCCGAGGTGAGCCCATAGTAGCGAGCCCCATGTGGTCGCGGGCGACTCGCCCGCGATGTTTTGTACCGTCTCTTGAAATGAAACCTCCATGTCCAACACCGCCCAATACTGGATCGACAAGCTGAAGCTCATCCCTCATCCCGAGGGTGGATACTATCGCGAAACTTACCGGTCGGAGCTTTCGATTGCCCGGGAAGCATTACCGCCGCAGTTCACCGGGGCACGGCTGGTTTCGACGGCGATCTATTTCCTGCTGGCGGGTGCGAACTTTTCCGCCTTCCACCGGCTGCGGTCGGACGAACTGTGGCACTTCTATGCCGGTAGTCCAATAGATGTGCATGTCATCGAGCCGGACGGCGAGTATTCCGAGATTCAGTTGGGCGGAGATCCCCATGCGGGCGAGGTGTTCCAGGCAGTCGTCAAGGTGGGCCGCTGGTTCGCATCCCAGGTTCGAGATGCCAAGGCGTTCGCGCTGGCAGGTTGCACGGTGGCGCCGGGTTTCGATTTCGCCGACTTCGAACTGGGGAAGCGGACCGACCTGCTCAGGCTTTATCCGCAGCATCGAGACCTGATTGAACGATTGACCCGAGACTGATCTCTATTCGGGCCAGATTTCCGCGGCAGTGCCTGACAGAATCTGCTGCCGCGTCTCTGCGCTCAAGGGCAGCGCCACAAAGTCATCCAGGTTCTTCTTGATGTCGGGAACGCCCGGGCCGGGCCAGTCGGTGCCAAAGAGGGTCTTGGCCGCGATTGCGTCCAGCCGCGGAAAGTATTTGAGCAGGGTCTTGGGTGGGATGCCGCTGATGTCCAGATAGACATTGGGATGCCTGCGCAAAAGAAAGAAGGCGGTGTCCATCCAGAGAGGCCGCCCGCCGTGCGCCAGCAGTATTTTCAGTTTAGGAAAATCTACCGCGACATCATCGATGTAAATGGGGTCTCCATACTTGTTGCGGGCGCCGTGAAAGATTGACGTTCCGGTATGAAACATCACCGGAACCCCGTTGGCCTCGGCCGCCCGATAGATGATTTCCAGTTCCTTCACGCCATGAAGATAGTCATTGGGAAACAGCAACTGGTGCGGAGGATGGATCTTGATCATGCGGATTTTCAGCCGCAGAATCTGCTCGACGTCTGCCATGATGTTTGGGGAATGCCGGGGATGAAGTCCGCCACATGAGATGAGGCGCCCGGGCTCAGTCTTAGTGTAGTTTGCTACCCATTGGTTGACCTCAGGACTAAAACCAATCACCTCCGGTGCAACGTAATTGATCAGCACCGCGCGTCCGATGCCGGCTGCATCCAGATACTTCAGGAAAGCCCTGGGCGAGTGACAGAATTCGGAGATCTGATCGAAATTCGGCCGCTTATGTTTTAGGAGCGCCAGCGCCTCGGGCTTGAACATTTCGAGTGGCTGGATATGAACGTGGCAGTCGGTGACCATGTGATGAGCCATCGCAACAGGCTGGAGAGCGAGGTAAAACCTTATCCAACGGAGGTTATTGTTGGCAACTCAAAAGTTCAGCGGTCGCCGGCACAGGTTGCTGTGGTTCAGTCGGTTGGGTTCCGTGGAAACTTTTGGTAGGGCAGGCGCACTCCGTCCACTTCAACCTGGTCGGCCCGCATCACGGTGGGCGCCTCGAAGCCTTTGGCGCCGGCGTTGGTTACGAAGTCGTCCTGGTCAACCCCGTCGCCGCTCACGCCCAATCCTCCCACCAATACACCATTCTTATACAGCGGCAAACTGCCGGGAAAAAATACGACTCCGTTCTGATTGGCATTGGCTGTTTGCGAACCCTGGGTACAGGGATGCGCCAGATCGAACAGGAACAGGTTGAAGAATGGGCCAGGGCCGGATCCATCAATGCCGGGCGTGAAAAGCGGTTGGGCCCCGAATCCGATGGTCCGATTGGTGACCGCTGTGCCCGCCGGAACGCCCGGCAAGTCCGAAGTGCCGGCCGGATTGCTGAAGTAAATCACGTTGCGGGCCTTTGCCACAGCCACATCGATACTGAACACGGTCCCGTCGGGCATGCGGTGCAGAGCCAGTACCGTACCGTCGAGGTCGGCCACGGCGATCGTCATCCGCGAGCGCGAACCGGTTGGAAGGCGAATGACAGCACGCGTCATCTCCGCGGTGGCAACCGCGTGATTGATGATGGTCGCTACATCGCTTTGGGTCAGTCCTGACGCCCCGCCCAGGGGTCCCACCAGATCGCCTTCTGGTGGCAGGCCTCCAGCAAACGGTCCCACCACGAATGTCCCCGCCACAGATCCCGGCCCAACCCCGCTGGGTGCACTTGTCTGGTTCACGAAGGGCAAAGCAATGCCGCCGATGATGACCACGCCGGGCGGAGGAAGTTGCGCCACCGTGGGCAGGAAGCCCGCTTGCGAGGCGCCGGAGAAGGCAGCAAACTCGGCGACATCCGCCGACGTACTTACCACTCCCACTCCTCCCACGGCATCCCCGTTCTTGAACAGGGGAACTCCTCCCGGATTCACCGCGGCCGGATCGCTGTCATTGGCGTCAGCCTTGCCCGTGATCACTCCTAAACCTGGGCTCAGACCGTCGATCGAACGCGCCGGGTCCACACTCTGTCCCGCCATGAAGCTGGCATTCAGGGGGCAACCCCGATTGGTGTTCTCGATCCCATACAGGTCCGCGTTGGGAGCATCCGAAACTCCCGGCGGAAAGTGAATGCCGCTGATAAAGCGAACGGTTCGGCTGGAAAGTGGCGCTTGATTATTGCTGAAGAGTGCGGCGGTACGAGCCAGAGCTACGGCAAGCTCATTACTGTCGACTGTGGTTCCGAAATTGCCGGTTGATGTCACAGGCGCGCTGGCATTGCGGAACACCGCCAGGACTTTTCCCGCCCGATCAGCCACGGCAATTACCAGCGGAGCGTTCACCGATTGTGCCGCCTCTTGAACAACCTGCTGGACCTCTGCCGAGCTGAGCGGGGTAGGGGTTACGGATGGAGAAGAAGCAGGCGTCGTACCTCCTCCACCGCATGAGACCAGCAGACTGCCGGCCAACATTAGAAGAAATACACAAACCATCCGCCACACAAATCGTTGTGGCCTGGGCTGGGGCTTCATTCGGGTTCGGAAGGCCAGGAGAGTCTCTTTCTCGATCATTACATTCTGCCGCTGGAAGGAATTTAATACGCCGCGGGCCCACGAACGACAGGGCCGACACCTTCGTGTAACCACAGTGGTCACTCCCAAGGCTCCGTAACGTTGACTTTCCATAGGGCTCTGGCACAATTCGCCTAAGCCCAAAAAATAGGTTGTTGCTTGGGGAAAGGGAATTATTGTGGACACTTTCAGACGCCTTGTCGCCGGAGTTCTCTGCCTATTGCTGTCTTCACTGCCCGCCGTGGGCGCGCCGCCCGTGGGAGGACGCGCGGGCGAGATCAAAGCTTTGATTCCTGCCGCCACGAAAAACGAACAAGCTACCAAGGCCAAAGACGAACTTGACTGGAATGACCTGCTCAAGACGGCCGCGAGCGGACGGGTACGGGCTGGCCTGGATGATGGTTCCATCCTCAGCGTGGGCTCTAACAGTGAATTGCGTGTGCTCCAGCATGATGCCGCGTCCCAGCAGACCTCGCTGGAAATGAACGCTGGCCGGTTGCGCAGTAAAGTCGTGAAAATCACGCAGCCCAATGGCAAATTCGAAGTGCACACGCCCAACGCTGTAATCGGCGTGATCGGCACGGATTTCTATGTTGAGTACGGCAGCAACAAGACCACTGTAATCTGCTACACCGGAGTTGTGACGGTCACGCCTCTGAGTGGCGTCCACGCCGAGAACAATTCTTCGAACGCCGCGAATGCCGGCAATGCCGTGACTCTGACGGCTGGTCAGATGGTTGAAATTACCACCGAGGTGCCACCGGCAGGCTACCAGCCGCAGCCAACGCCAGGTGATGTGCAGAGCGCGAGCATGGTTTCAACCGATGTTCCGGACGTGCCCTTGCCGGCGACGGCCGGATTGAGCAGTCCCTGGCATTGGGCATTGCTGATGGGTGCATTCGCCGGGGCAGCCGTCGGTCTGACCTTCGCCGTGGATCGTGGAACGACTACCGCTCCGGTGCGACCGCCGGGCTGTCCTGTGGGCGTGCCACCGTCGCAATGCAACAAGTGAGCTGGGTGGAAAGAATGTTGAAGGTGGCGAATTTCCACCCGACCAGGCCGGGATGACACCGCAAGCCAATCGGGAATGGTCGTCGCGGCTGGGCCGAGTCTCGGCCCGCCAGGTGGATCTTGCGCTGGCCGTGCTGGTGACTTTTTCCGGCCTGCTCCTGTTTGCCTATTCCGGCATCGGCGGCAACCGTCGTGCCGGCTTCCTGTTTCTTCAGAACATCGAGCTTCGCACTCTGGATCTGCGTTTTGCCCTGCGCGGCACGCGCCCGCACGATGAGCGCGTCGTGATCGTCGGCATTGATGAGAAAACTCTTCAGGAGCTGGGATCGTTTCCTCTGCCTCGACAATCGTATGCTCGGCTGGTGCAAAGCCTGTCGGGTGCGGGCGCGCGCGTAATCGCCTTCGACGCTACCTTTCCGACTCCAGAGAGCAACTCGGCAGTGGCAGCACTGCAAAAGCTCGAGGCAGAAATCGCGCCCGGCGCTTCGCCGTCCTTTCTCAGGAAAATTCGTGATCTTGAGGCCGCCAGCGATCAGGATGCCATCTTCGCCGCAGCCCTCAAGCAATCCGGTAACGTGGTCCTGGGACACTTGTTTCTGGACGAGCAACGGGCGCGGTTATCCGATCCCAAGAAGGCGGAAGAGTATTTCAATGTCGCCTGGGCCAAGGCATTTCCGCAGGTGCTCAAAGTCAAATCCAAAGACGGCCGCGACTTCGACATGGGCAAGTCATGGATCGAGAACGGGGGCACGGTCGCCGCCGGGGCCGAAGCCAACATCGCAAAGCTGGCAGAAGCCGCCTCGTCTTACGGATTCATTGACATCAATCCTGACCCCGACGGCACGCTCCGCCATGCGCTCCTCATCATGCGTTACCAGGACCAGGATTTCTTTCCCTCGCTCGCCCTGCAATCAGTGCGGGAGTACGAAAAGATTCCCGACCAGGAGATCGCCGCCTACATTGCTGAGACCGGCCTGGAACGCATCCAGTTCGGCAAGCACCTGCTGCTGCCGTCGCGCGACGGCACCGCTCTCATCAATTACACCGGCCCCTACAGGACCTACCAGCAATACTCCATGGCGGATGTAATTGACGGTACCATTCCGCCAGGTGCGCTCAAAGACAAGATTGTGCTGGTCGGCGCCACCGCCATGGCCATCGGCGACCTGCGCAATACGCCCTTCCAGAGCGGAACCGCCAGCTACATGGGAGTTGAGGTCCACGCCAATATCATTGACAACCTGCTGCACAGCGCCGAGCCAGGGCGCACGTTTCTCACCCGTGGCATTCGGGAGGACCTGATTGACGCAGGCTTTGTCGTCCTGTTTGGCCTCGCCTTCGGCGCCTGGTTCGCCCGCATCAAGCCGCTCTATTCCACGCTCTCGTTGGTGTGCGCTCTCGCTGTATTCGGATGGTTCGTTTACTTCAGCTTTGCCTCCATGGGAAGGTGGCTCAGTTTTGTAATCCCCGCCGGCACGCTGGTGGCGAACTACGCCGTGATCACCAGTTTTCGCATGATTTTCGAAGAACGCGAAAAGCGGAAGATCCGCAAAACTTTCTCGCAGTACCTGTCGCCCGGCGTCATTGCACTGATCGAAAGAGATCCGCAGAAATACATTCGCCCCGGCGGCGAGACCAAGGAACTGACCGTGATGTTCAGCGACATTCGCGGCTTCACCAGCCTCTCCGAGGGCATGACCGCCGACGAACTGGTGCGCCTGCTGAACGAATACCTGGGAGAAATGACCGAGGTCATCTTCAAAAACCTGGGCACGCTCGATAAATACATCGGCGACGCGATCATGGCATTCTGGGGATCGCCATACCCCCAGAGCGATCACGCGCTACGCGCCTGCCACTGTGCCCTCGAGATGATTCATGGCCTGAAGCGGCTCAACTCAAAGTGGGTAGCGGAAGGGCGGAAGGAAATCGCCATCGGAATCGGTCTCAACACCGGCCCGGTGAACGTCGGAAACATGGGATCGTCCAAACGGCTGGCCTGGACCGTGATGGGAGACAATGTCAACCTGGCATCGCGCCTGGAAGGTATGACCAAACAATATCGTTCCCACATCGTCATCAGCGAGGCGACCTACAGGCAGGTTGTGGATCATTTTGTCTGCCGCGAACTGGACCGAATCCGGGTGAAAGGTAAACATCAGCCGGTCGTAGTTTACGAATTAATGGACATAGAGGCGGCCAGACCGAAATACGAGACGCTGATCACCCGTTTCGAGAGCGCCATGCAGGCATACCACGCGCAGAACTGGCGCGACGCTGCGGGCAGGTTTGGCGAGCTTCTCGGGTCCTTCCCAGAAGACGGCCCTACCCAAATCTTCCTGCAGCGCGCCCTGGAGTTCATGGAGAATGCCCCGGAAGCAGATTGGGATGGCGTGTACGAGATGAAAAGCAAATAGCGGAGATCAGGGTGGAGCCGGCCTTCAGGCCTGCATTTCGGGCCGGATCGCACAAGACTCGGGCTCCGCGGGGCACTCTGAGTTTTCTCCTCTAAGATAAAAACTCCACCCGGTCAAAGGTCCTGTGGAGAACATCATGAAAGTCCTGGTCATTGGCAGGGGTGTAGTGGGAACAATTTACGGCTGGGCCTTGTCCAAGGCAGGCATTGATGTCACCCATGTCGTGCGCAAGGAGGGGCTTCCTGACACCGATACCTTGGACTTGCTGGACTTGCGGCCCGAGTGCTCGAAAAGCAAGCGGGTAAGCTACGCCCCTAAAGCAGTTGCGCAGATCAACCCTTCAGACGGCTTTGAACTGGTGATCGTCGCCACCAAGCACTACCAAGCGGCTCAGGCCATCCGCCAATACCTGCCCGGTGCATCGGGCGCCATGTTTCTCTTGTTCACGGCTAATTGGGATGGACCTGGCGAGATTGATCGTCTTCTGCCGCGGTCCTCCATGCTTTGGGGTTATGCCGGTGCCAGCGGCGGCCTCGATGATCAGGGCGTCCTTATCGCGACCGTGAACCCTACAGTGCGCTTCGGAATGCTAGAAGGCTCCGATCCGGAGAAATTCAAGGCCGTGACGGAATTGTTCCAACGGGCTGGTTTCAATCTAGACATTAAATGCAACATCATCGAGTGGCTCTGGGTGCACCATGCTATCAATGCCGGCGGCATAGCAATCTGCCTTTGGGCTGGAGGGATCGCGGAAGCGACCCGAAGTTTCAGGACATTGAGACTGGGGACATTGGCCACTCGGGAGGCGTTGGATGTCGCGGCGGCCCGTGGTGTTGACCTAGGGCGTTATCCGGACGCGAGAAGTATTTTGAATACGCCTGTTTGGCTCGCGGGCCTTGCCGTTAGGTGTGCCATTCGGTTCACGGAAAAAGGTCGACGCCTTCTCAGGGCGAGCCACTTTGCCCACAGCCCGGAGGAAATGAAGCGCTATTACTTCGATGTGCTCAACACGGGAGTGAGCCTGGGTGTGGCCATGCCGCACTTGTCTTCGCTTCGCGAAAAAGTCGAACGTTATCCGGCACAGAAGTGTACGAAGACCGCCGGCACCGCGCGCCAATCTTGAATTGATCGTTGTTCAATGCAGAGCTGAAGTGCTGCTCCACCCGAAGGAAACTCCGCCTGCTGGCCTACTGCTCGAAGTTCCGCCAATGGCGCCCGTCGCGCTCAAGCAGGTCCTCGGCTTCCTTCGGTCCCCACGTGCCGGATGCGTAGTTGGGGAAATTTCGCGGCGGCAGAGCTTTCCAAAGATCCAGCATCGGACTGACCACGCTCCACCCCGCCTCGACCATGTCGGCACGTTGAAAGAGAGTTGCGTCGCCCACCATGCAATCATGCAGCAAACGCTCGTAACCCGTGCTGGGCTGCTTGCCGAAGTAGTCGGAGTATTGAAAATCCATGTCCACTGTTCCCAGCCGCATGATCGGCCCCGGAGTCTTGGCCGCGAAGCGTAACGCAATTCCTTCCTCCGGTTGAATATGCAAGACCAACTGGTTGGGCATGAGCTTTTCCACTTCGGTATCGCGGAAGAGCACGAAGGGCGCACGCCGGAACTGGATGACGATGTAAGTGCTGCGCGAAGCCATGCGTTTCCCGGTGCGCAGGTAAAAGGGCACGCCCGCCCAGCGCCAATTGTCCACCTGCAGTTTCACTGCGACAAAAGTTTCGGTGCGTGAATCGGGCGGCACGCCGGGCTCCGAACGGTAAGCGGGAACGTGCTGGCCGGCGATCTCGCCCTCGCCATATTGTCCGCGTACGGTCCGGGTAAGCACGTCTTCGGAACTCAGCGGTTGCACCGCGTGCAATATCTTGGCCTGCTCGTCGCGCACCGCATCCGCCTGGAAGGAAATGGGGGGCTCCATGGCGGTAAGACTGATGAGCTGCATGATGTGGTTGGGCACCATATCGCGCAGGGCTCCGGCAGTATCGTAATAGCCGCCGCGCTGTTCAACGCCCACGGTTTCACCCACTGAAATCTGCACGTGATCGATGTAGCGCCGGTTCCAGATCGGTTCGAAAATCCCGTTGGCAAAGCGAAAGGCCAGAATGTTCTGTACTGTTTCCTTGCCCAGGTAGTGGTCGATACGGTAAATCTGCTTTTCGTCCACTTCCTTGAGCAGTTGCTGGTTCAGCAATCGCGCCGAATCCAGGTCGCGGCCAAACGGCTTTTCGACAATCACTCTGCGCCACTGATGATTTTCCTCGCTCATCAGGCCCGCAGCGGACAGTCGCTGCACGATGGGTCCGAAGAAATCAGGAGCCGTGGCGAGATAGTAGAAATAATTCCCGTGGGTGGCAAGATCTTTGTCGACTTTCTGAAGCACTTCCTTGAGTTGCTGATATGTGCTCTGGTCGGCAAACTCACCGGCAATATAGAACACTTGGCGCTCGAACCACTCCTGCAGATCGGGATCAACCGGACCGTCCACGAACTCCTTCAGGTCCGCCACCAGCTTGGCGCGAAATTCGTCGGTGGTCATCGGGTTCCGCGCAATGCCGATCATTGCGAATTCGCGCGACAGCAGTTTGTATTTTGCCAGGTTATAAAGCGATGGGATCAACTTGCGGCGGGTAAGGTCGCCGGCCGCGCCGAAAATGACCATCACGCATGGGTCGCCGCACCGCCCCACCCGCTCGCCTTCGACTGCAGTTGCCGCCTGCGACATGTTCACACTCCCTCGTCGGGCGAGTTTAACAATTCTGCCGGGGGTTTTGGTTTCCTGTGTCGGTACCAGTGACAAACCAAAGTCACCGGCCGCAGTTCTGTTGCATGCGAGGAATCGCTATGGTACGAAAAGACATAACTCTCCTTGGGACGGTGGCGACGGGTGCTGACAGGCCGATGCTGGCACGGGTTCCTGTGGTCCAGTTCGCCGCACGCTTCATGGAGGGTGCGACTGTTCATCTCTCTCGGCCTGCTTTCATTGTTATCTTTGGTGTCCGCGCAGGCGCAAAAAGCCGACGCGCAAGTCCAACCCGATCGTCAGATTCCGGAACATCGACCCGCAACTAGCATGTCCCTGCAAGGAATCGTGCGGGACCAGCAAGGAAGGGCGGTTCCGGGTGTGCAGCTCGACCTGCGCAGCGCCTCCGGCGCCCATTACACAACCCTCACGGGCGCAGAAGGGATCTTCCGGCTGCGCGATGTACAGCTCGGGATTTATGAAGTCACCCTGACCAAGCCGGGTTTCAAAGCCTTGGAGATTCCTCGACTGGAGCTGACGAAGCCGGAGCTTTCAACTCTTGAGCTTCAGATGCAGGAGCTGACCGCGCTTGCTCCCGAAAACAAGGGGCCATCCGGTTTGCCGGGGACGCCCAGCACCCCCGCCGCGGCCGCTCCAACTGCGCCTTTTCCGGGCATGAATCGTCCGGCTCCGGAAGTGGCCCCGGTGGAATCGGGGGCCGAACCAATCCCGCCAGCCTCTGCCAGCTTCTCTCCCGAGCCGGACCGCTGGGACACGGCCGTGCCGGAATGGCGCCGCTACCAGCAGCAGCGCGATGCGCCCTACGTCAAGGGCCACTGGTACGATCCGTTCAACCGTAATCGTCTCAAGGGCGACTATCCCATCTTCGGACAGCGCTGGTTTTTCAACTTTACTGGCACCAGCGAAACCGTCGTGGATGGCCGCCGCCTGCCCCTGTCCAGCGGTGTGGACACCGAGCGTCCGGACAGCGGCGACTTTTTCGGGCGTGGCGAGCAGGCCCTGCTCACGCAGAATCTGCGTTTCTCTTTTGACCTGTTCCGCGGCGATACTTCATTCCGCCCGGTTGATTTTCGAGTGCGCGTCACACCCGAGATCAATCTCAACTTCCTGCAGACCCGCGAGCGCGGCATCGTGAACGTGGACCCGCGAGAGGGAATCAATCGTTTCGACACCCACGTTGGCCTGCAGGAAGCTTTCGTCGAAGCCAAGATCCGTGATTTGAGTCCGAACTACGATTTCGTTTCTGTTCGTGCCGGCATCCAGCAGTTCACCAGCGACTTTCGCGGCTTCCTGTTCTCCGAAGAACAGCCAGGAGTACGGCTTTTCGGCAATTTGCGCTCCAATCGCCTGGCCTACAATCTCGCCTGGTTCAACTTCCTCGAGAAGAATACGAACAGCGGCCTGAACACGTTTCACAATCGGGGACAACAGGTCTACGTTGCCAACATCTACATACAGGACTTCCTGGCCAAGGGCTACACCACCGAATTCAGCTTTCACTACAACCGCGACGACGCCAGCATTCACTACGATGACAACGGATTTCTCGTCCGTCCGGCGCCCGCCGGCGCGGTAGTGAACGGAAACGTGAACGCGCACGCCATCCGCGCCTACTACCTGGGCTGGGCCAGTAACGGGCACATTCGCCGCATCAATCTCAGCCACGCTTTCTATCAGGCTTTGGGACACGATGACTTCAGTTCCATCGCCGGACGGCGGGTCGACATAGACGCCAGAATGGCCGCTCTCGAAGTCTCGGTCGATAAAGACTGGGTGCGCTACCGCGCCTCTTTCTTCTACGCCTCTGGCGATTCCAGCAACCGCTCTGGAGCTTCCCGCACCGACGGCACCGCCCACGGCTTCGACACCATTGTGGACGACACTCATTTTGCCGGTAGCGCCTTCAGCTTCTGGGACAACGAAGGTCTGCGGCTCACCGGGACTGGAATCGCACTGATGAATCCCTCGAGCCTCCTGCCCAGCCTGCGTTCGAACAAAGAGGAAGGCCAGGCCAACTTCGTGAATCCCGGACTTTATTTGTTCAATCTGGGCGCCGATTTCAACGTTACGCCCAAGCTGCGCGCATTCGTAAACGGCAACTATCTACGTTTCGACCGTACTGAGCCGCTGGAGCTCTTGTTGTTCCAGCGTCCGATTCGTCACAGCATCGGCACCGACCTGGGTATGGGCGTGGAGTATCGTCCGCCACTAAGCGAGAACATCGCCATCAGTGGCGGCGTATCGTCGTTGGTTCCAGGCCGTGGTTTCGAGGAAATTTACAACGGCAAGACTCTATTCTCAGTCTTCGCCAGGATAAAGTTTCAGTTCTAAAGAACAATCACGTGGCGCGGGGGCCCTCGCCCGCGAGGCAGGGGCAAGAGGGCTGTTGATCATGGGATTTGGAATTCGAATGCGACTCAAATCGTCCAAACCGGCGCACCCGCTGCTCATCGCGCTGGGCCTCGCACTCTTGAGCCAAAGCCCCGCACACACCGAGACGTCGTCCGACGTCCTCCTGCTGCAATCCCAAGCCGAAGCCGATCGCAAATCCGCCGGCTGCGTAACTTGCCACACCGCCACCGACAGCACCACCATGCACGGCAGCAGCACCGTGCGCCTGGGATGCGCAGACTGTCATGGCGGCAATGCCGAAGTCCGTCTGACTGCGGACGCCCCAAAAGATTCTCCGCAATACGATCAGGCGAAACGCGATGCCCATCCTCAATCACGGAACCCAGACAATGCCCGCGGCTCCGCCAACCCGACCCGAGCGTACACCCTGTGGCTTAAGGAAGACTGGAACTACATACGCTTCGTTAATCCGGGAGACCTCCGCGTCGCCGAGAAAACCTGCGGCACCAGCGGTTGCCACACCGCGGAGGTAAGAAAAGTTCAGACCAGCATGATGACCCATGGCGCCATGCTGTGGGGCGCGGCGTTGTACAACAACGGTGCCTTCCCTCTGAAGACACCCCGCTTCGGTGAGAGCTACGGCCCCGATGGCACGCCGCAACGATTGCTCACTTTTCCGCCACCCACGCCTGAACAGATCAGCAAAAAAGGAGTGCTACCGTATCTTGATCCCTTGCAGCGCTGGGAGATTTCGCAGCCCGGCAATGTTTTACGCGTCTTCGAACGAGGCAGCAGGAAGAAGCCGGAGATAGGGAATCCAGGCCTCGAAGAAGAGCCGGGCAAGCCGGAGATCAAACTAAGCGAGCGTGGCTTCGGCACCGAACTGCGCACCGATCCGGTCTTTCTGGGATTGCAAAAGACCCGCCTGCTCGATCCGCTGCTGTCGTTCCCCGGCACCAACGACCAGGCTGGCGACTACCGGGCCAGCGGTTGCAGCGCCTGCCACGTGGTGTACGCCAACGACCGTTCGCCAGAACACTCCGGCGCCTACGCGGCGGCCGGAAATATGGGGCAGACCGCAACCGCCGATCCCACTATTCCGCGAAATCAATCCGGACATCCCATTCACCACCAGTTCACCCGCTCGATTCCGTCCAGCCAGTGCATGGTCTGCCACATGCACCCGGGGACAAACATGGTTGCGACTTACTTCGGCTATACCTGGTGGGACAACGAAATGGATGGCGAGCACATGTGGCCCGCCCAGCAACGCTATCCCAGCGCGGCCGAGCAGAACCTAATTCAGACTCGCAATCCCGAGCGCTCCGCCATCCACGGCCTCTGGTCGGACCCGGACTTCCTGGAGAAAACCGGCACGCCTGAGTTTAACCGGCAGCTGCAACACACCCAGTTCGCCGACTTCCACAGCCATGGCTGGATTTTCCGCGCTGTCTTCAAGCACGATCGCAACGGCAACCTGCTCGACAAAGACGACAAGACGGTTCCATTTGAAGATCCCGAGAAGTTCGGAAAGGCTGTGCATCTCAAAGACATCCATCTGGAAAAGGGAATGCACTGCATCGACTGCCATTTCGAGCAAGACAGCCACGGCAACGGCAAACTCTACGGAGAAACCCGCAACGCGATTGAAATTGATTGCGTCGATTGCCACGGTACGATTCAGCAACGTGCGACCCTGGTGACGTCCGGCATTGCCGTACCAAGAGGCGGCACCAACGTGGCGGGATTGCGAACCCCATGGCAGGAGCGTCGTTTCTACTGGAAAGAGGGCCGCCTATATCAGCGCTCCATGCTGGAGAAAGACAAAGAGTGGGAAGTGGTTCAGGTGCCGGACACCATCACGCCGGGCGCTAAACATTACAGCGAGAAATCACGTCTGGCCAAAACTATCCAGCAGGACGGTCAAACCTGGGGAGATGTACCCGCAAGAGAAGAGTCAAAGCTGGCACATCCGAATAGCAAGATGACCTGTTACGCCTGCCACTCGTCCTGGGCGCCCACCTGCTACGGCTGCCATCTTTCCATGACCGCGAACCAGCGCATGCCCATGCTACACAACGAGGGCCTCACCACGCGCAACTGGACTTCCTACAATTTTCAAGTCCTGCGTGATGACATCTACACTCTGGGAATAGACGGCACCGTAACCGGCAACCGGGTTGCGCCGGTCCGGTCAGCATGCGCCGTGTTGGTGAGTTCGCAGAACAACGACCGTGACTGGCTCTACTATCAGCAGCAGACGATTTCAGCCGAAGGCTTCAGCGGACAGGCCTTCAGCACCTTCGTTCCGCACACCGTGCGCGCCAAAGAGACCAAAGGCTGCACCGATTGCCACGTCTCACGCGCTAACGACAACAACGCCTGGATGGCTCAACTCCTTCTCCAGGGCACGAACTTCATGAACTTCATGGGTCGCTATGTTTTTGTGGCCAGCGGAAAAGACGGCTACGAGGCCGTGGCCGTCACCGAACATGACGAGCCTCCGGCGGTGATTGGCAGCGACTTTCAGAAGATCGCCTATCCAGAGAACTACAAGAAGCACCTGGCGAATCACAACGAGCTCGAAGAAGCCTACCATCACTCCGGCTCGGAGGTTCTCGACGTGCAGGCTCGGGGAGAATATCTCTACGCCGCCATGGGCAAGGGTGGTTTTCGAATTTTCGATATCGCAAACATCGACAACAAGGATATTTCCGAACGCATGGTGACTGCGCCCGTCTCTCCCCTGGGCCAGCGCTTCTACCTGCCCACGAAATATGCGACGGCGGTGGCGACGCCCACCACTCTGGGAGTAGACCCGCTGCGCACCCATCGCGAAGAAAATGAAGAACAAACCGTCCATCTCATGTACGGCTTCCTCTATGTCGCCGACAAGTATGAGGGCCTGGTGATCGTTGGGGATCCAAACCTGAAAGCCAAGAGCCCGGGCGTAGCCACGTTGCTCGATGGTAATCCCGCGAACAACTTTCTCAAGCGCGCAGCAACCTTCAATCCGGATGGCGTTCTGAACGGCGCGCGCCGCATCACCATCGCCGGGACCTATGCCTACATCCTCTGTGATCGCGGTCTGGAAGTGGTTGACCTTGATCATCCGCTGCAGCCCAGGATCGCGGCGGAAGTCGGCGCGCCCTTTCTAATTCAACCGCGCGGCCTCGCCATACAGTTCCGCTACGCGTTTGTGGTTGACCGCCAGGGACTGAAAGTATTGGACGTCACCAATCTCGCCCAGCCCAAGCCTGTGTCCGGCGGAGTGGTTCCCCTGGAAGAAGCGCGAAACATTTATGTGGCCCGCACCTACGCCTATGTCGCTGCTGGAAAACAGGGCATGGCAATCGTGAATGTCGAACGCCCCGAACAGCCACGCCTGGATGAAATCTTCAACGCCGGAGGCTCCCTCAACGACACCAACGACGTGAAGCTTGGCATGGTGAGTTCAAGCCTGTTCGCTTACGTCGCCGACGGAGCCGATGGGTTGAAAGTCGTGCAGCTGTTCTCGCCCGTCGATAACCCGGCGTTCAGCGGATTCAGTCCGCGTCCCTCACCCAAGCTGATTGCCAGCTATCGCACTCGCGGTCCGGCGTTGGCTATCTCCAAGGGAATTGATCGCGACCGCGCTGTGGATGAGAGTGGCAACCAGCTCGCGGTGTTTGGACGGCGAGGTGCGCGTCCCTTCAACCGTCAGGAGATGGAACGCATGTATATCAAAGAGGACAAGGTGTTTACCGTAACTGACAATCCCCCGGCGCCCATCGGCCAGCAACCGGAGCAGCCCTCGATTGGCACCAGATAGCTGCGCGCACAGGACCAAACTTATGTCTGAGGCATCGGACAGCATCGCTCAGCAACTACGAAAGCTTGAAGAGGATCTGCTCCAACCCAGCATGCGGCGAAGTCTCGACACGGTGGCGTCTTTGCTGACCGATGACTTCTGCGAGTTTGGAAGCTCGGGACGGATTTTCAGGAAAGAAGAGATCATCGCAGCTCTGCGGACGGAACCACCGCGCTAGATCTCGATTGCTGATTTCTCTGTCAGGAATCTGACCCCAGAGACTGCACTGGTGACCTATCGCGCGATTCGTCGGGGCGAAACAAATCAGGGGGCGCGTACATCTCTGCGAAGCTCCATGTGGGTGTTCAGCGACGGTCGCTGGCAGATGCTCTTCCACCAGGGTACGAACATCACCGGATCATGAGTTCGCCTTGCGAGAGACGCTAAATTCGGGAAGAGCCATGGTCATCGAGTGTCCAGCCGAGCCACGCCTCGCAACTCCGGTATCGTAAATCGCCCCTTCGTTCGCTTGGCTTTTGTCCAGTCATGATATTGATGGCACTCAAAGCAGCGGCCCTCAGCAGCTTCTTTGGGTCTGTCCTCGCGATGGCACTGCTGACAAGTGTGAATGCCGGGCAACAGTACGTCGGAAGTCTCGCGGCTATTGGGTGTGTTCGCATGGCACGCACTGCACGTCATCATGCGATGTGGGTGATGATCAAACTGGGCATGGGGCAGCCAGCGAGCCGTAAGATTGGATTTTGCCACCTCGGGGAGCACACCGCCGCCCGGATTTAACGTGTGACACTGCTTACAGGTCTTGCTCCACAACAACCATTCAGCATCCTCGGTGCGGAACTGCACCCATTCTGAAGGGTTACGTGCAACCCGCGGCAGGCGAACCCGCTCCGGAATCTGGCGATCGGGCAAATTGACTTCATGCACAGCCAGGGGATGGGCCGCGATGTATTCGCCGAATCTCTTCAGCAGGAATGCGTGCACCACCCCCGGCTTTTCATGGGGTACCTGCTCATTGCCAAAACGTTTGTCGAATTGCAGGGTATGACACGCCGCGCAATGTTGAGCGAACGCGATCGGCGCCATGTAGCGCTGTCGTACCGGGAAGGGCACGGCTTCAGCCGTGCCGCCAGTCGCTCCGGAAGATACGGGTAGCCCTTGGCGTACGCTTTCTTCGACCTGGGACTGATCAAAGGTCGCAGCGTACGGCCATCCATCATTGCCCTTCGCCGTGCGGTGACAGTCGTCGCAACTCATCTCTACACGAATGTTGTTTGGTCCCATGAGATGAGGTTGCAGGTGGACATAATGATTGAACTTCACCTTTCCAGGATCCGTTTTACCTGTGCGAAGAAGAGCGAACTCAGGATGGCTCGCAGCAAACTTGGTAATTGAACCAACATAGTGCGGTTGTCCATCGCGGGTCCGCAGATCGGCATGGCACTGGGAACAACTGGAGTCGGACGTCGCCGAGAGTGACCGCTCTCCCTTGTGTTCCAGATGGCACGAACTGCACGCGGGCGTGAAGGTCTGATTGGCATGGTGGGCAGGTGCGTCATGGCATGCCAGGCACGCCTGGTCGTTTACCTGCGCGCTGAAGCTGGCAGCACGGGCAAGATGGCAAAGGCTACACTGTTGTGTGAACACCGCGTGGGACGCGGCCAGCGGCCCGCTCGAATAAACTTTCTGTCCGCCCTGCGCCCGCTGCGTGATCAACCAGCCCAGGGCGATGACCGGCACTGCGACTGACAGCCAGAACCGCCAGCGCCGAAAGGTGTGCGGCCGCGTGAAATATTGCAGGTCAATGCGCTTGGCGAGTTTCTTGGTTGTTCGTGACCGTCGCAGCATCGCCTAGTCTCAGAACTTCAGGGCCATCACCGCATGGACCGCTCCCAGAAGCAGCAGCGCGTAGGACAGGGGAATGTGCACCAGCAACCAGCCATGCAGAAGTTTATGCAGCTTGTCCTGCTGATCCAGTTGGCGCTTTTCCTCGCAGATGTTTTCCAGATCGTCCACGCTCGAATGCAGATTCTGAGGCAGCAGCACGCGCAGTTGTTGGAACATGGTCCGCGCCTGGGAGGAGTCGCTCAGACTCATTCCACCCGCCCCGGCCCGGCTCAAGTAGGGTTCCATTTCGCTGCTCAAGAAATGCTGAAGTTGTGTGCTCACCTCTTCGTCCGCCTGCAGTCCGGAGGCTACCGTGAGGCCACCCATGGTCCCCGCGCTCGCGGACGCAGCCCGCTGCAGTTCGCTGGCGTGTGAGACCTCTCCTTCCAGCGCGGAGCAGGCTTCCTCCACCAGGCGCACTGCTTCTTCCGCCAACTGGCCGCGCACGCGGTCAATCTGTTCGTAAATTGTCTCCATAGGAAGCTGCGCGGTGTGGATGCGCGGAATGAAGTGTTGCAGCGCGGCCCCCAGAATTCCGCTGGCAAACACAAAAATAAACAGCCACATCAGGATGCGAGTGAGCGGCCCGCCGAAGTGAAAACCTCCATGAAACAGAATCAGAGGAAAGCTGAGAAATCCCAGCCACAGATGGCCGCGCATCCAGGACTGCGCCCGTCCCACACGCCAGATGGGAAACTTCTTGCGCAGCCCCAGCAGTCCGGCAAACAGCATGAAGCTGAATCCAACGATGCCGTAAGTCAAGCCCAATGCGCTGCCGCCCCGCGGGCCCTGCGCAGAACGCAAGTTGTAAAGCACATACACCGCAGTCGCCGCTGCCAGCCCAATCACGCTTCCGACGAACCATCTGCGGTGAGTGTGGTCAATCCGCACGCGGCTTCAGCTCCTCGCCTTCGTCGCTGCGCTTTGCGGTTGAATAATGTTTGCGAAAAACTCCGGCGGATTCACCCGGTGCGCGGCATCGTGCGGACAGGCGTATACGCAACTGGGCTCGGCATGGTCGTGGCACAAATCGCAGGACGTGGCCTTCACCTTCACGCTGGCGATCCGCCGTCCGGGGTGTGCCGGGTCGTCCACTTCCACTGGGAAGGGATGCAGATTGATGTTGCCGTAGGGGCAGTTGTTGGCGCAAAGGCCGCACCCGATGCACCAGTCCTCAATAATGACTTCCAGCGTATTTCGCCTTCGGATCGAACCTACGGGGCAGCCGACCATGCACAGCGGGTCGCGGCACTGCCGGCACGAAGTCGCCACTAGATACTTGTCGAAACGCAATCCTTCGCGGACCAGGCGACTTACCCCATCGTGAGCGTCAGCGCAGGCGCGCACGCACTGGTCGCAGCGGGTGCAGCGGTCCAGATCGAGCACCAGAAGACTCTGCGCCTCCATCAGTCCCTGGGCAAGAAACTGGTCCACGGGGACATTCTCAGTTCGGATGGTGCGACGCCGATTTTCCTCTAGCCGCTCGTGCGCCGTGGCCTCCAGGCTGTGCCGGACGTCGGGAAACTTGTCGAGCATCAGCTGAAAATCTTCGGCGGAGATGCGCACCACCTCCACATGGTCGAGCGCGGTGCAGGTGGCGGTGCGCGGGCTGCCAGTGAGTAATGCAATTTCGCCGAAGTAGCCCCCCCGCGCCAGGTAGGCCAGGACCAGCTCGCCTCCGAGTTTTTCTTCCGAAACTTTCACAAAGCCGATGCGGATCAGGTAGAAGCTATCAGCGGCATCGCCCTGGCGGCAGATCACCTGTCCCGGGCTGAAGCGCATCAATTCCACCCGGTCGCGCAAGTGATCGACGAAGTCTTTGGTCAGCGGCGCGAAGATGGGAACACTTCGCAAGTGCGAATCCAGCGCGCGAGCACGATAGTTGCACTCCAGTTGTGCACGGAACGTCTTGTTGCGTTGCAGGATGTCGAGCACGTTGCGTAGCATTTCCAGCATCACGCAATCGGTCTTGGCCCGCACCGTGGCTGAGCGCGGGTAGTAGCTCATGCAGGTCATCTCGCCGAACAGGTCGCCCGGACCCAGTCCGGCGATGGGATTGTCGTAAGGCAAATCCACCGAGGCATCAATCGGAATGAACGGCCGGTAAGATTCTTCGCTGCGGCTGTCCTCCTCGCGAGCCGATAACATGCTCTTCAGCCGGCTAAAGAATCCGCTGCTGCTGCCCTGCGTCTTGACGTGCGCGATCGGGCTGGAGAGAAAAACTTCCGCTTTGCCCTCCAGAATATAAAAAGCTGTGGAACCGAAGTCGCCTTCGCGGCAGATGATCTCCCCTGCGCGGAAACGTCTTTTGACGACTGCCTTCTGATTGAGTTCGAGAAATGTGCCGGAGACATTCTCAAAGATCGGCAAATGCAAAAGCTCTGCAGGATCGAGAACGTCACCTTGCCCCAGTTCCGTTCCCACCACCCGCTTATTGGTGAGCGCTCCGGTCGGGCACGACACCATGCACTCGCCGCAGGAAACGCACGACGACCCACCCATCGGCAAGTTGTTGTCGAAGGCGATCCCAGCCTGATATCCCTTACCTCGGCGGGCCAGGACCCAGTTGTGCCGGATATCGTCGCATCCGCGAATACAGCGGTCGCATAAGATGCACGACTCGTGGTCCACCGCAATCACCGCCGAGGAGTCATCCTTTCCACGCGGCGTGGTGCGCCGGGGGAAGCGGGGTTCGGAGATCCCCGCAACGGCCGCCAGATGTTCCAGTTCGCAATCGCCCGAGTGCAGTTGCCGGGCGCAGGGTGCGGGATGGTCCGACATCAGCAACTCGATCAAGGTGTGTCGCGCACCTTGCACCTGTTCGGTCGCCGTCTTCACTGTCATGCCGGCTTCAGCCTGACGAATGCACGAGGCGGCGTACACGCGCTGTCCGACATCCACCACACACACCCGGCACACGCCCACTGGGTTTTCATTCTGCTGATGGCAAAGCGTGGGAATCGGTATGCCGTTGACCCGGGCCGCGTCGAAGATCGTGGTCCCGGCCGGAACCAAAACTTGCTTGCCATCGATGGTCAGCTGAATTTCGGGCGCGGGCCTGGAACTCATGCCGTTTCTCGTTTCGGGACGCAAACGCCCGCCGGGCAGCGGCGGTTCTTGACGTGCTCATCCACCACCTGGGGAAAATGCTTCAACACGGATTGGATGGGCGCGGGGACAATCTGCCCCAGGCCGCAAATCGAGGTCAACTTCATCGCGAAGGAGAGTTCGGAGAGCAGTTGCAAGTCGGAATCCGACGCGCGGCCTTCGGTCCACCCCGTAAGCATCTCGACCATCTTTTGCGAGCCCACGCGGCAGGGAACGCACTTCCCGCAAGACTCATTGCGATAGAAGCGCACCGCGTTTAGCGCCATGTCCAGCATGCAGCGTCCTTCGCCGCAAACCACAATCGCTCCGGACCCCACCATTGAGCCGGCTGCAGCCAAGGCGTTCCAGTCCAGCGGAAGGTCGGCCATGGACGCTGGCAAATATCCGGAAGACGGCCCCGAGGGCGCAAAGCCCAGCAGCGCGCGGCCGTCGAGAACACCGCCCGCGTAGTCCTGAATCAGTTCGGAATACTTCGTGCCCATCGGCACTTCAAAGATTCCGGGCCGGTTCACATCGCCGCTGATTCCGACAAACTTCACGCCGGCCGACCCGCTCTTACCTTGCGACTTGAACCACTCCACCCCACGAACCAGGATCACAGTGGCGAAGGCGAACGTTTCCACGTTGTTGATCGCCGTAGGCTGGTTCCATAGACCATTCGTTCCCGGGAATGGAGGCTTGTTGCGAGGTTCGGCCCGCTTGCCTTCGATGGCTTCGAGTAACGCGCTCTCCTCGCCGCAGATGTATCCGCCGGGGCTCACGAAGATTTCCAGGTCAAAACTGAGATCGCTGCCCAGAATGCGCGCCCCCAGCAACCCTTCGCGGTAGCAGCGATCGATTTCTTCCCGCAGAATTTCCTTCGGATTTTCGTATTCGTGCCGGATGTAGAGAATTCCGCGGCGCGCGCCCGTGACCAGGCCGGCCGTGATCATGCCTTCGATCACCAGCCATGGCGCATTCTCCATGACGAAGCGGTCCTTGATGGTGCCGGGTTCGCTTTCGTCGGCGTTGCATACGATGTATTTTTCCTTGCCGGGAGCGTTGCGCACGATCTCCCACTTGCTGCCGGTAGGGAAGCCCGCCCCGCCCATGCCGCGTAGGCCGCTGGCTTTCAGGGTGGCGACAATGCCCGCCCAATCGCGAGTTTCCACGAACCGCCGCACCACCGAATAATTCGACGAACCCTTGTAGGGATCGGACACCAGGGGCGTTCGGCGACGCTCTCGGGCCGGTTCAGGAAGGGCTCCGCCTGACAGCAGGTCCTTTACTACTGCGGCAGTGTGCTCGCCCTGAACGTTGCAATAGATCCGATCATTGATTGAAATCGCAGGCGCCTGATCGCAACGCCCCAGGCAGGACACATCGCGGATACTTACAGCCTCGGGGCTTGCGCCACGAAATGCCTGCTCCAGCGCGGCTTTCACTTCAACGCCACCACGCAGGTGACAACTCATATCAGCACAGACACGAACATCCACCTGGGGTGGAGGAGTCAACTGAAAATGTGGATAGAAGCTGGCCACAGCGTGGATCTGGCTCAGCGGCACATCGATCTTGGCCGCCAGCCGCCGCAGTTGGTCCGGCGGCAGGTAGCCGAATTCGTGTTGGATGCCTCTGAGTTCGTCGAACACGGAGCAGGAATCCCCTTAGGTCTGCATCATAACGTCATGCGTTCGCCCGCCATCGTAACGGCAAAGGTTCTCTTAGGAGATGTTCGAGCGCTCTCGACTGCACGTGTCCGAACTTTTCGCCACGTACCACACTGTCAATTGATTTCAGAGAACGGAATGGGTATAAGCAAAGCCAAATCACTAATCTCGGATATTGCTCACTATCGCCCAATAATGAAGCGCGGAATGCCCACTCTCGCCGCCGTCGCCAGCCAGAACTTCCGACGAGCAGCATGTCTTTCGGTCTGCTTTGCGCTCGCCGGCAACGCCGCCAGCCAAACTGCTTCGATCGGAAAGTACAACGGCCCCGGAGGCTGCGCTTCGAGCAGTTGCCACGGCAGCATTCAGCCCAAACAGATTACCCGCGTTTCACAAAACGAGTACAGCATCTGGGCCGGACAGGACAAACATGCTCGCGCCTATCAGGTGCTTTCAAATGACGTCTCGCTCCGCATCGGGCGCATTCTGAATCTGAAGTCGCCGCCGGAGCAGAACGAGAAATGCTTGGCCTGTCACGCGCTCGCGGTCCCGGCCGAGCAACGCGCCCAGACGTTTGAGCTGAACGACGGCGTGAGTTGCGAGAGCTGTCACGGCCCCGCTGCTGGGTGGCTGGGGCCGCATACCGTCAAGGACTGGGAGAATCAATCTCCCGAGCAGAAGGCAAAGCTCGGCATGATTGATCTGCGCGATGTGGCCATCCGCAGCCACACTTGCCTGCACTGCCACGTTGGCACCGCAGAGAAATTCGTCGATCACCAAATGATCGCCGCTGGGCATCCTGACCTGACCTTTGAACTGAATCTTTTCAGCGCGGTGATGCCGCGCCACTGGAAAGAACCCAGGGAAACTCCCTGGTTCGGCGCCAAAGAATGGGCCGTAGGTCAGGGCATGCAGTTGCGGGACAGCTTGCAGCGCCTGGCTCGCCGGGCCCGCAGCTCGACCTGGCCGGAGTATGCGGAACTCGATTGCATTGCGTGCCACCACAGCCTTACGGCGCCGAAGGACAGTTGGCGGCAGGAAGCAGGTTACGCCGGACGCACGCCGGGCGTTCCGGCATGGAATGCTGCCCGCTTTGTAGTATTTCGTTACGCAGCGGCGGCAACCGATGCGGCCACGGCCAGCAAATTGGACTCGGAGGTGGCGACGCTCACGGGTTTGATGGGGCAACTCAGCGGCGACCGTGAACAGATCGCGGCCTCTGCGGAACGAGCCGCCGGCCTTGCGCACTCTTTAACGAGTGAACTGAACGACCGCCCCTACGACCAGGCTTTTACGATCCAGGTGATGCGCCGGATCACCGCTGATTCCAGCCTCTCTCTGCTGGGGCAGCGCGCCGCGGAGCAAGCTGCTATGTCCTTAGATTCCCTCTACAACGTTTGCAGACAGAACGGCGCGCCAGACAGCGATCTTCAGAACGCGATTGCAGGATTGTTCGCTCAGGTGCAGAACCCGTCGGCCTACAATGCGCCCGCCTTTGTGGCGCAACTCCAAAAGGTCGGAGCCGCGCTCGGTCGCGGGGCTGGACAGGCCGGCAAGTAGCGGTGCTCAACCGGACCATGGAAAACAACACAGCGGAACATCAGCGGTTGCGCGAGAAACATTCCGGCCCGGTCGCGCCCTGGCGCAAGTGGGGCCCCTACGTCAGCGAGCGTTCCTGGGGCAGCGTGCGCGAGGACTACAGTCCCGATGGCTGTGCCTGGGAATTTCTTACCCACGACATGGCGCGCAGCAAAGCCTATCGCTGGGGTGAAGACGGCATTGCGGGCATCTGCGATCGCTATCAGCTTCTGGTCTTCGCGCTGGCTTTATGGAATGGACGCGACCCAATCCTGAAGGAGCGCATGTTCGGGCTTACGGGTAACGAAGGCAACCACGGCGAGGACGCAAAAGAATACTGGTTCTACCTAGACAACACGCCCACGCACAGCTACATGAAAGTGTTGTACAAGTATCCGCAAGTCGAGTTTCCCTATCAGAAGTTACTGGACGAAAACCGGCGCCGCTGGGGACAAGTGGGCGCACCCGAGTACGAATTGCTGGACACGGGAATCTTCGATGAGAACCGCTACTTCGATGTCTTCGTCGAGTATGCGAAAGCTGGACCCGAAGATATTTGCGTGCGCATCGAGGCCATCAACCGCGGACGGGAGGCCGCCGACCTGCACCTGATGCCTCACCTCTGGTTCCGCAACACATGGGCGTGGACCGATCCGGCGGGCGCTGAACCTTCAATTCGACTGCAAGCTGGCAGAAACCAGATCGTGCTCGTTGCCGACGAGTCGAACGCAACCAGCCTGCATAACCTGCAATTTCCCTACTCGCTCGAAACCCAATATCTCTACGCTCCCGAGGGCGGGGAAGCGTTGTTCACGGACAATGAGAACAACGCGGTCCGCCTTTACGGTTGCTCCGGCAATCGCAAACCTTACGTGAAAGACGCGTTCCATCGCCACATCATCAATCACGAAGACTGCGTGAACCCGCGGCTGATCGGTACGAAGTCTTGCATTCACTACAAGCAGAGAGTTCCGCCTGGCGGATCGATGACCTTGCGCTTGCGCCTGACCCCGGAAAAGCTCGCGGTGCCGCTCAACGATGTGGATGAAATTGTCCGCCAGAGGAAGACTGAGGCTGACGAATTTTACGCCTCGGTGCATCCGCCGGCGGCCACGGCGGAAGAAAAAGCAATCCAGCGTCAGGCCCTGGCTGGAATGTTGTGGAGCAAGCAGATTTATCTGTGGGATGTAAATCGTTGGCTCGAAGGCGACAACCCGAAATTTCCGCCGCCGGAATCGCGCAAGCAGATGCGCAATATCCACTGGCGCCATCTCAACTCGATGCGCATTCTCTCCATGCCGGACAAGTGGGAATTCCCCTGGTTCGCGGCCTGGGACCTGGCGTTCCAGTGCATCACGCTGGCGCTGGTCGATCCCGAATTTGCCAAGGAAAATCTGTGGGTGCTGCTGTTCGAGCAGTTCCAACATCCTAACGGCCAGATTCCGGCGTACGAATGGGAATTTTCCGATCTCAATCCTCCGGTGCACGCGTGGGCCTGCTGGCGCGTTTACCAGAGTGAAAAACAACGGACCGGCAAGGGCGACACGGTTTTTCTGGAAAAATGTCTGCACAAGCTGCTGATGAACTTCGCCTGGTGGGTGAACCGAGTGGATAGCGAGGGCAACAACGTTTTCGAAGGCGGATTTCTGGGTTTGGACAATATCGCCGTCGTCGATCGCGGGGAAAAATTTCCCAACGGCGCCATCCTCGAACAATCCGACGCCACCGGCTGGATGGGTTTCTTCTGCCTCTACCTGATGCGCATCGCTCTGGAGTTGGCCAATCAAAATCGGGTATACGAAGGCGTAGCCACTAAATTCTTTGAGCACTTCATCTACATCGGCGCGGCCATGAAGAAAATGGGTGGCCGCAACTATCAGTTGTGGGACGAGCAGGAAGGTTTCTTCTACGACGTACTTCGTTATCCCAACGGCGAATTCCACAAATTCCGCCTGCGCTCGCTGGTCGGCCTGATTCCGCTGTACGCCATCGAAGTCCTCGAAAGCGAAGAACTGATAGCTCACCCCGGCTTCTTGCGCGACGTGGAGTGGTTCATCCAGAACCGGCCCGACCTGGTGGGAGACGCCTGCTACACCGTGGGCGACGGGAAGAAACGCTACGTGCTTTCGATTGCCGATCCCAACCAGTTCAAACGCCTCATGCAGCGCATCTGGGACCCGGAAGAATTCCTGTCATCCTACGGCATTCGCAGTCTGTCGAAATATCATGAGCAGCATCCCTTCCAATTTGGAGATCGTTCCATGGGTTACGAACCGGGAGAGGCAGCGGTCAAGTTGAAGGGAGGGAATTCGAACTGGCGCGGCCCCGTCTGGTTCCCGACGTCTTACTTACTGATTCATTCCTTCCTGCGTTTTGGCGACGCGGTCGGGCCGCAATTCTCGTTGCCGACTGCAGGCAGCAAGAACCAACCAGTCACGCCCCATGACATCGCGCGTGAAGCGGCCAACCGTATGATTGGGATCTTCAAACGCGGAGCCGACGGCAAACGGCCTTGCTTCGGTTTCTACCGTAAGTTTCAGGATGATCCGCACTGGAACCAGTGCCTGCTCTTCAACGAGTACTACAACGGTGATAGCGGAATGGGTTTGGGCGCTAGCCATCAGACCGGATGGAGCGGGTTGGTGGCGAATCTGATCGACGAATGGCGGCGATAACGCGATGGTTCTCCGCAAGCGCCTCCTCCTCGCTCTCGCCTTGTTGCTGATCCTGATCGTGATCAGCACCACTGGATATCGCGTGCTCGGCGGCCCCTCCGTCACCTTCCTCCAGGCTCTGTACATGGCGGTCATAACCCTGGCCGGTGTGGGCTACGGAGAAATTGTTGATACCAGCCACAATCCCGTACTGCGCGTGTTCAACATCGGCATTGTGCTATTTGGGGTCGCGATCACAGTTTATGTTTTTTCGATCGTGGCCGCCTTCATGGTGGAAATGGAGTTCAAGAAGCCCTTCTGGAGGCGCAGAATGCAGCATCACATAGACCAACTGACCGGCCACCACATTGTCTGCGGCCTGGGAGACACCGGCAGGTACGCAGTGGCCGAGCTGCAGAAAACCAACACTCCCCACGTGGTGGTGGACATCTCCGAAGAAAGTATCCGGAAGCTAAAGGAGTTGCATCCCGGGACTCTACAGGAAATGCTCTATGTAGTTGGCGATGCCACCGAGGAAGACATTCTGGAAAAGGCGGGCCTGAGTCGGGCCGCTGGCTTGATTGCCGGCCTCCCTCTGGACAAGGACAATCTGGTCGTTACCGTCATCGTGCGCCAGCGCTTCCCCAAGATGCGCATCGTAGCGCGCTCGGCCGAACGCAAGTTTGCCGAGCGCATGCTGCGCGCCGGCGCGAATTCCACCGTTTCCCCCAGTCAGATCGGGGGGATGCGGTTGGCCAGTGAACTGATCCGCCCGCACGTAGTCGCGTTTCTCGATACCATGCTCAAGGAGCAAGGCAGGACCGTGCGGGTTGAGGAGATCGAAGTCAAAGCCACCTCCCCATGGGCAGGCAACTCTCTGCATGACCTGAACCTCAAGGGCCGTTACAACCTTCTTGTTCTCGGTGTCAAGCGTCCCGTGGCGGAAGGCTCTTTAGAGCTGCAGGTGAATCCGCCCGACCAGTCAGTTGTGGACCGACAGTTCATCATCATCGCGATGGGAGACATAAAAGACATCCAGCGTGCCCGCCAGGACGCGGGTGTCTAGGATTTGGATGATCGAGAAGTGCACGAGTTCAGGGGTACCAGAGAACCTTGTGATGTCATCCTAGCCGAGTGGCATCGTGTGGGGCGGACACTCTTGTCCGCCGCTTTTGACTTGGATCTTGATCAGACGCCGACAGCCGCGTTGATCTGTACTTTTACTCTTAGCGCTTCGCCCAGCTTGACGAAACCATCCAGCCAGGCCTGCGCCTCGGTGTCTCCGCGTTCGGCTCGTTCTCTAACTTCGCCGGCAATTCCTCGCATCATGCCGTAGTAGGTATTCTGGGCCTCCCAAAGGCGGACCTGGAACGGCAGAGTAAGAACCAGGGCGATGGTTTCCTGCAATCGTTGCAGCAGGCCCGGCTCCATGGGATTAGCAACGAAGCGGGTGAACAGCCGCTCAATCGTGCGGCGCAAGGAAAATTCCAGAGTCACAGCGTCGGGGGTCACGCCGGTCCGCCGTATTTCCTCCAGGATCTCCCGGGACTTGTTCAGGTCCACTTCTTCCACGGAGAATGCGTCGAGCAGGTCAGAATTCAGCGTGAAGTCCACCGCTAGCCGGAAACGTCTGGGCAGAGGCACTCCCAGGTCGGTCACGAAGCGGATCAGGTGCGCATGCTCGTCGTGAAAATTGCGATACAGGGAGCGCGCCTCGTTCGTCGCTTCTTCCAGAATGATGCCAAGTATCTTTCGTTGTTCGTCGCGGAAGAGCAATCGCAGGGTGTAGGTGCCGGAGCTGAATTTTTTCTCCACCAGCCGCACCAGTTCTGCCAGGTCGCCACCCGCCAGCGCCGTGTCGAGTTCCTGATCAAGAAGGCGATACGCCTCGTCGCCCTGGAACCGCCGCACCCCTCCAAGCACGCTGTGGTCTGCGAGATGCAGCACCCCAAAAGTGACCTGGTCCGATTCCCACGTGATTTCCGATGTAATACTGGCCTGCCCCAGCACGACCCGTAATTTTCCCTGTCGCGACGTGCGGTATTCCATCTTTTCCACGTCGTAGCAGTAAATGCGGGTGCCCTGCCCGTATTCCTCAAACAGAGAGCTGACGGCATAGTGAGCGCCAACCTTCTCCAGGTCAACCATCGCGGGCTGAACGTAACGCTCGTAGATAGACCGTCCATCGCCCTGTTCAGGGAGATTGCTGCGGGCCTGCGCCAGCAAGTCGAGAAACGGCGTGGACAGGTCCTCAGAAAATAATTGTCCGGCCAGTTGCAGGGCGCGGCCGGCATACTGAATCACCTGCACGGTTTCAAGTCCGGAAAGGTCGTCAAAGAACCATCCGCAGCTGGTGTACATCAGCATCAGGTAGCGCTGTAGTTCAAGCAGTTTCAGCCCGGTCACAGTTTCTGCCTGGGAGAGTTCACGCTTGCCCTGTGCGGTCATGAATCGAATTACGTTCTCGCGTGACCGGTCGAGAATTACCTCGATATACGCATCCCGGGTTTGCCACGGGTTCTCGAAAAGCTTTTTCGCCTCGGCTTCGTATCGCGGAGCGGCGGTGTCGCGCAGCCAGTCAAACGCTTGCCGCAAGGGCGCTCTCCACTGCTGGTTCCATCCGGAGTGGCCGCCTGAGTTGCAACTGCAATCGCTCCGCCAGCGTTCGATCCCGTGGGCACAACTCCAGGATGTATTGCCGATGATCTTTGCCTCCTGGGTGGGTGGATGCTTTTCCAGATATTCGGCATAGTTGGTCAGCCGCGCCAGCTGGCTGGTCTCAATGTTTTGTAAGGCGAAAGCCAGCGCCATATCGCCGTAGGCGCGATGGTGTCCGTAGGTCTCGCCATCGGTGGCGATGTGAACCAGTTGTGGCCACGTCCTCGCATCGGAAAATGCGCCCAGGAGCCGGTCGGAGAATCGCTTGCCATCCGCCAGGAGATCCTCGAAGGCAATGGCGCGAGAAATAGGGCCATCGTAAAAAAATACGCTGATCGCTCGTCCCGACGGCACGCGAACTGCGTAGGCCATCGAAGGATCCACTCTGCCTCCATCCACCTTGCGCCACGCCCTCCCGCCGAGCGGCCTTACCCGTCCCGCCTGGTAGGGAGAAAGAATCGTGAACTTGATTCCCAGCTCCGCCAGGAGTTCCAGGGTTTGCAGGTCCGCCGCGGTCTCTGGCAACCACATTCCTTCGGGATGACGGCCGAATCGCTTTTCAAAATCCCGAATGCCCCAAAGGATCTGGGTGTATCTGTCCTGGCGTGTGGCCAGGGGAAGGATCATGTGGTTGTAGGCCTGGGCCACGGCTGAGCCATGGCCGGAGAAGAGCCCCTGGCTCTCGCGGTCAGCGGTCAGGATCGCTTCATATACCGCCGGGCTCTTCTCCTCCATCCATGAAAGCAAGGTGGGACCGAAGTTGAAGCTGATTTTCGAATAGTTGTTGACGATCTGCAGAATGCGGCCATCGCCATCCAGAATTCGCGACGCGCTGTTAGGGGCGTAGCATTCCGCGGTGACCCGCTCGTTCCAGTCATGATAGGGATAAGCGGAATCCTGGTATTCAACCGCCTCCAGCCACGCATTTTCCCGCGGTGGCTGATAAAAATGAGCATGAATGCATACGTACCGTTCCATCAAATCTCCCGGATTGTCGCCTCAGTACGCGCGCGACGAGGGGCGAGTAGGGCAATCTAGTGGATTTTCCTTCAATCTCTTCCCGAATCCGCAACGAACAACCGCTGCGATTGCTCCTGCATCTTTGAAACCGTCCTGCCAGTCCACATAAGGTTATCAGCAAGACGCGGAAGTTTGATGCCGCTTATTCATTTCGAGTTCCACACAACCGACGCTATCTGTTTATACTGCATTCGGGCGCACAGCGGGCGATCAAGAAACACCGGTTCGGCGAGCGACATTTCAGCGTTGTAAAAGTGCCGAGTTGCCGGCGGCAACTTCAGCCGCATTCCATGCCAGTGTCAGGTTACGATCGAGGCGATTGAGTGAACAGCAGAGCGTCATTAGAACCGGCTTATGTCCCCTGCTCCACTTATCGTCTTCAGCTCAATCTGCGTTTTACGTTTACCCAGGCCGCCGCTGTGGTTTCGTATCTGTACGATCTGGGAATCACAGACTGCTATACCTCGCCATTCCTGATGGCCCATCCCGGCAGCATGCACGGCTACGACGTCACCGACCACACTCGCTTCAATCCCGAAATTGGTACGGAGGAACAGTTCACCGAATTCGCTGAACGCTTGCAGCAACGCGGTATGGGGCTGGTGGTCGATGTCGTACCCAACCACATGTGCATCACGCATCCTTCCAACCTCTGGTGGTGGGATGTGCTGGAGAATGGGCCCAGTTCGGACTACTCGCGCTATTTCGATATTGATTGGAACCCACCCAAATCAGAGCTGGCCAATAAAGTCCTGCTGCCTTTTCTGCCGGACCAGTTTGGCCTGGTTCTCGAAAGTCAATCGATTCGCGCCCTGTTTGACGGCGGCGGATTTGTCCTGGATTCGCTGGGCATCCGCTTTCCTCTGGCTCCGCGTTCCTGGACCCCGTTGCTGGAACGCACTCTGGTGAAGACGAAAGAAAGACTCGCCGACACCGACGGTCACGTGCTCGAACTGGAAAGTATTATCACAGCTATCTCGCATCTTCCGCTGCGCCAGGACACTGACCTGCTAAGAGTCCGTGAACGCCAGCGCGAGAAAGAGGTCATCCGGCGCCGTCTGGCTGCCCTGGTTGAGGATAGTGATGCTGTGCGCGCGTGTCTGAAGGAAGTATTGACCATTATCAATGGCAGCAAGGGACACCCGCACAGCTTTGACGCATTGGAAAAGGTCCTGGATGATCAGGCCTATCGGCTCAGTTTTTGGCGGGTCGCTTCCGACGAAATTAACTACCGCCGCTTTTTCGACATCAACGACCTGGCCGCAATCCGGGTGGAGAGCCCGGAAGTATTCACCATCGTGCATCGCATCCCCTTCGACCTGATACAAAAATCTCTGGTGTCGGGAATCCGCATCGACCACCCCGACGGTCTGTTCGACCCTCTCCGTTATTTCGAGGACCTTCAGGCCCAGGCTCCACTGCTCGGCCATACATCCGCAAACGGCGCCGGCAGCGGTGTCCGGCGGCGCCTTTACCTCGCGGCGGAAAAGATTCTGGTGGGCGATGAGGAGTTGCGGCCGGGCTGGGCTATCGAGGGAACCACCGGGTATGGCTTCCTCAACCTGCTCAACGGACTATTCGTGGACGCTTCCAAGGGGCGTTTCTTCCAGCGTCTGTACCGGAAGTTTACCGGGTGGTCGCAGAGCTATTCGGACCTGATCTATGAGAGCAAGCGTTTAGTCATGCAGGTCTCGATGTCCAGCGAGCTCAATGTGCTTTCCCGCCGCCTGGACCGCATTTCCGAGCAGCATCGCCGCTCCCGCGATTTCACTCTGGAGAGTCTGCGGGACGCGTTGCGCGAAGTGATCGCCTGTTTCCCCGTTTACCGCACCTATATTCGTACCGACACCGAGCATCCCGACGGGCAGGACGAACGCTACATCCGCGGCGCCATCAAGACCGCGAAGCGCCGCAACCCGGCGACCAGCGGGTCGGTTTTCGATTTCATCCAGGACCTGTTGCTGCTCAACGATCCGGACAGCATCAGCGACGCCGACCGCGCCGAGCGCCGCCTGTTTGTGATGCGCTTTCAACAGCTCACCGGGCCGGTCATGGCCAAGGGGCTGGAGGATACGGCATTCTATCGCTACTGTCCCCTGCTGTCTCTCAACGAAGTGGGCGGATCTCCCGATCGATTCGGAGTTGCGCTGGCCTTCTTCCACAGCAAGAACCTGGCCCGCCGCCAGTCGTGGCGAAATGCCATGCTGGCCAGTTCCACCCATGACACCAAGCGCAGCGAAGACGTGCGGGCGCGAATCAATGTGCTCTCGGAAATTCCGGCGGAGTGGTATCGGGCCATCCGTGCCTGGCAGCGGCTTAATGAGGGAAAGAAAATCCAGGTGGCCGGCGAAAACGTACCCAGCGCTAACGAAGAATATTTCCTGTATCAGACCCTGTTGGGCGCGTGGTCGCTGACCCCGATGGACAGCGCTGAGCGCGCAGACTTTCTCGGCAGGGTGCACGCCTACATGGAGAAGGCCTTGCGCGAGGCGAAAGTCAACACCAGCTGGATCAGCCCGAACACTGAATACGAAGCCGCAGTTCACAGTTTCCTCGACTCCATCCTGGACAACTCTGCCGGCAAGCCGTTCCTCGACCAGTTTGGGCCGTTCCACGCCAGGATCGCGAGGGCTGGAATTTTCAATTCGCTGTCCCAGGCCGTCTTGAAGATTGCAGCACCGGGTCTGCCCGATCTCTACCAGGGAACGGAAGTGTGGAACTTCAGCCTCGCCGATCCTGATAATCGCCGCCCGGTTGACTACGATCGGCTTCAGGCTCTGCTGGCGCAACTTCACGCTGCTGAGTCCGAGGACCCTGCCGCACTTGTCGATCGGTTGCTCGCCGACCCTGCGGACGGCAGTCTGAAGCTTTATGTAACCCGCCGCGCGCTGCGTTTTCGCCGGGAACACCGCACTTTGTTTGCTCAGGGAAGCTACGTTCCCTTGCGCGCCGCTGGAGAAAAGAATAAGCATGTGATCGCCTTCGCCCGCTCCTTCCGTGGCGCTACCGTCGTTGTCCTGGCCGGACGCTTCTTTGCTCAACTTGAAGCGGACGTCCGCCTCCCCGTCGGTGCCGAAACTTGGGGAGATACGGAAGTCGTCTTGCGCAAGCAGCTGCCTGCCGGGCAGTATCGCGACGTGTTCACCGGGAAGACTGTTTCTTCGGTTCAGCGAGATGGAGACTTAGCGCTCCCGGTCACCAACGCGTTTGCGCACCTGCCGATTGCCATGCTGGTAAATGTTGAGGGCAAGGTCGAGGGCCGCGCGGATGTCTGATCGGTCAACCGAACGAGGCTGGGAACTTCAGTTCGGCGCATCGGTCCGCGGCGACGACAGTGTGGAGTTTCGGGTTTGGGCGCCGAAGGTAACAAACCTGTCCGTGCGCATCGTGGGAGAGCAGCCGCGTACGATTCGCATGACCCGCTCTCTCGACTCTGAGTTTGCAGCGACGGTCCCGCAGGTCAACGAAGGGGCAGACTATTTCTACCTGCTCGAAGGCGAGCGCGAGCGTCCCGATCCCGTTTCGCGCTGGCAACCGAGCGGCGTACACGGCCCTTCCCGCATCGTTGATCCCGCGTCGTTTCGCTGGTTCGACCACGGTTGGTCTGGAATCCCTCTGCAAGACTTCATCATCTACGAATTGCACACTGGCACGTTTACCCGGGAAGGGACCTTTGAAAGCGTCATTCCGCGGCTCCCCTACCTTCGCGATCTCGGCATCACCGCGATTGAAATCATGCCGGTCGCGGAGGTCCCGGGAAATCGAAACTGGGGGTATGACGGCGCCAGCCTCTACGCGCCCCAGTCTTCCTACGGCGGTCCCATCGGTTTGAAGAGGCTGGTCAATGCCTGCCACGAGCTCGGGCTGGCGGTTGTGTTGGACGTCGTTTATAACCACCTCGGTCCCGAAGGGAACTATCTTCCGGAATTTGCTTCCTGCTTCACCGATGCCCATCACACGCCCTGGGGAAAGGCCATTAACTTTGACGGGCCGGAGAGCGACGGCGTTCGCCGCTTCGTCATCGACAACGCCTTGTACTGGCTTACCGAATATCACGTGGACGCTCTTCGCCTGGACGCCATCCATGGCATCTATGACTTCGGCGCTCGCCACATTCTCGACGAATTATCGGAAACCTTTCAGACTCAGGCGCGGCACCTGCAGCGCCAAGCCTGGTTGATTGCAGAGAGCGACCTCGAAGATGTCCGCATTATCAATCCCCGTGCAGCGGGAGGATACGCGATCGATGCGCAGTGGCACGACGATTTTCACCACGCGCTCTACGCCCTGCTCACAGGCGGGAGGGAAGGCTTTCTCATGGATTTCGGTGCCATCGCCGATCTGTCGAAATCCATTACTGACGGTTTTGTCTTCGACTGGAAGTATGCACGCTATCGCCGTCGCCACTTTGGCAGCTCCTCGAAGGATCGGCCGGGACAGCAGTTCGTCGGCTTCATTCAGAACCACGATCAGATCGCCAACACCAGCCGGGGCAAACGCCTCTCAACTCTGGTGCCAGCCGGGCAACAGAAGATAGCAGCGGTGCTCACGCTGTGCTCGCCCTTCCTGCCGCTGCTGTTCATGGGAGAGGAATACGGAGAGACGGCGCCTTTCCTCTACTTCACCAGCTTCGACGATCCCGACCTGGCTGCTGCCGTGCGCGAAGGACGAAAAAAGGAACTTGGGACGCATTACTCCAAAGGCGATTTCTCTGATCCCCAAGCCCTGGCCACTTTCGAGCGCTGCAAACTTGATTGGTTGAAGACTGCAATTTCTTCCCATGCGGAAATTCTGCGTCTTTACCGCGAGCTGATTTCCCTGCGGAAGCAGTATCCCAGCCTGGGCAACGGTCGCAAAGATCTCAGCGAAATCCAGTTTGATGAGCAGGCAAAATGGCTGGTCATGAAGCGCTCGGACCCGGCAGGCAGCAGTGCTCTGCTGGTTTGCAACTTCTCCTCCGGGGCGCAGAGCGTTCCAGTTGCGGCCCACACGCAACCTCGGCGGCTGGTGTTGTGGACAGGCGATGCGGTGTACGGCGGTAGCGGCGCTCCAGGACCGGTCGAGACCCTGGCCCCAGGGTCACCGTTCGGGCTGTCCCTGGCTGGATTTGAAGGCGCCATCTTTGTGTGTTGAGCCGCATGGATGCCCGTTGTCTCATCTGGCTCACCCTGTCCAATAGGGCATCGAAGGCGACACACGCTCTGCCATCGCATGTGATAAATTTGAAAAACAGGCCAAATAATAGCTGTTTTCTCGTACTGGCGCGTCATTGGTGCACCTCGCCTGTCATTGACGAACGGCGTTACAACTCTTTGCAGGAGGTCGGCATCGCGAATGACGGGCGAAGGAAACAGCGCCATCCAGACGGCCTTTTCCCGCAGAGTCGTCATCGAAAACGTCCAGCCGCAAATCGATTGTGGCCGTTTCCCCATTAAGCGCACAGTTGGTGATCGCGTGGAAGTAACCGCCGACATCTTCGCCGACGGTCACGATATTTTGCACGCTGTTTTGCGCCACAAGCCCGCTGCGGATTCTGGTTGGGAAGAAGTCCCCATGGAGCCGCAGCCCAACGATCTTTGGCGGGGAGAATTTAGCGTCACTGCTCAGGGTCGGCATCTTTACACCTTGCAAGCCTGGACCGACCGTTTTCAGTCGTGGAGCCGCGATCTGGAAAAGAAGTTCGAAGCCGCGCAAGACATATCCGTGGACATTTTGGCCGGGGCCCAACTGATCGAGGCAACCGCAGCCCAAACTACGGGAAAAGACAAAGCCGTGCTCGCCGCCGCAGCCGCCGAATTGCGCAAGTTGGCCGCGGCAGACATCCCGAAGGCCGTTGAAAAATCATCGAGTCCGGAGTTAAAGGCTCTGATGTTCCGGCATGCCGACCGCCGCCGCGCTACTACGTACAGCAGGGAACTGGTGGTCATCGTCGATCGCGACCAAGCCCGCTTCGGCGCCTGGTATGAGATGTTTCCTCATTCTTCTTCTCCTCGACCAGGTCGCCACGGAACGTTGCAGGACTGCATAAAGAGGCTGGATTACGTTGCTGGAATGGGATTCGACATTTTCTATCTTCCCCCGATTCACCCAATCGGACGCGTAAATCGCAAGGGAAAGAACAACACTGAGAGCGCCCTGCCCGACGATGTAGGCAGCCCCTGGGCGATCGGAGCTAAGGAAGGCGGTCACAAGGCGATCGATCCGCAGTTAGGGACGATCCAGGATTTCAAGCAGCTTCTGTCGCGAGCGAGGCAGTTGGGTCTCGAGGTGGCCCTCGACCTGGCCTACCAGTGCGCTCCCGACCATCCCTACGTAACCGAACACCAGGAATGGTTCCGCATGCGTCCCGATGGCACGGTGCAGTATGCCGAGAATCCTCCAAAGAAGTATCAGGACATCTACCCACTCGATTTTGAGACCGAAAAAGGCCAGGAGCTGTGGGAAGAATTAGAAAGCGTCGTGCTCTACTGGGTCGAGCAGGGTATCCGCATTTTCCGCGTCGATAATCCCCATACCAAGCCCTTCGATTTCTGGGAATGGCTGATCACCGACATCAAGAATCGCCATCCTGACGTCCTGTTTCTTGCGGAAGCCTTTACTCGCCCGAAAGTGATGTACGAGTTGGCTAAGCTGGGATTCACTCAGTCCTACACCTATTTCGCCTGGCGCAACGCCAAGCAGGAGCTTACCGAATACTTTACTGAAATCACGCAGACGGATGTACGGGAATATTTTCGTCCCAATCTGTGGCCCAATACACCCGATATTCTCACCGAATTTCTGCAACAAGGTGGACGTCCCGCTTTTATGATCCGGCTGCTGCTGGCCGCGACTCTCGGCGCTAATTATGGAATTTACGGTCCCGCCTTCGAGCTGGGCGAAAACCGTCCCGTGCGTGCGGGAAGCGAAGAGTACCTCGACTCGGAGAAGTATCAGGTCCGCAACTGGGATTTGGATAATCCCGCGAGCCTCGCTGGACTGATCACCAGCGTGAACCAGATTCGCCGCGAGAACCCGGCACTACACAGTGACTTGAGGCTGCGCTTTCATCCAGTGGATAACCAACAGATCATCGCTTACAGCAAAGTGAGCGACGACCTGCTGAACATTATTGTCTCAGTCGTCAACCTGGATCCGTATCGCACCCAGGCTGGCATGGTCGATTTGCCGCTGGACGCGTTCCACCTCGACCCGCGCCAGCCTTATCAGATGCATGATCTGCTGACCGACGCGAAATATGTCTGGCGCGGTCCGCGCAATTATGTCGAACTCGATCCCCAGCGTTTGCCCGCCCACATCTTTTGTATAAGGCGGCGGGTGCGTACTGAAAATGGGGTTGATTATTTTGTATAACCAGCAGTGAAGTGCGGGAGAGAAACGCTTTGCCCATGCCTCAGGACCAGCTCTGGTACAAAGACGCCATCATCTACCAGGTCCACGTGCGCACGTTTTACGATACCAACGCGGACGGAATCGGCGATTTCGGCGGCCTGGCGCAGAAGCTCGACTACCTTCAGGAGTTGGGGGTCAATGCCATCTGGCTGATGCCCTTCTTCCCCTCGCCGCTGCGTGACGACGGCTACGACATCGCTGAATACACCTCGGTCCACGCCAGTTACGGCAATCTCGATGACTTCAAGACTTTTCTCAAGGCCGCCCACGAACGCGGCATACGCGTGATCGTCGAGCTGGTGCTGAACCACACCTCCGATCAGCATCCGTGGTTTCAGGAGTCGCGCAAGTCGCGGGACAATCCCAAGCGTGGCTGGTACGTGTGGAGCGACACCGACACCCGGTATCAGGGCGTCCGCATCATCTTTGTGGACACGGAACTGTCGAACTGGGCCTGGGACCCGGTTTCCAAAGAATACTACTGGCACCGATTCTTCAGTCATCAGCCCGATCTCAACTATGACAACCCGGCCGTCCGCGAGGAAATGTGGAACGTGGTGAAGTTCTGGGTGGAGCTGGGAGTGGATGGTTTCCGCCTGGATGCAGTTCCGTACCTGGTCGAGCGCGAAGGCACGTCATGCGAGAACCTGCCCGAAACCCACGCTGTCCTGAAAGAATTGCGCGCCAAACTTGACCAGCACTATCCCGGCAAGATGCTGCTGGCCGAAGCCAACCAGTGGCCGGCTGATTTGCGCGCCTACTTCGGCGATGGCGACGAGTTCCACATGGCGTTCCACTTTCCGCTCATGCCCAGGATGTTCATGGGCCTGAAGCTGGAAGACCGTAAACCCATCACTGAAATTCTCAAACAGACTCCTTCGATTCCGCCGCCCTGCCAGTGGTGCCTGTTCCTGCGCAACCATGACGAACTGACCCTGGAGATGGTCACCGACGTAGAGCGCGACTACATGTACGACCAGTATGCGCGCGACAAACACATGCGCATCAATGTCGGTATCCGCCGCCGGCTCGCGCCCCTGCTGGATAACGACCGCCGCCGCATCGAGCTGATGAACGGACTGCTGTTGTCGCTGCCCGGCACTCCCATCATTTATTACGGCGATGAAATCGGCATGGGAGACAACATCTATCTGGGCGATCGCAACGGAGTTCGAACTCCCATGCAATGGGACGGCGGCTGGAATGGCGGGTTCTCAGCCGCCGATCCGGAAAGTCTCTATTCGCCGCTCATGCTCAATCCGGTTTATGGTTTTCAGGCGGTGAACGTCCAGTCCCAGAAGCGATTTGACCACTCGCTGCTCTCCTGGATGAAGCGCATCATCAAGGTGCGCAAGTCCACTCCGGTGTTTGGCCGGGGCTCGATCGAATTTCTTTATCCCGCGAACCACCGGATTCTGGCCTACGTGCGACAATTGGACAAAGAGTCCATCCTGGTAGTGAACAATCTTTCCAGCACCGCCCAGGCGGTGGAACTCGATCTGCGCCAGTTCAAAGGGAAGATCCTGATCGAGATGTTTGGCAGAAACATTTTCCCCCGGGTTGGGGAGTTGCCTTATCTCCTCACTCTGGGACCGTACCAGTTTTATTGGTTCCGTTTACGCAAGATCTGAGCTGGAGATCGTCAGGCAGGAATTCTAGCGGAGGCAGGATTTGGCCGAGGAAAGCATTCTTACGGATGAGTTTCTTCGCCAGTTGATCGATGTCGGCGAGGCCGACGTTCTTGTAGGTGTGCCCACCTACAACAATGCCGCCACCGTCGGTCATGTGGTGCAAACCATCCGTGCCGGCCTGCTTAAGTATTTTCCCCGGGAGCGCGCCGTAATTGTCAATGCGGATGGTGGCTCGCGAGACGAGACCGCGAACCTGGTCCGCGGCGCCTCGATCAACGACCTGCAGCACTCCACCGACCTGAACGCGCTGCGCACCTTGCACAGCATCAGCGCCGAATATGCCGGAGGTCCCGCCACCGGCACCGCGCTGCGCACCATTCTGGCTTCTGCCGAACTGCTGCGCGTCTCCGCTTGCGCGGTAGTCTCGCCCGAATCCACCACCATCGGGCCGGAGTGGATCGAGCGGCTGCTGCGCCCCGTTTACCAGGGGAATTTCGATTTTGTGACCCCGCTCTACCGCCGCCATAAATTTGACGGATTGCTGATGCGCAACCTGGTTTATCCCATGACCCGCGCCTTCTACGGCAGGCGGGTGCGGGAGCCCTACGCGTCCGAATTCAGTTTCTCCGGATCGCTGGCCAGCCATTTTCTCGCGCAGGACATCTGGGTCCACGAAGTCGGCCATACCGGTACGGAAATCGCTTTGACGATGTCTGCCATCACCGGCGGTTTTCGCCTGGCGCAGTCCTTTCTCGGCGTAAAACCCCACCTGGACGCCCGCTCCGCCGACCTGGTCGCCGCCATGCGCCAGACTGTAGGCGCTCTATTCTGGTCTCTAGAGCCTAACTTTTCGCTGTGGAGCTCAATCCGTGATTCACAGCCTGTCCCCACTGTGGGCGGAGAACAGGAAGTGACCTTGGAGCCTCTGCGGGTCAATCGCAAACGGCTCTTTGACATGTTCCGCTCCGGGGTGGCCGAGTTGGAACCGGTGCTCAAGTCAATTCTTTCGCCACCCACGCTGGCCGAGCTGCAAAGAATTGCCACCCTCGCGGAAGAAGACGATTTTTGTTACGGAGATGAGCTCTGGGCCCGCACTGTGTATGAGTTCGCCGCTTCTTATCACAAGGCTGTGATCAGCCGGGACCACATCATCCAGGCGCTGGCCCCGCTTTACCGTGGCCGGGCATTCACTTTCTTGGTCGAAAACCGTGAAGCTTCAGGCGAGCAGGTAGAGCAGAACGTCGAAAACTTTTGCCTGACGTGCGAACGTTTAAAGGCGTCACTGCTGGAATTGTGGAACGGAAAAAAGTGAGGTCGCCATGCGGGAAATAATTGTTCATGAATTGACTCAGGCTACGCAGGAATTGGTCCGCGAATTTGCGCGCTTCCTGCCTCGCCTGATGGTGATGCTGATCGTCGTGCTTGTGGGCTGGATGATTGCGTTCCTGGTGAAGGCGATCCTGCGCAGCTTTTTGCGCCTCATCAAGTTTGACAAGCTCTCCGAGGGCGCCGGGGCCAGCCAGTTGCTCAGCAAAGCCGCGCTCCCGTCCTCCACGGAGCTGGTCAGCCGCTTCGCCTTTTGGACCGCCTGGCTCGGATTTATTCTGGTGGGAGTCAGCGCGCTTGGCATCCTGGGCATGCAGGAATACGTGACCCGCTTCTTCGTTTTCCTGCCCCGCCTGCTGGTCGCCCTGATCTTCCTGTTCATCGGGCTTCTGGCGGCGAGCTTTTTCTCCCGCGCCGCTCTGCTCTGGGCGGTCAATACTGACATGCCCTCGCCCCGCCTTCTGAGCTCCGCGGCCCGGGTCCTGATCACCGTCTTCACCGCATCCGCAGTCTTCGAGGAACTCGGGTTGGCGGACTCCACCATGCTCTTCGCCTTTGCCATTGTGATGGGAGCCGTGATGCTGGGACTCGCCATTGCCTTTGGCCTCGGCGGCCAGGACCTGGCCAAGCGATTTCTGGAAGCCCGCTTCGCCCCGGAAAAGAAGGAAGGAAAGGAGCGGGAAGACGAGCTTTCCCCGCTCTAGGATGCGCAAGAAATTGTTGAGCGAACGTGGTTGCGGAAAACTCGCCTCCACGAGGTTTGGGAAGGGCACGACCTTGGTCGGGCCAACCAGTATCGAAAACGTATTGCGCTTCAGTGCCTGAGGGCTTGCCTTTCGGCAGCTACCTGAATTTTCCACGGCCGCTTCGGCCCCGCAAGGTACTGACAAGGGCAGTTACTCGGACCGGCAACTCTCATGTCAACCCGTTCATCGCCGGAAAAATCCTTTCTCGCAGCCCTGCAGTACAACCTTCCCTCCCGCCTACCGCAATTTCTGCTGCAGCAACGCTGGTTTGGCGGCAAGGCGCGCCAGATTCGCTCCGTCGAAATCCTGGACATCGTACCTCTCCATCTCAACGCCGTAAGCTCTTATCTGATTCTTGCTCGGGTCAAGTACGCCGGCGGTCCGGTGGAAACCTACGCCCTCCCTCTGGTCCGCATCTCGGGAGAAGCCGATGGCTCAATGCTGAGAATCCAGTCGCACAACTTCTCTGGAGAGATCATCCTCAAGGACGCACTCACCGACGAGCAGTTTCTCGCTCACCTGCTCGACGCCATCGCCAAGGGCGTGTCCTGGCCGGGAATCAAAGGCCAGATTCGCGCCACGCCCACCTCAGTGCTTCCATCCCTCTGGCAGCCCGCCCAGGGCCCGCTCACGCCGTCCGTAATGAACGCGGAACAAAGCAACAGTTCTGTGGTCTACGACAAACGCCTGGTGCTGAAATTATTCCGGCGGGTGGAACCAGGACTGAACCCTGACCTGGAAATGGGTTCCTTCCTGACCGAGAAATCGTCGTTTCGAAATGTTCCGCCGCTCGCCGGATACCTCGAATACCTGGATGAACAAGGAGCCACAAGTTCGCTAGGCATGCTCCAGGGCTACATCGCAAATCAAGGCGATGCCTGGCAGTTCACTCTGCAAGCTCTGGCGGAATACTATGGAAACGCGCCACAGTCGGGCAGTCTCGACGCCGCTGAAATCCCTCGCGCGTCGCTCCTTAATTTGTGCAGTCAGCCCGTCCCGGATAAAGCCCGCCGGCGAATCGATGCTTATCTCGATTGGGCCGTGCTGCTCGGCCGCAGGACGGCCGAGCTTCACCTGGCTCTGGCGTCCGCGGCAGACGACCCTGATTTTGCGCCAGAGCCATTCTCCGAAGTTGACCAGCGAGCTTTCGTAAACTCCGCGGTGCAACTTTTGACCGCCAATTTCGACCTGCTCCGTCGCCTCAAGGATGCAATGCCTGACCACACCCGGCAGGAGGCAGACAAGATTCTCGACCTTGAAGATATTGCCCGCCGCCGCTTTCAACGGCTCACCCAACTCAAGAGTTCCGCCATGGTCATCCGCATTCACGGCGACTATCATCTCGGCCAGGTTCTTTTCACAGGCAGCGACTTCGTCATTATCGATTTCGAAGGTGAGCCGGCACGCCCACTCGCAGAACGGCGCAAGAAACGCTCACCGCTCCAGGATGTTGCCGGCATGTTGCGCTCGTTCCACTACGCCGCGTACGCGCCGCTGTTGCAGGAAACCAATAGTGAAACACAGCTGCGTGGAGTGCGGACCCTGGGAAGCAGCGCCCAGTACTGGCAAAAGTGGGTGTCAGCAACTTTTCTGAGAACCTATCTGGAAGTCTCGGGCAATGCGATCTACATTCCCAACGAGCAAGAAGATCTGGCGCTTTTGCTGGATCTCTATCTCCTGGACAAGGCGGTCTATGAGCTCGGATATGAACTCAATAACCGGCCGTTCTGGGTGCGGATTCCGCTCGACGGCATTTCCCAACTTCTTCAGGATTCCATGTAGAGCTGCTAATTGCTCAATACCCGCGGCCTACGAAACTCAGCGCAAGAGCCTAGACTTATGCCGGCCCGCTCTTCGCCTTCCCAAACGCTTTCTGAATAAGCGTATAGCGGGCAGCACCCATGATCCCGCAATCGTCATTCAGCACGACTTTCACCGGCATGTCCTCAAGCAATCCCCGCATGCGTCCCTTGCTCAGGAACGACTCCATAAAGGCCGGATC
>JAIQFF010000188.1 GCA_020073395.1 Terriglobia bacterium
TTCAAAAGCGTCGGACAGGAGTGTCCGACCCACACCCACGACCTACTGTACCGTCACCGCGACGTTGGCGGTGTGGGACAACGAGCCACTGGTGGCAGTCACCGTGATGCTGTAGCTCCCAGCGGGCGTTCCCCCGGTCTTCGCGGAGCCGCTGCTACTGCTCCCGCCACCGCAACCAACGCCGGCGGAGAAGAACACCAGCAGCATGAGCCCGAAGCCGGCAACACGACGACGGCGGCGCGAGGGCACGCCAAGAAAACAAATGCCGGCAAACAGCGCGCTGCTAGCCCCCAACCAACCCAATCCATGCTGTCCCGGCAATAAGGTCGACGCGCCGGAGAGCACGTGCGGCGCGGTCGTGGAGATAGTCAGGCTCGCCGTCTGACTTGAGCCATTCACCGAAACCGACGCTGGAATGTTGCACGTCACTCCGGCGGTGGTTGATGCTGGAGTCAATGCGCAGGCCAGGTCCACCGTGCCGACGAAACCGTTAGTTGGGGTGACGGTGACGGTCGAAGTCCCGCCCTGTCCCGGTGAGGCGACGCTTACGGGAGTGCCGCCCACGGAAAAGTTCGGGGTTAACACAAAGCCGGGCCATGAGGTGGCCAGCACGTTGGCATTGACCGAGCCCAGGCCGGTGACCAGATCGTATCCGGCAGCAGCACTGTAGCCGATCTGAAACGGAGCCGAGGTAGGGCAACGTAGCGACGCGGACCCACCCGTCGGTGTGCCGGAGGTGCAGGGCACAATATTGTTGCCCGTAGTGATGTCGTGGAACGCGCCGGTTCCCCCCAGGCTGTAAAGCGTGGGATTAATGTTACCTAAACCACCCGATTGCGTAGCCTGGTTGAGGATCGCGACAATCCCGGCGAAAGCGGGCGCGCCGACGGATGTGCCGCCAACCGGCGACAGGTTTCCGGCGCTGTCTCTGAATCCAGCGCTACAACTTGTGGCGCTGGATCCACTCGATGTGACCGCCGCCTGAGAACATACAAGGGAGCCGTCGTGGTTGGGTGAAGCGGTCAAAGAGACGTCAGGGACATCGCGATGACCGTCGGCGGGGGTCAGGGCGGTCTGCCAGGCGGGCTTGGCGAACACCGCGCTCACTCCGCCACCGCTGGCGGAAAGCCCTCCCGAGGGGGTAGCGATCGAGGCGGCCGTGTCATTCCAACCCATTTCCGGGATATAGGCAAGGGCCGAACTGACATTGTCGCTCCCGCCTGTGGTGGCACCCCAAAACGGTGGATCGGCACTGGCGTCGCCTCCAGTCACCGTGCTGGCGGCATCTCCGGTAAATTCGCTGCCTCCAAGGGCTGTCACTTCGGGAACGCTGCCCGGCGAATCTACCGCGAGCCCGTGGGTAGCGGACTTGGCGGTTTGATCTTCGCAGTCTGCGGCTCCGGCGTCGCCCGAAGCCGCCATGACAGTCTGGCCCTGGGAATTGGCTTGCTGAACATCTGCCCGCAGGGTCGCAGTAAACGAGCCCAAATTCGCTTCGCAATTGCCGTAGCTGGTACTGATCACCGGCGCCAGGTTATGGTCAATCGCGTATTCCAACGCGTTAAAGACGTTCTGGCTGGAATTGCTGCCGGTGTAAACGTAGAGAATCGTTGCATTCCTGGCCACGGCCCCAGACCACTCCACGTCGAGGTCGGCCTCGACTTCATCCCCGGCGGAGAACCCGGTGCCGTTCACCGCGACCAGTTGAAGATTCTTGGGCGGCAACCCGGCAGCAGTCCGGAAGGCATCAATGTCGGCGGTGTGAATCTGGGTTTGGCCCACGACGGCAATTGTTTCTCCCGTTCCATCGAGTCCGGCGCTGTAAAGGGGGCTCAGGTTGTAGATCGTGGCAAAATCACCAGGAGACACGAAATGACTTCCCGATACGTGCGAGGTGAAGTTTGGCCTGGCCACGCGCGCCCTGGGCAGGGGGCGGAAGTTCTCCAAACCGCGGACCCCCAGCACCATTGCCGAAATCGCCTGCGGCACGGAGATCTCAGTTGCATTCGCGAGACCCACCTGTCCGTTCACCAGGTAGCGGTGTAGTTCAGTGTGGAAGACGCTTTCCACCTGGGCCGCGGTTCCACTGAAGAAGACTCGGGTACGGGCGCGGGAGAACCCGTCCACGGTCAAGCCTTGCGATTTCAGCCACGAAGTCACCTGGGCGAGATCGCTGTCGCTCATGCCAAAGCGCGCAGCGTACTGTTCGGGGGTCAGCCACTGGCGATAGTTCGCCGAGTGCGGGTCCTGTTGTTCCGCCAGCAATTTGTCCAGGTCAGCCTGCTGGGCGGGCGCGAGTTTGAACACGATGGCAGCGTGATTGATGTTCATGCTGCCTTCGACACGGCCTTGGTCGAACGCCGCCCGGGCCAGGGGATGCGGCATTGAGACCACCACCGGCTCGGTGTCCGCAATTCTCTGCGTGATGCGGTTTCGGGTTTGCGCCGGAGCTGCGCCGGCCAGAACTATCAAGGTAAGAATGAAGGCAAAGATGGAGACAAAAAAACTCTTGCGGGACGGGCAGACCGGGGTCCTGGGCATTACTGCTCTCCTGTTGATATCTAGTTTGTTGCGTTGTGCCGGTGGCCAAGGCCGGCGGTCGCCATTCTAGTTATGGATTCAGGTTATCCCAGCAAAGGATGCACGCCAAGGTAACCGACGTGTGTAGGAAGGCCACCTCCGGCCTTGTCCCAGGTGCGATCCTTGGCGGGAATGCGGCACTCCGCAGGCTCGTTACCGCACGCCACGCCCCGGTTTCAACGCCCGGACGATTGCGATCGAGGACTTCAACGGAGACGGCAAGCCGGATTTGGCCATCACGAATCACTGTTTCGACTCGAACTCGATCAACCTAGTTCCGCAGTGTTGGCGCAGCAAGTCAGGTGAGAGTGTGGGCCAGCCAATATTGTGTGGGGACGGGGCTCCGCCCCGTCCGGGCCGAGGAACGCTCGGCTATTGCATGCTGGTCAAGATTGTCGAGATGCATCCGACCAGACAGCCGGGAGCCACTCTCCCCACATTGCTTGGGTTGCGGTTCCATCGCATCGGAGGGATGAGATGGTGGGCGCTGTAGGATTTGAACCTACGACTTCCACCGTGTGAGGATGGCACTCTACCGCTGAGTTAAGCGCCCAACTCGACCGCCGCTATATTCTAGCAAACGAACCAGTTTCGCGTATCCATGGACCGTGATAGCCTGATTCTGCTGCGACTTCCGGGGCCGGTCCAGCGGTCTCCATGAGGGCGCAGGGAAGACGCGCAGGGTAAGACGCAGCCCATGCCAACCGACCCCAGACCCGCCAAAGTAACCGCAGCCCATAGTACCAAAAGCACTTCTGGGCCGGAACCGGAAGCGGACGAGGCGCAACTTTCGTCCTCATCAGGGGTTGAATCAGATGTGAGCAGCGTAGCCATGGATCGCGGGTTGCTTGCAATGGCGGGCGTGCCTCAGGCTGCGCCCTTCGAGGCAGAGGCCGGTCTGGCCGGCGAAGGGCTCAGCGATGCCGACATCATGCTGCAGGTGAAAGCCGGCGACGATTCGGCTTTCGAGTATCTGGTGCAGAAGTACCGCCGGCCCATGGTGAACTTCATGTTCCGCATGGCGCACAACAATGCCGCCGCGGAAGATCTGGCCCAGGAAGTTTTTCTGCGGGTTTACCGCTCGCGCGAAAGTTATGAGGCCAGCGCCAAGTTCACCACCTGGCTGTATCGCATCGCGACCAACCTGGCGGTGAATCATGCGCGCGACACGCGCCACGAGCGTCCCGAGAATACGGTCAGCCTGGACGAGCCGGACCAGGAGAGCGGACACACCCTCGACCTGCCCGACCGGACGCCCAGCGCCGAAGACGCGATCGTGCGGCGGGAGCGGGTGGCCGCCATCCGGCAGCGGGTGCAGGCCCTGCCGGAGCGGCAGAGAATCGCGGTGGTGATGCACAAGTATCAGCAGATGGAGTATCGCCAGATTGCCGATGTATTGAAGCTGAGCGAATCCGCCACCAAGTCATTGCTGTTTCGCGCTTACGAAACACTGCGCGAACAGCTCAAAGAGTTTGTGTAAAGGAAGCAGTTATGAAGTGCAATGAAGCCCGCGAAGTAATGCCGGACCTGGCCGCTGGACTGACCGCGGTCACGCCCGAAGTGAAGGCCCACCTCGACTCCTGCGCGGAGTGTGCCGGCAAGCTCGAGGCCTTCCGCCAGACCATGTCCCTGTTGGACGAATGGCAGGCGCCGGAGCCTTCGCCTTATTTTGATGTCCGCATGCGCGCGCGTTTGCACGAGGAGAGCGCAAAGCAAACCACCGGCTGGATGCGATGGCTGCGCAAATCGGTGCTGGCCGCCTCATTCGCCCTGGTCATGGTTGTCGGCGTAAGCCTGGTTCGTATGAACAGTGGCGAGAGGGGAAACAATACCGTATCCCCGCTGGTGGCAGTAGGCCCGCAAACTCAGGCAGAGCCGGGTACGGCTGTGGGAGATTTGCAGGCGCTGGAGAAAAATCAGAATCTGTACTCCGACTTCGATGTGCTTGATGACCTCGCGGTGCAGGCGGATGTGACTGCCAATCCGTAAACGTTCTTTGGCGTCCTTTGCGGCCGTCTTGGCGAGCTTTGCGGTGGCGGATCATGATCGCAAATGGCGAGGTGCGAATCGGGAGAATCACAAACAGTGTCCGGACTGAAGTTCATCACGATGAGAGTAGCAACCGCGGCCCTGATACTGGCGTCAGCCGCTTCTCCGTGTTGGGCCCAGGGCCGTTTTGCTGAAAGGCGCCAGCAAAGGCAAGAGGCGCGGCAGCAGGCCCAGGCGCAAGGCAGACACGCCGGACAGTGGCTGCGCCGCTACAAGGACCTGCCTCCCGACCAGCAGCAGAAGGCGCTGGACAACGATCCCCAGTTCCGCAGCCTTCCGCCGGCGCGGCAACAGGTATTGAAGGAGCGCCTGCAGCGTTTCAGCAGCCTGCCGCAGCAGCAGCAAAACCGCATCCTGCAACGCATGGAAACCTGGGAGCATCTGACTCCCGGCCAGAAACAGCAGGCGCGGGAGCTGTTTTCGCAACTCAGAGATCTGCCTCCCGATCGCCGACGGAAACTGCGGACCGCAATCCGCGATCTCAGCGCCATGCCTCCTGCCCAGCGTCAACAAGTCATCGAGTCCGACCGCTTCAAGAGCGAGTTCTCGCCCCAGGAGCGCGGCCTGCTCAGCAGCGCTTCACAATTACCTCTGGCTCCCGCCGAAACTGCACCGAACGAGCCCGCGCCCGAAGACTAGCTGGTTCCACGATCCATTGGGGCCGAGCCCCATAAGCGCTAACTCGAGGTAGGATTCCTCTTCGCGCCGTCGATCCGTTCGAGACAACCAGGCCCTGACTGGTTGCACCTTCCTAGCAGCCGACTTCACAGGACTAGCCCCGCCTGATAGCTTCTGCTTTGCCGACCATCCGTGAGTTGCCGCGTGTTGGTTCGAATCGAAATGCCCAGCGCCATCACTTCTGGGCTTGCGCGTCAGAGCGGAGCATTTAGCGGGAACTGCTGGGAGTGGACACTGGTAAGCGGTTCGCGGTCTCACCAGCGACTTGCGACGCCTATAACATAGGGCTTATCAGAACGAGCCTTGGACCATATCTCATATAATGCTCGCTACTCTCAATGCCCGAAAAGACATTCTTACTCTCCTGGAAGGCGGGGATCGACGAACAATCGGCCGCTCAGACCAAGTCGCGGCAGTTGTGTCCGGCCATCCAGAGCTGTTTGCTGGGCTGATCGCAGGTTTGTGGCGCGCTGATCCGCTCGTGCGAATGCGGGCCGCGGATGCGACCGAGAAGGTCACGCGGAAGCATCGAAAACTCCTCCAGCCCTACAAGAAGGAACTGCTGGCCTTGATGACCGAGACCGAGGAACAGGAATTGCGCTGGCATCTCGCGGTCATGGTGCCACGGCTCCTGCTGAACAGCAAGGAACGTAAACTCGCGACATCTTCGTTGAACAGTTATCTGGAAGACCGTAGTTCCATTGTCAAGACCTGCGCTCTTCAGGGACTGGCTGACTTGGCGCAGGATGAACCGAGTATTCGACCCCGAGTGCTAGAGATTCTACGCGTGGCCATTCGGAACGGAACGCCCGCGATGAAAGCTCGCAGCCGCAAGTTGCTAATTCGCCTGGAGCTTATTTGATAGTCAGTATTCTGCGCAGGCTAGAGCCGCCTGTGCGGACAAATTCGCTTCGACTAGTAGGTGTAGATGCGTGCGTCCCAAGCTCCGAGGTGCAGCGTCGAGGTACTCGCTTCTGCGGTCCCAGGAGCGTCGGCCAGCAGGAGCTTTCCCGCCTTCACACCCTCAGGCAGTGTGTACTCGACAGGCTTTTCGCCAAAGTTCAACACGACCAGGAAGCGCTGGGCAGGCTTCCCAGGCACAGTGAGAGTACGGGTATAGGCGAAGACCTGACTATTGGTTGGGTCGAGGTCCTGGTAGTCGCCATACACAAACGCCAGGTGCGCGCGGTGCAGCGCAATAGCACGCTGAGTGTAGTGGTAGACGGAGTCCGGATTGGCCACCTCTTCGGCGGCGTTGATACTCGTATAGTTCGGGTTGACGGCAAGCCACGGCTTCGCTGCCGGGGTGGTGAAGCCGGCGTTGGGAGCAGCGCTCCACTGCATGGGCGTGCGGGAGTTGTCACGGCCAAAGCGATGCGATTCCGCGATGAACTGCGCTTCCGGCATCTTTCCGGTTAGCACCTTGGCCTGGTATGCGTTCTTGACCTCGATATCGTTGAACTGATCGAGATGGGTGAAGGGATAGTTGGTCATACCAATCTCATCGCCCTGATAAAGAAATGGTGTGCCCCGTAACGTGAGCAGCATGGTTTCAAGCAGTTTGGCCGAACGAATACGAAATTGCTGCGTTGAATCATCGCCAAAGTTTGAGACCAGCCGCGGGTTGTCGTGGTTGGATAGAAAGACTGTGTCCCAGTCGGTCTTATCCAGCACGCGGGCGTGGTTGTCGTAGATGGCTTTCAAAGCCGGCAGCGTCCATGCCCGTTCGGTGTAGCCCTCGCCGCGATTCAAACGCACAGCATCGAAGTTGAAGACCATGCTCAGCTCTTTACGATCGCTGTTGATGATTTTTGTCTCCTCAGACAGCGTGATGCCGATGGCTTCGCCGACGGTCATAACGTCATACTTTGACAGCACTTCGCGGTTCATCTGCTGCAGGTACTCATCGCGATGCGGCCCGTTCGCCCATATGCGCGACGGATCCTTGAGCTGCTCGGCCGTCAGGTCGGGAAGGCCGGGCTGCTTGGAGATCAGCGGGATCACATCCATACGAAATCCGTCGACTCCTTTGTCAAGCCAGAAGCGCATCAGTGAAAAAACGTCCTCCCGGACTTTGGGATTATCCCAGTTCAGGTCGGGCTGCTTTACCGCAAAGAGATGAAGGTAAAACTGCTGCGTAATTGGATCAAATTGCCACGCGGGGCCGGAGAAATAGCTTGGGTAGTTATTGGGCGGGAGCGGGACAGACGGATCGGCAGGGTTGGGGCGGCCGTCGCGCCAGATATAGTAGTCGCGGTACGAATTGTCTTTGGACGCGCGCGACTCTGCAAACCAGTGGTGCTCGTCGGAGGTGTGATTGACCACGAGGTCGATAATGAGTCGCATATGCCGCGCCTTGATGGCCGCGAGCATGCGGTCAAAGTCGGCCATCGTGCCGAACTCCTGCATCACCTTGCGGTAGTCGCGGATGTCATAACCGTTGTCGGCGTTCGGCGAGTCGTAATGCGGCGAAAGCCAGATCACGTTGATGCCCAGCTTCTGCAGGTAGTCCAGGTGCTCGGTGATGCCGTTCAGGTCACCGATACCATCGCCATTCGAGTCCTGGAAGCTGCGCGGGTAAATCTGGTAGACGACGGCTTCCTTCCACCAAACCGGCTGATAGCCATTATTGCCGACGAGGGGGGCCGCCACCTGTTCTGCCGGCTTGGCAGTTGTGGCAGGCACAGCATGCTGAGCATGGGCCAGATTGATGGTGACGGATAAGATAAGGGCGGCGGCGCAGCCACGTAGATTTTTCACGCGACGATGATAGCGCACCAAACGTACTTCGCGCGGGGCCCAACCAACCGGTAGCCAGGAATGCCCGCTCCGTTCCTTCAGGGACTCGGCCGCGAGAGGATCTGCCGCGACAGCTTTCATCAGTGGCAGAGCGAATCGAGCAATTCACGGGCGCTGAGTATGTAAGTCATCGCTTTTCCTACTCGGGCACCGTTGTTCCTCGTCTTGGTGAGCAAACTGTCGACGATCTTCGCGAAAAAGCGATCTGGCCAGTTGGCATGAACGCCATCGCCGGAGGTATCAAATTCCTCCATAACGCGCCATAGCCTTCCGGCAACGAAACCCAGCGGCAACTCTTCCACCTGGCGTAGAATTCCCGCGATCGTGCTTTGGATGAGCGGAGGTTACCCGTGTCGCTGGTGAAGAAGCCGCACTATTGCTGGGCAGTTGCCGCATTGCTCATTGCCCTCTCCGCGAGCGCACAAAGTCCACCTGCCAACTACGACGAGTCCAAGGTTGGTACCTACACCCTTCCCGATCCGCTGGTCTTCAAGAACGGCGAAGCAGTTCGTAGCGCGAGTGACTGGGAACGCCGTCGCC
>JAIQFF010000189.1 GCA_020073395.1 Terriglobia bacterium
GCAGCCGCGATCAGTTCGGAGCGGGCAACAAGTTCATCACTCCTATGGTCGTAAATGGCAAAGTGTACGTGGGGACGACGAATAGTGTGGGAGTATTTGGGCTGCTGCCGTAAGGCGCCGTCCAATGTAGGCGCGAGCGTCCTCGCTCGTGCGACGAGGAGCGCTACACTTCGGTCGCGGTTGTCATCCTGAGCGGAGTGGCTGGAGTCCGGGGTAGTCTTGGGCGAATCGATGAACTCGCCCGCAATCTGATCGGGACAGTCCCAGAACAGCGTTTGGTGGGCCGACACCGGCGCTTGCTCTTGACCTGAATTACCCGCCACTACGCTGCGGGGTAGGCGCCTCTGCATCTCCGCGCCTTCCCCGCGCATGAATCCTCGCACAGCCTGAAAGTCACTTCAAAGAAGCGCTGGGGGCTACTCGCCGTGAGTCCCGGTTGCGGTCTGCGGCTTTTTTGCAACCTGCTCACGGACTTTCTCGCCGATGTCCGAAACTTTGTCGGTGATTCCGGTTCGTGTTTCTTCACCGCTTGCCGGGGCGATTAGCAGGCCGACTCCTACGCCGACGCCAACTCCGATCAGCAGAGCACCGACTTTGCCGAGTATGTGCGAATCTTCCTGACCGCGAAGCGCGTCGCTGGCGCGGCTCACGCGGTCATACGCAGTATCATAGGTGTCCCTGACTCTGGTCTTGATGTCGTCTACATTGTCCGGCAGATGCTCACGCAAGGAATTAAGCAGGTTGAGTCCGGCACCTAGCAGAATGCCAAAAAGTAGTTCTTTCTTTTTGAATTTCATTTGTGTTCTCCAATGATAGTCTCGCCGATATGGAGATGCAGAAACAGGACGAAGTGTTGGCGGAGGCGATGCTATTTCCCAGATGCCATTGCCGAGTTCATGCACTTCTCAGGTAATCAAAATCGGTCGTTCTTTGAATGGCAGTCGGTCTGCGCTTCAGTGATCTACGGAGTGCATGAAGGATGCACATCGCATCGTCCAAACTTTCCGCCTCGTCAATTTTGTCTCCGGACGAATAGAACAAGTCTCGCGCCCGCTTCACGAGGGCAGTCTCCGCATCAGCTATGCGTTCCGGCAGCTTATTCAAATCCGACTCGCAAATCGCAGCTTGGTAAAGGTCTTTCCATGATCGGGCATCCAAACTTTTGCAAACGGCAGTATTCATAAACTTATCTCCCACAACACAAACCACTTCGACGTGGTTTCCTTCTCCACCCTTTCAACAAAATCGCCTGCGGTTACACTCACCCTCACCCACACCCATTTAAGGCGCCCAGATAAGCAGCGGCACCCATGGACGATGCAATTCAAGCTGTTATTGAGAGTACGCTATACCCAGTCAGACCGAGGGTCAATTGCCCAAATACGGTGCAGCCAACGCAGCCTAGTGACTGTGCCGAACAGGGAATTTCAGCAGCGAATGCCACGCTCTGTCTTCCTGGCGCCTTTCCCTGCCATTGACTTTGGCCCTTTATTTTTGGAGGGAGCCATGGTTTTCCCAAAAGGCGTGTCAACGATGTCGCGGGTATTTAAGATACGCGACGGTGTCATCACGGACGAAATTCTTCTTGACGTTCTGGGGTGGTTACCGGCAGAGAAACGCATCCCGCTGTACAAGACAAAGCACCGGGGTGGGGCCATTGAGCACGATGGATTCTTGCTGACGCTGGATGCAAAGAGCGCCGGGGAGTTTCAGTCGAAAGCGGAGTGATGATGGACTTCTCACCCCCAGCGCTCTTTGAAGTGACTCTTACCTTGTGTGAGGACTTGCACACGGGGAGGGGGTGCTGCGCCTTCCTCTTACCTTCCCTGCCTGATTTACGCGTTCCCGATAAAAGCCCAGACGCGCCTAAATGGTCGGGTTTGGCCTATTTGATTTGCACGGCTCAACCTACTTCGGATTTCTCAAGGCGTTGACCAAAATGAAGATCACAATGATCCCCCCAATTATCAATGCGAGTACCCTCGGACTGAACAGGCCAAGAAACATAAGCCAACAACCCACGCCAAAGTACGCCTAGGTTGCGCGACTGTCAAAAAGAACGATTGTAACGAGACCCACTCATTCAAAAACCGCGAATGAGTGGGGCCACCCGCCATGCCTAAACAAATTATTTAGGTGATGAGCGAGGTCACGCGTGCAGCCGGATTCTGTTGCGTGGTCACCAAGGAGTTCAATAAGCGCGCCGTAGTTTAGACTGGCAGCGGTGTCAGGAGAGAAGCCGTCATGCGAATCATTGCAATTTCCCAAGAAGAATGCAGTGAGCTGTTGAAACGCGTGTCTGTTGGGAGGCTGGCATGTTCGTTGGACAACCAACCGTATGTTGTACCTGTTCGCTTTTCGTATGAACCTGAACGCATCTACATCTTTTCGACTGTCGGCAAGAAGATTAAGTGGATGCGGCAAAATCCCAAGGTTTGTCTGCAAGCCGATGAAATAGGAAATTCGTCGAACTGGCTTAGCGTAATAGTGACTGGAACCTACTTGGAACTGAGTGAGCCGCAGTACCACACCGCTGAGCGGGAACATGCGCGGGAACTGCTCGCGCAGCGCCCTGATTGGTGGCGAATCCCTCTCTCGGAAGCACGCGACAGATTGCTGGTTTCTTCGATGGAGACTGTGTTCTTTCGCATCGACATTAAATCGATCAGCGGACTTCGTGCCGAGCCCGAACCGACCATTTGAGACGGAGAATCTGGGCAGTGGCCAGCAAGCGGGAACTCGAAAAGTTGGACATAAATTAGGTTGGGCGCGCTGTGCGAGAACGTTGCACGCAGTTCCGCAATCGACTAAAAATAGCGGCGCAGGCGGCCAAGCTCAAACTGGAGTTCGGCGAAAGAATCGCTGTATAAGCCTCCAACTTATTGAGAAGGAACGATCACTGGAGGCTCGTATTGTGACCTGGGAGAGCGCGGACGTTCTGAAGATACCCGGTAGCGCGACATTTCGCGAGCGCGATGGCTGGAGCGTTTTTGTGGTGGATGCGGGACGAACCCGCCGGCGTACCATTGAGATCGGTCATAGAAACCAAATTGAGGCAGAGATTCTAAGTGGGATTAATGTTGGCGAAGACCTGATTCTGCATCCATCCAATCAACTACGCGAGGGGGTTCGTGTTCGGGCGGAATAGACACGACGAAAAAAAAACGAGCGATGGTGGTCTTTATCCGGTGATAATCCGCTACGGTGAACTTCGGCGTCGGTGCCGACTTTCACGATAACGCCGTGGCGGACGGCGATGGCCTGGGCTACCGAATCGGTGGCATCCACGGTGAGGATGTGGCCGTGAATTAGGACGAGGTCGGCGGCAGGGTTTTGCGCGACGAAATTCAGGGTGAACAGCAGGGTCCCCAATAGGACGCTTGACGCACTGAGTTTGCGGTGCAGAGACATCGTTGGATTCTCCTCGCGGGTTGGGCAAATTGCCGGCCCTCGGAATAATATTTGGTCCCGAGAAACCAAGCCGCACTACCTTTCAAATTAGGTTTTTGAGCATTCCTGTATGTATTTTGCGCCAGTACGCCTATTGCCGCTCCGGCCTTAGCACCGCTCGGATTTCTGGTCGTGCGTGTAGCCGTGTAGCCCTGTGTAGGCTCTTGCAATACTCTTCTCCGGAAGGTCTCTTACGAGATAGATCTCGAGGAGGCTACACCAGCCTACCCGGCTACACACCGGCAAGAATGAGTCGTCTCATGGTTGATACCTCTGGAGAAAAGACTGGCCATCCCGTTCCTCGTCAATGCGGGGTGTTATGTTTTCGCCAGAACGAGAAAATCTGGTTCTCGAAGAGTATGATTGTGTCGCTCAGTACCCACCGGTACATACGAATTGGATTGCCTGATATGGAGAACGGAGAGACTACGATAAATCTTTGACCAAGAATCCTTACTCTGCTTGATCACAATGCGCCCGCGATGTAACTGGACAGCGACTGTTTGCAGTCGACGGCGGCCAGGTGATTTTAAAGCCCTTGTGTTGGCGTTCGTCGGATGTCTTAGGACGACGTCAACTGTCCTCGAAGATGCGGAGATATTGTCGTGCGAAATTCGCGGCCAGAAATTCAAGATTTTGTCCGCCGTTCAAGCTTCATTTTTAGAGCCACGGTGATGAAGCTGGGTGCCTCGTCGGTCACTAACCTGCCGCCGCGCAAGAATCTGTCCGTTGTGCGTATCGCTAAGCCGATCCGAACTGACCCGGCTCTGGGCGATTTGCATGGCAAGTTGGTGACAGTGGAGCTTCTTAATCCGGGCGAACTGAAACCGAAACAGGCTGCGATCTTCTTCGCCCTGGGCTGGATTCAAGGCGGCGGGATCGCCGTACGCGAAGTAGCGCACCTCAATGCGCGCCAGGAAGATGACGTCGAGGCCGAGGTAGCGCGTCTTCCTGAGCGCCATTTGGCCGACCGGCTTGCCGATGCTGTCCTCGTCGTCGTCGCGGAAGTTACGGACGTCCAGCCGACCCCCTTTGATATCCGTTCGCGAAATGCCCCGCAGTGGGCGGCGGCGACTCTCAAAACTACCGAAGTGTTGCATGGTCAGCCCAGGCATCATGCAACAGTCTTATTCCCAACGAGCAAAAGACCCACCTGGGTGCAATCGCCACGCCTTGCAGAGAAGCAGCGGGCAATTTTCCTGCTGCACCGACCTCCGGATGGGACTCTTTTCCCGGAACCAATTCCGACACTGCCCTCGGAGTTATTTACCGTTCTGGACGAGGCTGATGTCCAGCCTTTGTCTAAGCGACCGCTAGTAAAAAGACTGCTCAGCCAAGAGAGTGGCGTATGACAGTCGTTCGCGTGGTCAACATGATCCCGGCTGTTCTCACCAATGAGGCGTTCCCGAACTGGCAGCCTTCGATCGCTGTGAATCCGGCCAATGCGAACGAAATGGCGATCATGGCGGACACCTCGCCTCCAGGGAATACCGGATACTTTTTTTCCTACGATCGCGGTCAGAGTTGGCAGAAGAACTTCACCCAGACGGGCGACTTGGTGGATCAATCGAGCGGTTTTGGTACTTCCGGCGAGCTTTACTGGGCAATCGCGCGCTCCCCAGACGGTATCACCGCTACAATGCATGTGGTTCGGACCTCCAATCCCACGAACACGGGCCCGTTTCCTGAAATCGACACACGGCCTAACATTGATCAGCCATATGCTTATGCTTTCAGCGGAGTCTTTGGCCCAGACCGACTGTATCTCGGCTACCACGACCTCGGTCATATGCCTCAATCGGCCACTGTCGATGTTTGCTTCGACGCTCTCGCGGCCGTGCCGGTATTCAAGCAGGTGCGCCTCGAGCATCGTTCGACGTCGCCGCATGACGGGTACGAAGTTCGCCCAATCGCCCACACCGATGGTTCGGTTTACGTTGCGTACAAGGGATGGCGTCACTGGGACCTTGTAACCGTCACTACCGATATCATCGTCGCACGCGACGACGACTGGGGGAACAACGACTTCAAAGACTTGACAGATCCTGATACGTATCCGGGGCGGCGAGTAGCGGTTGGGGTTCCTATTGTAGACTATGAGGGTGCGCCCGGCCTCGGAGGTCAACGCCTGAACAACGACCTCTCCATCGCCGTTGACCCCACGAACAGCAATACGGTGTACCTGGTTTGGGGTGATAACACAGGGCCGCAGTCCCAGTACAGGCTGCACGTGCGTCGTTCGCTCGACCGCGGGGCCACCTGGTTACCCAATCCGGCCACCCGGTTACCCGATCTGCTGACCGTCAACAACGCAGATCTGGCATCCATCGCTATCAATAGCGATGGAAAGGTCGGTCTTATGTATCAGCAACTCGTCTCGGGCCGGTGGGAGACCCACTTTCGTCGTACCACCGATGCTACCGGAACACAGTGGGATGACCTGATCTTGGCACGCACTAACCAGGCGGGCGAGATGGCCGACTATACGCGGCTCATTGCCGTCGGCAAAGATTTCTACGGCGTGTTTCCAGCATGGAACACACCCGATCCAAGCAACTTCCCTAGCACACCACCTACGCCCGCGACCCCCAATGGAGCCCTGTATCTACGCAAGACCACCCTCACAGCGCCCTGGCGTCTGTTGGATAGTGCCGGTATTGTCCTTTCGGGATCGGTAGATCCCTTCTTCTACATGGTGCAGGACGAGACAACGCCAGATCCACCCACAAACTTGACGGCCACCGTGAGATAAGCGGTTTTTTCCTTCCTTTACAGCATTAGTCCTTGACATCGCTTTTTGCTGGTTCCAAGATGTCCCGGGTCCCAGAGTATCCTCAAGGCTAATTAAGAGCCGCAAAATAGCGGAATCAGGACGTGCGACTTTCTGAACATAAGAGCACGTCCGGCTATCGTGCAAATGCAGGTTAGAAGGTTAGAAGGGGAGATTACCATGAGCGGTAAGAAAAATCGCAAGAAGAAAAAGAAACAAGACCTAGCCAGGAAGCTTCATGCGCTGAAGAACAGCATAGAAAAAGCCAAAAGCAAGTTGAATCTGGTTGAGAAAGAAATCAATGCCCTTCTCGGTGAACCTGATTCTCCACCTATGCACTACGGTCCGAGGTGCCCAAAAGGAGGTGGCGGTGGGGGATAGTACAAGTCACTTCGGCGAATCGGCGGCCTAAAGTATGAAGAACCGTCGCATTCTTGTAAAACGGTCGAATTGTTTGATTTTCTTTTTCCAGGATGGCAAGTTCCATTACAAGAACTATTTGTCGGGAAGAGAATTTGAAGCATCGCCCGTTCTAGTGCCGATCCTTGCTCAGTTGGATCGGTGGAGGACTATTCGCGACATCGAGCGTTTGCTTCCAGGGTACACTGGCGCATCAATTCGATCTAGCCTCCGGCGATTGATTGCCCATACGGCGGTGGTAATAAAAGGCAGTTCAGCCTCAAAACGAGAAGAAGAGTTGTCAGCTTGGCGGATCTGGGGTGTAGAAGCTCGCTTCTTCCACTACGCGACCAAAAACATCCATGCTGCGCCGCTCACGATCGATGAAGCTAGTTTCAACCGTGCTCTGAAGCGGCGGCAGCCCCCACCTCCTTCAGTAAAGACTTTTCCAACTCGTCGACAAATTGACCTTCCGGACCCGAGCCCGCACCTTCGCGGCCAATTGCCCGAAGTGTTGCTAAAGCGCCGCACCCATCGCCATTTCGGAGCGGGAAAGGTTTCGCTCGATCAGCTCTCTATCCTCTTACGTCTCACGTGGGGCTTTACGAACTATATCCAATGGCCCGGGCTGGGTAGGCTTCCGGTCAAGACCAGTCCGTCCGGTGGAGCTCGCCATTCGTTAGAGGTCTATCTGTGGTGCTCCCGTATTAGCGGCCTTGACAGAGGTATTTATCACTACCGACCCGACCGCCATACTTTGGAACTCATGAAAAAGGGGAAATTTGCACACCGCATGGACCAGTTGTGTGGCCATCAGGACTGGGTTCAAGACTGTTCAGTACTGTTCGTAATGACAACCATACTTGCACGGGTTATGTGGCGGTATCGATTCTCGCGGGCCTATCGGGTAATTCTTCTTGAGGCCGGCCACTTCTGCCAGACGTTTTGCCTGGTAGCGACTTGGCTAGGGCTTGCCCCATTTTGCACGGCGGCTCTCGACGATGAAATGATCGACGACGATCTTGGCTTGAGTGCAGGTGAGGCTGTGCTCTATGCTGCGGGGGTAGGCATGCCGCCTTAGGGAAACTCTGAATAAGCCAGTGTCTTCGAGGTAGTACGTGTTCTGCCAGGCCGGTGCAAGCGTTTGGATTCGGTTGTTTCCGGTCTTCCGCCCGCTTCGTCGGCGGCTCGCCCGTGTTCAGCACCTTCGCTCTCAGACTAAGCCGGTGCCAGAAGCAACAGTCTTTTCTGCGCCAGATACAGGTTCACCAGTGCGCACACGGCAAACAGCTGGTTGGCATTCTTCTTCAGCCCTCGATAGCGTAGCTTCACAAATCCGAACTTCAGCTTCATCACCCCAAACACGTGCTCCACCTTCGAGCGCACCGTCGACTTCATCCGGTTCTTCGCCCGCTCTACTTCGTCCGCCTGATCCTTGTAGCGGTAGCGCCGATGGGTACAGTCCTGCGCCTGGGGCGCGCACTCGCGAATCACTTCGGTCTGTCCGCGATAAGCCTGATCGCCCCACACCCGCGTTTCGTCGCCGTGCAAGAGATCGGGCAGCACCGCCGAGTCGGCGACGTTGGCCGCCGTCGCCACTGCCGTGTGGATGATCTTGGTCTTGCTATCCACTCCCACGTGCGCCTTCATCCCGAAGTACCACTGGTTCCCCTTCTTGGTCTGGTGCATCTCCGGATCGCGGTGCTGCTCCTGGTTCTTGGTCGAAGTGGGTGCATGCAGGATGGTCGCGTCCACGATCGTGCCGGTCGTGATTCGCACCCCCTGCGCTTGCAAGTGCAGGTTCACCTGCCCCAGCATCTGTTCGCCCAGTTGGTGTGCTTCCAGCAAATGCCGGAACTTGCACACCGTGGTCTCGTCCGGCACCGGCTCACAGCCCAAATCAATGCCCACGAACTGCCGCATCCCCGCCGAGTCGTACAGCGCCTCTTCCACCGCCGGGTCCGACAGG